>JAJSLL010000020.1 GCA_026127935.1 Thermoplasmatales archaeon | reverse complement strand
CCCACTTCACTTTTGGATCATTACGAATCGCGTAGTTACAGCAAGGACAGTTTTTCGTTTCGCGCAAAAGTCGCAAAAGACTTGTATCACTCGTAGAGAAAGAATGATCCCGGGAAAAAACTAAGTCTTCCCTTTCCGATATGCTAAGAGTACATATGCACACGAATGATAATATGGCGTTTGTGGCTCGGAGCAAAGGTAGTGCGACGGGGAGGGCTCTCGTGGTGGTCGGTGGTATACTCCTCATTTCCCAAGTTGTCATTCTGCTCACATTCAACATTCAAGCATATCAATCTCTTCCGTCACTGAACCCCCAGAGTCTGCAAGCCTCGAAGTTCTTTGGTGTTGAGACTGTTCTGGTGCTGCTTATGATCACTTCTTCGGTTGTTACCCATAAACATTCTTCATTCAGGTCCATCATCGCTTATATCCCCTTGATCTCTATTTCAGCAATCATTCTACTCGACGAATATATGACAATACCATCCATGGGCGGTTCCCCAGCCCAAGTGGTAATCCAGGTACTCTCTATCTTCGTGATTCCAGCAGACAATTTCGTAATGGGTGGAGGAATCATATTGGCTCTGGCAGGTTCTGTTATGACAATACCTAGATTTACGAAGAGCAACCGTTGAATGATATTTACGGAATTCGTCTAAGAGATGAGTGAGATTGAAAATCCAAGTACGGAGAAGATAATTACCAAAGAAGACAGTGAAAGGTGCAGTAGTTATGCGACCGGCACATCTACGGAGAAATTGTGACTTTGGCAACTATGAACTTCTTATTTTTGGGTCTTTGTCGCTTCAGATGTAGTCGTTCCAATAACAGTGGTTGGAGAAATGTACTTTCGTGAAATAGCAGAGAATAACAGGGATCCAGTCAGTATAGTAAATATTACCACATAGAATAAGATGTTACCAAACAGTCCGAAAACCGATGGATCAGTTGAAAGCAGAATTCCTGCGAGAACTATCACGGTAGAACCTCTTTGGACGAAAGAAGAAACCAAAAGGGAGTCCTTGCCGAACCACTTGGTAGCTCCCTGTACGGAAAATACCTCAATGAATCTGATTGCAACCAGAATCACAACCAAAAGCATCGCTACTAATAAGCCATAGAAATCAAAAATGTTTACCAATATTCCTATGTATACGTAGAAGAGGGTCATTACAAAAAAAATGATTTCTGAATTGAAATAACTAAGTGATTCATTATCGATGATTCCAGAAATTTTAACTACCTTTGACACTGGAAGTGAATTCGCTATGATTACCGAAAATACGAAAATAGTGAGAATTGCAGATGCTCCGATTATATCAGATACACCCCACAGAGCAAACAGCACCGCTACTGTGGCAATGTAGTAGTGTGGTGTCAGCGCTTGACGCAGAACTAACAGCCAGACTATTCCAGCGACGCCTCCCATTATTAACGCTTCAGAAATGCTTCCGAAAAGATAGCCTGCCAGTCCAACCAAACTGGACTGTTGATTCATAATACTAAGAATCAAGAGAACCACTATTATGTTCATGACGGAGTTCATTATCGTTTCCACTTCAATAGTGTGCTTCACGCGCTCGTCCAGATTTACTCTCGACATCAGTGGAACAATGAAAGTAACAGAATTCTCACTAAGAACCGCAGCAAGTAACAAGGAATCGAGAAATGGTATTTTTAGAAAGAAATAGAGTATGGGGGTCGTAATACCAATAACAAAAACGAGATCTAACGCAGCTATTAAAACTCCTCTGGAAACAGAAGCACCAAATTTTTGGAGATCGAGCTTCAGCAATCCGCCGAACACTATAAGAATTAAGGCGACCGTACCTACAAATCCCAGAAGGTCCCTCATAATTGAAAGATAAACCCCTGGAATAATGCCCGCATAATGTAGAGCTATTCCAATGAGCAAGAGAAGGAGCATGTCAGGAATTTTCTTCTTCCTAAATGCAATTTCCCCTACGAATCCTAACAGCATTATCCCTGCGAGGAGTAATAGGAGCTCATTGGTAGTGATCAATACATTCGCATATCGCGGTCTGTTATAATCCTTATCACTTGAAGACATGAATAAAGGTAAACTTGCTTAAGAGCTAGAAGCGGTGGCATACGAGGTTAGAAATGATATCGAGAGAGAAAAAGATTAAAGACTATTTCTTCGAAGGAAAATTGTTAACTTAAACTTAGGGAACCCGGTTTCCTGATGCAACTCCGAGAAACGAGGTGGATTAGATTATCACTATTTCGAAATACAACTTTTTTAGAGAGAAAGTTGTGGGCTTTCTAAAGAACAATTCTCTAGAGACACAATGAAATTTTGAGAGGATCGGTAGAATCATCATCAATTTGCAAGCAGTACCTCGATTTCGCTTTGTGGAGGGTTACCTCCAGTGATGATAAGAGCGACTTGTTTGCCCTTTAGTCGGCCAGCAAGTTTGAGTTCAGCAGCAAGAGTGGGAGCAGATGCTGACTCAGGATCATCTTGGCCCGTTCAGCTAGCAGTCTCCATGCGTTTCTAATATCGTCATCTCTGACAAGAGCGAAATCGCAGAGTAATTCTCTAATTCACACTGGTCTTGGGGAAAATGTCATCATAATACTTTCTCCACCTTCAAAACATCACGCAGTTCTAGCTTTTCAACTGTCGTCATCTGGTTCTTAGGATTTAATCTGTAAATAACTATTTTCTTTCATATCTTCTACAACAGAATTGACAAAGCTCAAGAGATTCTAATTCGCAAAGATTGATACTTTACTATGTTAGAAATGCAGAAACTCCCTGTATTCTTCCCAGCCCACCTGCCACTTTAGTCCAAGTCTTACCATTATCGGTTGAACCAAACAAGTCTCCGTGGGTTGTCCCCAAATAGATACCGGGCTCTTTCATTGAGTCTTGAGCCATTCCGTCACGTAAAACCACAGCGTGATTGCCTTTGGGCAAACCTTCGCTGAATGTTTCCCACGTCTTCCCTCCATCTTCAGTCCCTTCCACCGTAATCTGACCCCGAATGCAAGAGTTGTGCTTCTTGCAGCTGCCCTGATAAGCTGGAATCACAAACAACGAATCTCTCTTTCCTTCGACCGTAACTATGGGGAATCCGTGTCTGACTTCATTGGAATGACTGATGTCCTTCCACTTATCGCCCGAGTCAGTCGAAGCATATACTCCACAATGATTTTGCTGATAAATTGTCCCTGGTTTAGATCTAGATAAAGCTAGTTTATGTGTACACGAATGAACCTGATTTAGGTGTTCTACATCGTTTGGAATAGAAGGTTTGGACTCTCCTTTTTGTGTCGGACAAGAATCTATGATTCCATTTTTCAACGATTTCCAGAAAATCTCCTGTTTCCTGGATCTTGTTCAGTCCCTCCACCCTTGAGATATCTATGACGTAAGAGTATGCTGCAATCCTCAATTTCAAGAGTGGGATGAGGCTCTGCCCTCCTGCCATTATCTTTGCTTCCTCACCGTATTTTGAAAGGAGTTCCAGTGCCTCTTTCATTTTGGTTGGAGCAAAATATTCAAATGAAGATGGGTACATCGATGTCCAAGATTAATTCATATTTAAGAATTGAGAGTTCCGATACCTATGGCATAATAATTCAAAATAAAATCGTGAATCTCATTTCAAAAGCTATTTTAATCTTCGACAGGTGATGGTCGTAAGTAAACTTCGGCACGTCGTATCATTAGATCTAGAAGTACCAGTTGTAAACTGCTTTTGCCATTAGGACTCCACCGTAGGTAAAACCAAAGAAAGTTGTGTTGATATATTCACCACCCACAAGGACGGTAGAGTTCATTGGAGGCAGAGTTCCATTATAGTTGACCAATAACATAATTCCGCTGTCATTCAAAAGAAACACTGAATGACCGTTTATGCTAAATTCACTGTACACCTTCCCATAGACATAGTAGTTCTGATCGTTCTTAAGGTGGTTTGGATTAGCTGCTAGTGCAGAAGGAATCAGAGCGTATATCGCTATGGCTACTACTATTGCCAACACAATGCCAATCTGGAGCTTCTTGCCCACTTTTCACTAGCACAAATTCTCTATATTAACCAATCGGAAATTAACGGTTGAAATTTAAAAAATATCGTAAAAATAGTCAATTATCTCCAATCCCTCCTTTAAGAGACGCATCTATTGAAATCATATCGCGTTTACAGCGAATCCGGCAATGAAGCCCAGGATTATACCGATATACACAAATGACTGTGCCTTTGCCTGATCGGCTTGTCTAAACAGATTTCTAAACATGGGTATAATCACGTAGAGGATCGCACCCACAGCAAGTCCGTCAAAGAGGACATTAAGATATGAACTGACATAGTTGTAACCTATCAGGCTTCCTGCTATCGTTGGGAATCCACCAATGAAATAAAGTCCTGCAAGATATCCAATCTTCGGTCTCTCTCGACCAATGAATGGAGAGACTATAGGGAAACCCTCGGTGAAATTCTGCAAGATGAAGCCTATGAGGATCAACAAGAAGAGTCCGGTTAAACCGACTGCGTATGCTGCACCGAAAACTAGACCTTCTGTAAGATTCTGAAGACCCATCCCTATCGCGACTATCGAAGCGACCCTTGCAGGGACGTGAGTTTCTTGAGAAGCCGTCCCACCTTTTAGGTTCTCCACCAAGTAAAGAATCCCAAACAGACCAGATACAGACAATAGGAATATAAGTGAGAGGATTGGGTCGGCGACATAAGACCCTGAAGAATAGATCTGAGATGCGACGTCCGAAAATATGTCGCCTGAAAGAAATATCAAAATTCCCACAGCAAAGGAAACCAAGACGATCAACGTCTTGGCACTCATGTTCTTCCTCAGAATGATTGGGAAAGATAGATAGATTGAAAATCCCATTACCAGTGCAAGCCCCAGCATTTCATATAACGAACCGTTAACCACGTCGTCTACCTTCTAAAATTTCTTTGCTTTGAACAAAAAATCCATACATTAATTAGGTTACCCTAATTTCATTAATTGTCTTGAAATATAATCTTTACCTCGCTTGACCGAAGACAAGAATTGACAAATTGGAGCACAAACAGATTGCAAAAGCGCTTTAAAAATCGGACATCAATACACTTAACTATCGCACTGGTATTTCTGAGCTATGATGAAGGAGTTACACGCGCCACGGGGCACCAAATTGAATACAAAAGGCTGGAGTCAAGAGGCCGCGTTGAGGTTACTACTTAACAATTTAGATCCAATGGTCGCAAAAGATCCGCAGAATTTAATTGTATATGGTGGCAAGGGAAAGGCCGCGAGAAATTGGGATGCTTTTGACAAGATCGTAAATTCACTGAAATCTCTGGAAAATGATGAGACACTTCTAATACAGTCGGGGAAACCCGTAGGAATTTTCAAGACGACGGAGAATTCTCCAAGGGTGCTCATTGTTAATTCTCAGATAGTCCCTAGATGGGCAACGGATGATGTCTTTTGGGATCTGGAAGCAAGAGGTCTGACAATGTACGGTCAAATGACAGCAGGTTCGTGGGTCTATATTGGAACCCAGGGTATTCTTCAGGGAACTTATGAGACGCTTTCTGCACTGGCTAAGAAGGAATACGGCACGGATTCTCTTAAGGGTAAGTGGGTACTATCTTCAGGATTGGGCGAGATGGGAGGTGCACAACCACTTGCCATCAAAATAAATGAAGGCGTAGCACTCGTCGTTGAAGTAGACATTGAAAAAATAAATAGAAGACTTAGGGACAAGTATCTGGATGTTTGGACTGATTCTCTAGACAAAGCGCTTGCTCTAAAGGACGATGCCCTAAAGAATGGAAAAACGACTTCGATTGGCCTCCTGGGGAACGCTGCAACTGTTTATGAAGAATTGGTAAGAAGGAAAATTGTGCCTGATGTGGTCACAGACCAGACTGCTGCCCACGACATCAATCTGGGGTACATACCCGAAGGTTTTGATGTTGGAGGAGCATACGCTTTCAGGGACAAAAATCCGGGTGAATACAAGAAGAGAGTTTATGAATCCATTATCAAGGAAGTAAAGTCAATAGTCTGGTTCAAAGAAAAGGGTTCCAAGGTATTCGATTATGGAAACAATCTGAGAACGAGAGCAAAGGAGGGAGGCTATGCCAGAGCATTCGAAATTCCTGGCTATGTTCCGGGTTATTTGAGAGATCTCTTTACGATTGGATCCGGCCCATTTAGATGGCTCGCACTTTCGGGAGACCCTAATGATATTTTCGCAATAGATGACAAAATAATTGAGAATTTCAAGGAAGATGAACATCTTGTTAAATGGATCAGACTGGCTAAGGAGATGGTTCATTTCCAGGGATTGCCGGCCAGGATCTGCTATGCAAAATATGGACAGAGAGAGCGGCTGGGACTGATGATGAATGATATGGTCAGAGAAGGAGAATTGACAGCCCCCATTGCAATAGGTAGGGATCATCACGATACCGGGTCTGTCGCATCTCCTTTTAGAGAAACAGAGAACATGAAGGACGGCAGCGATGCCATCGCGGACTGGCCAATCCTAGATGCACTTCTAAATGCGATCTCTGGAGCTTCCTGGGTAAGCGTCCATCACGGCGGAGGAACTGGAATAGGAAACAGCATACACTCCGGATTGGTGATTGTCGCAGACGGAACCAAGAGTGCAGAAGATAGAATTAAGAGAGTACTCAACGCCGACCCTGGAATGGGTGTAATTAGGCACGCAGATGCTGGTTATCAGAGTTCAATAGACGTGATCAAGAAGGGTGCGAAATTCAAGACACCGTACTTTCCTTAAATCTTCGGTTACTAGGGGGGTCTGATTTATTAGAGGTCACTTTAGGTAACGTCTAGCGTGTTAAGCAATTGTCGGCGGCTTTGTATCCTCTTGTGATTTCTGTACTTGGAACCGCCGTGTTACATGCTTCAATTCAACTCTGTTAGATCAATAAATCCTTTAAAGTATGTTTGCTATCTACGATTATGAAACTTAAAAACCACGGGAAAGCGATATCTATTCTTGTGGTAGTAATAGTCATCGTATCTTCGACACTGGTGGTGCTATCGCAGCCAGTGACAGTGAAAAGTCCAGGCCCAGGAGGCGACTGGACTGTTAGAAGGAATGAAACATTCGTTTACGTTGATTTGATGTTTGTATTTCCTTCATTAAATTCGACTCATATATCTGGCACGGTAAAAAGCAACTCATCCAGTTACCTAATATTTCTCATGACTCCGGGACAGATATTTGACTGGTTGAATGAGTCTAACAGATCTATGTGGAATAACAACGCTGTGCGGGGAAGTCTCAACGGAACAAGTCCGGGAGGAACCATCACCACTGCTACGAATATAACTCCACCTAGCTTTCTGAATAGCAGAGGAGGTTCAGGGAATTTGCAGTTGTCGTGGGGACTCAGTTCAGATACAAGTTACGTGCTGCTCTTTATCGGTAGCCCCGGAACCAATCAAGTGCTGTCAATTAATACCTATCTGAACTTAAGTTACACATATAGTCGAATTTGAATCCTAGGTTTGGGGCTGCCCTGTACATCAACTGAGGTGGGTGTTTTCATTCCTTATTTTGTATCTTTAGAGGGTCAGAATACGAACCTATTGTAAGTAACGACCAATAACTTCAACATCGTGTTCTTCCTTAGAAGGAAATATGCGTAAAATTTCATGACAGCCTGCTGAATCTGGTATTGGAACTTGTTTGCCATTTTCACCTCTCCCTCCGTTCTCCTTACCAAGATCATCTTTATAGGAGTGAAGTAAAGATGTATCCAAAAAATACCTACCGAGTGACGGATTATAATCGCTCCAAACTCTACTATCTCCCTTCTCAATGATTTCAACCGGGGTGTTCGTGTTGGTCATGCAGCATTAAGCACCTCTCTGAAAATTTCAGTTTAACCTTTTTCCAAGTAGACTGATGAATTGCTTAACACGCTACCTATGTATGGGTTCTGTCAAGTTCACGGTTGATGCACTTGGGTGTAAAATATCGGTTGCGGATATGTAAGAAGAAGTACGGCACTTAGGTTAATTCTAGAAAGCCAAGGTTGACCCAAATGGAGCCGAACTAATAACTGGAAATTTAAAACATTGTCTCTGCTTCTTGTGTGGCCAGTGCTACCTTTAATTTAATGGGGAATCAACTTATGAGATAAGAGCTGAGTAAGCTTGTATTAAGATACGGTAAGAGAGAAGTATATTAAGCGTTACCTAAAAATTCTCCGCAGTCCACATTATCATAAGACTTACACTTAGGTCCTTACAATAATGCACATTCAAAGCGAACAAATGGAGGTGATGGGGTAGCGTGCGAAATCCCTTAACGAAACGCCCGAGCCCGAATCTCAATTTCGACAAGATTCAGAAACTCTTTCCCTTTACCAGTTAATTCGTATACTGATACCATGCCATGATTGTATTGTATTCTTACTAAATCAATTGACTCAAGAATTCTTATATTCCTATCAACCTCTTTCCAATCAGTGTCAGTAAGCTGGGCTATTTCATTTCTCAATTTCGGTGTACCCAAGCTCTCCATTATTGAAAGCCTTCTCGGTCCGCCCCTCCCCTTAAATGCATCGTAGAGTGCTCGGTTATTCCATTTTTCTGATAGCTTTTTCCTCAGAATCTTCGAAATATTGTTCTTTCTTTGCGATATCAATTCATAACCGATAATTAACCAACCCAGTGCCGCAGTTGAGATTGGAATTGCTGCAACTGAATAGCTAGGTACCCTTACCATTCCAGGCGACCCTTTAACTGGTGGAATTTTTGAAGTGAGAATTAGTAGAACAAAAACTATTGAGAAGATGGTATTCGCAAGAGAGATACCTATCGTGATAACCAAGACTAGGCCGTCCTTCCTCACAGCTGTATCAGAAATAAACTGTATTTAATGATTTCCCAGACTTTCTGGGAAATGGTAAAATGCGCACGACTCATCTAAAGCAGGAAGTGGCTGAAAATGAATTCGAAAAGTCTAGTCATAATAATTTCTCTTATAGCTACCGTGTCTTCTGTTAGCTTGGCATTCTATTCTGATAACCAGTCTCAGCCGAATTTCAATAACTATTATTCCGAAAATGTAACACTTACATTATCTTTCCATGGAGGGAATACTTCTCTCCCGCAAACTTTTGTCTTTCACAATGTGACTTTCACCTTATTTGGAGTCGAGCTGTATTCTCCTGCAGGTACGGGGTTAAAAGGTTGGGGGGTCGAAATGAACGGAACAAATTATTCTCTATCCATTAGTGGAATACCTAGCCCATCCTTTAAAACTTGGTTCTCTCCAGACAATAACTTCGGCATTGAATGGTCGGGGTCTAAAGACGTAACCTTGCTTGTTATCGAATATTATATCACTTCGACCAGTACTTACAATGGAAAACTTCCCCCTCCTACGATGCATAGAGTTTCGGTCCCCAATAGTAACGGCCTTTCATCTTTATCGCCTCCTCCCGGATACTCATCAAATATTGCATATGTAGAAGGGGCATCATGGACTGGATCCACTACTCTCAATCAGGTGCAGGTCACCATAATGACTCCAGAATCAAACTCTGGCTCAAAAGATTTCTATTATGTAATTCTGTCCATTTGGGACAACAGTAATGCGTATGACCAGATTGGTTTTAGCGGAGATTATGGGTCCTGGGGATTGACCTGGTCGGTAGGCTGGACAAATAACACTTATGTTTACAATCCTGATGCATATAATCTTGAAGAAAACCAATATTACACCTTTGATATGAATACAAACAGTAATGATACTGTGGAGTTTTCTGCATTCACTGGCCAGGGAGTAAATCCTTACCCTATCTTTGTAAAGTGGTACCATACTGGCGGGACTGAATTTATAGCACAGTCATCGTATGACGGCTACTATGATTACACAGACTGGGAAGAAGTCTACGATACCACGGCTCAGTACTGGCCAGATTGGAACTTTAATTTCACCGGGAATACGAAATCAGGGTGGTCAGCCTTTTCTACTGGTCCTCTGCCATCAAACATCACAACACATATCTTAACGAGCGGGTACGATATAACGATTGCCAACGAATGGTTCCTCTCTACCATTGGCGTGGATCTTGGAGCGGGTTACCTAGGTTCTACATCAGTTGCTCCCGGCTCAGGTGTCAAAATTTATGGAAACACATATAAGGCATATAGCGGGGGCAGTGAAGTCTATCTCAGTCTGATAAATCTGCCTAGCGGTTGGACATATGGATTTGTGCCCTCAGGCGGTTCTCCACCGTTTTCTTTCTATGTCAATATAGATGTACCAACCAGTTCCAATACAGGTCTTTATCGATTGACTATGCAGGTCACAGATGATCATACTATAACAGAAAGTCAGTTTTTCGTCACTGTTACTACTTCAGGAGGCGGCTGTGTTGCTTGGGGGAGCCTTATCCTGACACCGAATGGTTACGTATCGGTTCAAGACTTGAAACCGGGGGCAAAAGTCACAGAATACAATCTTCAAAATGGTAGTGTATTCACAGGAACTCTTCTTTTTAACAACAAGACTGAAGTATCTCAAGAGATAGGCGTAAATGGGGGTGTATTGTTGTTAACCTTGACAGACCAACCCATTTACATCAGAAACTCTACCTTTATAGGTTGGCTGAAAGACCCCGAAAATCTTACTGTTGGAGATCAACTGTTCAATCCAGTAAATAACACTTGGGTCAACGTTTCCACCGTGAGTATGGTCGAAAAACAAATCAAAGTGTTTGATGTGGTGACAGACGGGGTTAATGATTTCATAGATAACGGTTTCTTACTGGACATAAAGACCTGACGATAAGATTCTATTTTTGTACTTTATTTATTTCCTTTTCTCAATTCTTTCATTTAGTCCGGAGTTCCTAGGAACATTGTCGTATCGGCTTAAAGCCATCAATTCAAAGTTACGAGCTAAGGGTTATCAACTAAGTAGTTTCAGGAGTTACTACTATCACCATTTTGTTATCTTTAACTTCAATCGTCCAATTCAACCGTTGCTTTTCCTTCAGTCCAAACTGTTTGGCAATCCCCATGGGTATCGTGGTTCTCAATGATTGCCCCTTGCTGGTTGCCATAGTAATAACTGTAACTTCTCCCTTCTCCAAACCAATTCTTGACATAACTAAATATAAAATGCACTTACATATAGTTACCTATGTAGTTACAACAATAAAGGCGAAATATTTATATCATATTTTGTGATATAGGTAATGAGAAAGGTGAGTAAAATAAAAAACCTAAGAGAAGAAAAGGGAAAGGAAATAGCCGGTCACGAAGGACAGATAAAGAGAATCAGCGATAACGAGTATCAGGTACATTCCCAATCGAAGGAGTTTACTGTTTATTCAATCAGAAAAACGGCTACTGGAAGGACGTGCTCATGTCCGGACCACCAGACTTGGGGAGTGAGGTGTAAACACGTTTTCGCGATTCAGTTCTCACAACGATTGAAGGAAGAATTGAGGGAGAACATCACAATAAAGCCAGTCGAGATAAATAGATGCTTATTTTGCCATTCAGAAGACGTAGTGAAAACAGGAATAAGGAGGAACAAGGAATATGCGATCCAGAGATTCAAGTGCCATGCTTGTGGAAGGACGTTCTCAGTAAACATTGGGTTCGAGCACATGAAGCATAACCCAAAAGCAATCACTATTGCAATGCAGTTGTATTTTTCCGGAGAATCCCTCAGGAATACGATGAGGGCATTGAAGCTTATGGGAACACAGGTATCGCACCAGACTGTCTATAACTGGATCACAAAGTACACAGAATTGATGCAGAGATACCTGGACAACATAATTCCACAAGTAGGTGACGTATGGAGAACAGACGAACTATTTATCAAAGTGAAGGGGAATCTGACCCATCTATTCTCGATGATGGACGACCAAACTCGTTATTGGATCAGTTCCATGGTTGCGGATCACAAAGGAGTTTCGGATGTTAGACCCATGTACCAAGAGGCTAAAGAGGCGACAGGAAAGAGACCGTCAGTTTTGATAAGCGATGGAGCACCAAATTTCCATACAGCATTCAATAAGGAATTCTATTCAAACAAGAAGGATTCTAAGCACATTAGCCACATTCATTTCAAGGGAGACAGAAATAACAACAAGATGGAAAGAATGAATGGTGAGACAAGAGACAGGGAGAAGATTATGAGGGGATTAAAGACTAAGGCATCGCCAATCCTAACTGGTTATCAGCTATACCACAATTATATTAGACCTCATGAAGCGTTGAAGGGTAAGACTCCAAGTGAAGTTGCTGGGATCACGGTTAAAGGTACTGACAAGTTCATGACGCTTATCCAGAATGCATCTGTGAACTGAACCACTTTTTTAATACCTTGATCCGACTTTTCCTGTTGGGTCTAGGAGTTAAATCTTTTTATTTTTTGATTATACCTGTATGTGTCTTTGTCAAATTGATTTGGCTATTTTTGATACATACACCGATTTTTTACAGCCATGTCTATACACCGTCAACTTGACAGTACCTATGTATGTAACTGGTCACTCCCCTGTGCCTGATAATGGTATTTGACCAATTCTGGTAATAGAAACATGAATATCCATGGTATCATATGTATGTCATGGCTCGATTTCTTGCAGAAACTCCAAGGGATCAGGAGGAGATAGACCGCCTTGCCAGGGAGAACAGGAAACTCAGGGAGGAGAACGAGCGCCTAAAGAGGGAGATTGAGGAATACAAGAAACGCCATCCATCCACCGTTGGAGTGAAGAACGGAAAGGCGTATTTTATAATGGATGAACATCCCCAGAAGGAGAAGAGCAACAGGAATCCGGGAGCACAACCGGGTCATAAGGGGCACTTCAGGAGGATGCCTCACATAACGGAGCATGTAACACTGAAGGCATCAGAATTCTCCTGTCCAATATGCTCCTCACCCCTCGTCAGGAAGGGTATACGGAGGAGGGTGATAGAGGACATCCCTCCCATTGTGCCAAGTGTGATTGAATACAAAATAGAAAGGATGTACTGCAGGCATTGTAAAAGGGCATTTGAACCTGATGTTCCCAATGCACTCCCAGGTGCCAGGCTATCCCTCAGGACAATGCTCATCACCGCATACCTGAAGATAGGCATGAGGATGAGCATAGAAAACGTTTCCACCACCATGGAAGAGATGTTTGGTATAACGATATCTGAAGGAGAAATACAGGATATCCTTTACCAGCTTTCAGATGTTCTGGGCAAAGAATATCTCAACCTTCTCGATGATATAAGGAGAGCACCTTCCCGACACATTGACACAACATCATCAAGGGAGAACGGTATGAACACCGATCTGTGGGTATTCGTGACGAAGGCAGAGGCGATATTCCATACAGCTAGGAGCAACAATCACGAGGTTGCTCTTGAAATTCTGGGCGAGCACAACGGAACGGACATACATGACAGATACAGAGCATTCGATACACTTGCATCCAAGACAGGAAATCCACAGCAGTACTGCTGGGCGCACATCATATCAGATGCAAAGGAGCTGGAGGAATTCTATGGAGCTGAGGGAAGGAGGATAAAGGAATCCCTTCAGAAGATATACGAGGAAGCAAAAGGGTTCAAGGGTCATGGAAAGGAGGAGGACATAGATCACCTTTATGAAAAGCTCACATTCCTGCTCGATACCGGTTACGAGCACCTCAGGACGAGAAAGTTCGTCGACAATCTCCTCAAGCGTAAGAAGGAGTGGCTGTTTCGCTTCGTGGTAGATCCAAATGTGGAACCAACAAACAACAGGGCAGAAAGAGCACTAAGACCTTCCGTGATATACAGGAAGGTCTCTGGAGGGACAAGATCATCCCGTGGAAGCAAAGCGTATGATACTCTCTTCTCCATATTCTACACACAGAAGCTGAGGAAGAGGAACTTCATAAGGGATGTGTCACAACTCATCACTAGAAAGGAGATTCATCCAAGTTGAAGTGCACATTAGGCTGACCTCTTACGAAAAGACAGAAATGTATTAATAGACCAATTTAGTTGAAATTGCAATGAATTTAAGTAGAATGAGCAAGATAATATTGGCCATAACCGTCGCGGTTATAGTGATAGCTGCCGCAGTTCCTCTTTTCTATTATTATGAAAAGAAAGGGGGGAACGATATGTTGTACGCCGGTTCACCTCCATTTTATCCTAGCAGCATTTCTTTGCAATTCCTTAACCCTAACGGAAGCAGCGCGTCAACTACTCTCGTAAGTGTGTACGTTTACACTCCGAACCTGCAGTCTTATCCCCAGATTGGACAGTCGCTCGAAAACATGACTCTCAGGGAATACACGAACCCTAGTGGCCTGATTTCTTTCCCTATCAGTAGTGAAATAGTGAAAGCTGCCGATGCTTGGATACAGGCCATGAGCGTGAACAACCCTGAAAATCACGGCGGTATAAACCAGTCCCTAATCATAACTGCTACAGAAGATCTTTCCAACAATTCTGAGTGGTCCGTCATAAAATTTCTGCCGATTTCTTTCCCAATGCTTCTCAACAACCTGAATCTTACAAAGGCTTATTCCTATCGGATTCCGCTGGATATCTTTGTCAACAATTCGAAGTATGGTTTCTCAAATCCGTCTCCGTCAGCTGTTTCAAATAACCTTCCCTTAAGTATACCTCCAGGCAATTGTAACGCCCAATATATGTGGGTTCTGAACCTGAGCCTTTCATTCAATAGTCCGAATTTGTGGTTCCCAATATCGTGGGTCAGCAATCAGACAATGAATGGTCAAGGATCAATCGACAGCTACATGGGATATCAGAATTATTTCACCGCATTTGAGGTCGGAGTGTACAACACCTTCAAGGGAGGTTTTTCGGCTAACACATCATCTCCGACGAACTACACTTCCTACCAGACAAATATTCCAAACTCTTTTACAAATTATAAATCTGCGGTTCTATTCATCAATGGCTCTATCTACCTTGACACATTCCAGTGGGTGTACCAGCACACCAACTGCCAGTTAACGTGGTACAATGATTACGAGTTTGACTTCCTCCTAAACGACATAAAGACAAACGGTAACTATTTTGACGCAACTGTTAACTCTGGGCAGGGTAACATTTCGAGCCTTCTGCCACCGTCTGAAATGGGAATGCCGAATTATGTCTATCACACAACATCTGGTTATACCATGTTTTCAGGAAATATTGGAGCGGGAGGTAATGTGGTGGAGCAGTACGATGTGCTCTCAGTTAACAGCTCCTCTCTTGCTGACAAGATCGTTGACCTCTATCTCTCTGGACCTGCCACATTTTCTTACACGAAATATTACTCGACAGTTTATCACTGGGCGAGCGTAATATATTCAACACTGCTAAACAATCTGCCAGTCGCAGGTACTGGCCTCAGTGCTATACAATGGCAAAAGGTGGCGGTTTATTCGTCAGCGATACAGGTTAAGAATCCTCAGTCTGTCTCAAACTACTTCACGGTCTATAACTACAGAGAAAACTATGCTTACAACCTCTCAGGTTGGGGATCTGGAACGACAGATCTTTTGCTGTCGTACTACAACGTTACTGAGTCCTGATAAATGGATGTCGGGGGTAACTGGGCATCGCAACACCAATAGAAAGAAGGGAGTGGTAATAAGTTCCTGTGCTAAAAGAGGTAGCCACAACCTAGTTTCAGTGCACATTCAACTGACCAGTTACCTATGTATGAATCATTTATATAGAAGAGATAACTCGTATTTCATGAACTTTCTTTCGCAGAATGTCAGTTTCGGAGATCTCAAAGGCGGAAGCGCTCCCCTGGGTCCGTTAGCACGCTCGTCTATAGATATTCCATCGGGCCTGTCCAAACTTTCAGTTGGAAGCAGTTCGAATCCTGATTACAATTCAATATTCTCCTTGGTTAAAAAGGCGGTCAAAAATGCATTGAGAAAAGAGAGAGTTGGATTGGGGCTCGCACTTGCAGACCTACCTTCACAACTCGGTGCATTCTGGGAAGTTAGCGGAAACTACATCATAATGAACAAGAATCTTTTGGACGCTTTGAAGTATGCAAATCGCCCAGGAGATGAAATAAATTCATTTATCTTCGTAATCCTGATGCACGAATATCTACACTCGCTAGGCATCCTTGACGAATACAAAGCTAGAGCAATGACTGCTCGGATCTGTGCCACAATATTTGAAGAAGGACATCCCGCATATGAGCTAGCTACGAAGGACCCCTGGCAAGTCTATCCATTCCTGATGCAAATCCCAAATGGGAAGGGGGAGAATTTTAAGATCATCGGAAACTTTGACTCGGATACCGTCTCCTATATCATGTGACTTTTCTTCTCCAAACATCTTTATAAGTCTAAAATGTGCTATTCAACTTCGTGCAGAAATTCACCGTAAGAGCACTAACTGCTCGCACTTACGACCACGTTGAGTTCGTGGATGCTGAGGATGAATGGCAACGTTACAGATGAAAATTGGATCTGTTCGTATCCATTTCCTTCATTAATCTGCTTGATGTCTATCCCCTTAATCATCGACAACTTTTCCAGGATTGAGTTATAAAATTGATATCCGAATATTGAGAAATAAGTAAGCGTGAAATTTCCACTGAGCAGGTAAGAGTTTTCAGATGCAGCAGTTAACGAAAGACTGACCGGTGATTGGGAACTTATGGTTAGAGGACCACCCATCAGATTTACGAGATTGAGCTGAAGATTTGAGGATCCGTTTGATGGAGGTTCAACCTGCAACACATTTGACGCAAGCGAAGTATTGACGAATGGATTGCTCCCGTACTGTTCATAGAAGAGAGATGACATTTCAAAAGAAAAGGCCTCGTTAACAAAATATCTATTATTCGTATACACCGACAGAGCTCCTCCAGATCTAACCTGCATTGTCGAGTTGTTTACGAGCACATACCCGGCAGATCCCTCAGATGATTGTGTGAGTGCAAGTTGACCGACGGTGGGAGAGGCAAACAGGGGAACATAACCGGACTGGAGATCGAATGTAACAGATGTCGTTTCTCCCTGCTGGTAATTCAGGGACAACAAACTCACTGCGCTTATGAACTGCATCATGTCATTGTTCAGGCCAGAAGTGTATTGTTCCTCGTAGGAAGTCATTTCTGCCGGAACATAGCTAGTTACGAACAGGCTAAGCAGGAATATGAAAATGAGAATCGCAAATATAGCCCCAACAGCAACTGCCACTCCATCCTCTTCATAATTAACACTTTTCATTTTAGGAGCTTCTCCTTTCTTTGTTCTCACTTTTAGACTGCGAACTCGGTTTTCCAACCATTCTGTGAATTTCGTCTGCAAAATTAGAGAACTTAACACTATTTTCTATAGTCAACCTGTCCAAAAGATTTCGTCTCTTTATCGATTCCATTTCAAATTGCTCGATAGTGAGGCCCCCATTCTTGAGCAGTTTATTTTGGAAGTAAGAGTGTCCGCTGAAAGTAAACTTGTCGGTATCCGGATCCCATTCGAAGACCGTGTTAGTCACGACCTCGTTCGATGTTTTCTCTAAGTCGACTATTTCAACTATCTTCTTTATCCTTCTGACTGTATCCTTTCCGACCTTAGTCAGAGTTTGGAGTATAACTATGTCCAGTGAAGATATCATTGCTCTCGGTATATTTAGCGGTTCCCCCTCTAGCCTGTGGACAAAGGAAGATATGTCGTTCGCGTGGAAAGTACTAATTACGCTTTGACCGGTGGACATAGCCTGAAAAACAGTGTACGCTTCGCGCCCCCTCACCTCACCCACAATGATATAATCAGGTCGCTGCCTGAGACTGTTTACAAGAAGATTAAACATGTCGAGCTCTCCGACCCGTTTCTTTGTGGCGAGATTCACATCGCCCGTACCCGGCCTAGTCAGCATCTGGATCCAGTTTTCGTGTGGTATGTTCAGCTCTCTTGTATCCTCTATGCTGACCAGTTTCTTTTCGGGGGGAACAAATAAGAGAATTGAGTTGAGGGTTGTTGTCTTGCCAGTAGCAGTACCTCCGATGACGAACATGTTTTGTCCTGCCTCGACTGCCTGCCACAGATATACAGCAATTTCAGGGCTCATTGTTCCTATTTTGATGAGTTCGAGTGGAGTGAAAGGTTGTTCTCTGAATCGTCTTATCGTGAATGATGATCCGTTCTTGGTGATCTCCCTTCCTAACGTTGCCTGCAATCTAGCTCCATTAGGCATAGTGCAATCCACCATTGGAACTGCTATCGAAATGTGTTTCCCTGAGCGTTGAACTATACGTCTCACGAAATCATCTAATTCGTCTTCATTTTCAAATTCTATATTTGTTGGTATGGAACCAAATTTTCTGTGAACCACATAAATTTGTGCGTTGGGACCAACGCATGAAATGTCTTCTACGTTGTCATCAAGAACTGGAACTTGAACTGGTCCATAACCCAGTAGTTCTCTTTGAAGCAGATAGAATATTTTCTCGAGATCAATCTTGGATAGCCCACCTTCCCTTGACTTCTCGAAATCGGCTAGGAACTCTCTCAAATAATTGAGTCGCTCTTGCTCTGTTCGAGGAAACGACTTCAGGCTAGATACCAGCATTTGTCTTGCAATTCTTGTCATTTCTGCTACTTCTCTTCCTACATCTGGTTCGTTTACAATGTAGGAGACCGTGCCTGTCCGTATATCCCTGACTATCTTGACAGAACTGAATGGGGGTTCTACTTCATATTCAATTACCAGCTCAAGACTCGCTTCCATTGATGTTTCTTTGTGCAAATCAGAGAAATTGAGATCATTCGGAGGTTCCTTGGCAGTTCGAATTTGATTTACAGACCCATCAACACTCATCCTCAAACACCTCCGATTAACAGAATTGAAAGATATCCTATTACGGCCAATATAGCCGAATAGAATAATCCGCTCTGCATTCTGCCATCAGCCAAGACCCCGGACATTAAACCGCTTCCAACACCTTCCAATATTATCACTCCGGTAAAAATTACCTTTATCAGAGGTATGGAGCTCAGGTTAAGGAAAATGAGAAACGATCCAGAACTTCCTGAGATCAGCTGTTTTGACATTGCGGGAAAGAACCGTAAGTCGAGGATGATTACTGTCAACAGGAAGACTGCATACGCAATAAGGATTACAATCGTATAGCTGCTCAGTTGTGAATACTTCTCCTTGGTGAGAAGTTGGGTCTCCTTTGAATTTTCAGCCACAAGGTTTAGCACTTCGGAAACATTCCCGCCAGATCTATTACATTCTATCAACGTACTTATCAGCTTCAAGATGAAATCAGATCTGTACTTTTTTTCGAATTGTTCTAGTGCCTCATCGACTGATACTCCCCACTCGATTTGGGCTGCAATTTGCTTAATATCTTCAGTGAGGACCCCGTATTCTCCCGCAGATGCAACCACTATCGAATCCGCCAAATTGGAACCAAATTTTGATGCCTCCGCGACATCTCTCAGAAAGTCCGGAAGTCTGCTCTCTACAGCATTCACTCTGCTTCTGGTCGTGAGATTCTGGATTCCGGCAGGCGCGAGCATCAAGAATATTCCAATTACTACAAAGTCAAATAGAAGAACAAAGTTGTCGTGAAAAGATGCAAAGAGATAAACGGCTATTAGCACTGCAACTACACCTCCAACCAGGCCGGACCAAACAAACAATCTCAAGAGATCCTTACCTCCCTATTCACGCTGGACATAAGCAGGACAAAGGTAGCAATCATCGCCGGCATTACAAGAAATGAAATTATGATAAGGAACAACATCGACATCCCGCTGGTGTTTTGTGCGATAACCGCCATAACAGCAAGTATTACAATCAGAAACAAGGGAAATGCAACGCCAATAGTGACATAAGTCTCGGCGAATATCAATACACTCTCTGCGTTTTTCTTGAGTGATACCCTTAGTCTGTTTTGGTACTCTGTGGCCTTAGTGACAAAGTAAGGTTTCAGCCTGGAACCTGCTGAAGACGTTGCAACTGCGCCCTGCAGAAATTTTTGCCACTCTACAGAAGGGCTCATTCTTGCCACCTGCTGCATGGCTGTAAAAATATCTAGACCCAGTAGTTCAGTTCTGGTCGCAATCTTCATTGCCTCTCTACTAACCTCTCCATATTCTCTCTTTTTTGACAACTTTAGTATTATTGAATTGATTGGTACGTCAGCACTTGACATGGCTGAGATGAACGCGAATGCGGATCCGAGATTCTCGTCTATCTTCTTTCCTCGTTGCGACGCCTTGAAGCTCGGAAAAAACGCCCCGATTCCAACCACGACTACAATGGAAATTGGGATCAATATAGTAAACAGAATATAGGGTCCTTTAGCCAGGTAAGCAACAATGGCAGACACGGAAAACATTAGTCCAAAAATCAATGAGGCGAACAATATGCCGCTAATGTAAGTTCTCGAAGAATCTCCCATCTCTGCCTTGGAAAGTTCTGTTTGAACATTATCCATGAATACCGAATTGTCATTCGTAAAAAAGGATGAAAAGATTTTAGTTGAAACCCTTAGAAATCCTTTTCTGAATTGCCCGGAATGAGCTGCAGGCTTGGTGTCTTCAAGTCCAACTCTGGACAACTGATTATCTCTGAACAGATGAGTTCCCCCTTTCACCTTTATCTTCATTCAGCTCCGTGGAGATTTTTTCAGGCTCCTCGGAATATCTCCTAAGGTATTCCCAAATGTCAGTATAATTTGTTATATTCATGTCTGCCAGATACTTGATCAGCTTACCTCTCTTGCTGAAATCTTCTCTAACTATTTCGCTGCTTACATTCCTCTTATCTGCAATTTCCTTCAGTAACTCTGATTCTCCCGTGAACGTAATCATATCCTTGGATTTATCCCACCTGAAGATGGTGTTGAATGTGAGTTCGTTCGACTCTGGATCCAGTCTCAAAACTTCAGATACCTCCGTTATCCTCCTTTCTATGCCTTCATTAATCCTGACCATCGATTGCTTGACGACACAGTTTACAGATGTGAGCATTGTTCTTGGAATATTGAGTGGATGATTTTCCAGTCTCATTATCATGTCGTCTATGGATTCAGCGTGAATCGTCGTTATGGTAGTCTGCCCCATCGACATTGCCTGGAAGAGGTTGTAAGATTCCATCCCCCTCACTTCACCGACTATGAGATAGTCTGGCCGCTGTCTTAGCGCACTCACGAGAAGGTCAAACATGTCTATTTCTCCAGAATTTTTCCCCATAACGAATCTTCCTTCTCCGACTCCACTTCTCGTGACAGCAGATATCCAGTTCTTATGAGGGATCTTGATTTCCCTTGTATCTTCGATGCTTACAATCTTTGATGTAGAAGGCACGAATAGTGTAATGGCATTTAGAGTGGAAGTCTTGCCCACTCCCGTGCCTCCCAGGACAACTATGTTCTTGCCGTTTTCGACCGAGAGCCATAGGTACGACATTAGATCTTGACTTGCTGTTCCCAGTTTAACTAGATCCACCGGAGAGAATGGAACTTTATTGAAGATGCGAATGCTGAATGTTCCCCCCTTTGCAGTAACTTCTTTTCCATAGGTTGCGTTAATTCTGTTCCCCTCTGGGGTCGAGGTGTCGAGGATTGGGTCCGAAACGGATATCTGCTTATTCCCCTTTTGTGCAAGGTAAACGATGAAATTGTTCAATTCCTGTGCCCCATCGAAAACTATGTTTGTACGCAGGTTCTGGTATTTCTTATGATATACGTAGAGGGGAACGCCCACTCCGTCACAAGAAATGTCTTCTACATTTCCATCATTTAGCAGAGCATCAATCTTCCCATAGCCTAGATAATCCCTCTTGGCAAAATATTTCAGACGGGAAAGAGAAACTTCTTCAGGATTCACTCCATCTTCGGAGAGTAGCTTCTTCAGGATCTGATCGATGTACCCTTCCCTCTCAGAGAAAGAGCCGAAGTTGATCGAGTTATCAGAACCATTGGAGAGAGACTCTCTCACCTTTTCGAGTGTTCTAATCTCCATTTCTTTTAACTGTTCTGTGGTAACTGAGTAAAAAATCCTTGAGGTTTCAAGGTCTTTTATGATATCTACCTTTACAAATTCGTTGATGAAGTATGAGTCTAGTACTTCGATACTTGTGCCATCCATCACTTTCTCTTCCACTTTGGTCGTGTTGGAGTGATTTTCGGGGATTTCATCGTTGTGGTGAATCTGAGGCACACAGTAGATTTACACCTTGAATAAAAAATGTATCGAAGTTCAGAAGAAATCCTCTAGCGTGCTCTTCTTCCTTACTTCTGTTGACTTAAGGGTAGATTCATCCATGTTGAATACTTCTGTTATTCTCGATAGCGTCTGGGCGACCCTGTCCGCATAGTATTCGTAATCTGGTTTGAAATCGAAAGCAACGTTCGGTAAGTACGGTTCAACCACTTGTGGTCGCCTCTTACTGTCGACCACCACCCACGAAACCTTCATACCTGGAACAAATTCTCTTCCCTTCTGCATCATCTTCTTTGCTGCCTGTACGTTAGCCAACGAGTCCATTGCTTTGTAGAACTCAAAGTCCTTGACTGTCCTTGAGATAACGAGTTTGTCTGTCTCCACTCTTCCGCTTCTGATATCTGAAACAATTTCCTTTGCCCTCCTAAGTGCGCCGTTGACGTCCCTATCAAGTATGAAATTGAAAATTTCCATCAGTGCTTCTGACTGAAGATCGAAGGAATCAGTCCTTCTAATCTCGTAACCCCTAACTACTATATTTCCAGAATCCTGCTTAGGAAACAATATCTTGCCTGCATACCTCTTTTTTGCACCATGAGAGAAGAGTGGGTCAAGTACTCTTTCAAGTTCTATTATGATACCCAGTTTCTTGGAAACTTCGTCCGTCAACCCGTTGGAAAGATCAACCGCCTCGTCCACTGTTGCCCTACCTGTCTTTATGAAGATTGAATCTGTGTCCCCATATACCACCTGAATGCCATTTGAGGTGAAATCGGCGATTATACCTTTGATTGTTTCCCTTGCGAACGCAGTTATGCTGGAACCTATATTCTGATCTGTAAACCTGTAGAAACTGGATGCGAATACACCGTAGAAGGAGTTCATCAATATTTTTACTTGACTCTGCATGCTATCTAGGTACCTTTTCTTGTCTGGATCTGTTTCCTTCTTCATTAGTGCCTTGTAATTGTCCCTGGTTTTCATCAACCTTTCCAGCAGTTCGGGTATCAGTCCTCTCTTTATTTTTGCAGAATCAAACTTGGTGCCATTCGGTGATATTACGTCCCCATCAGGAGAAATTGTTGTAAAGCAAATATTGTACTTTATCATCAGGCTGGGATACATGCTCTTGAAGTCCATTACAGCCACCATGTCGTAGAGACCTGCTTCGATCGAGTGAACGTATCCGCCCTCGATCTTGTCAGCGTTCTGGTTCGTGAAATTGTTCATGGGCACTGCAATGTTCTTCCTATCTGCCTCCCTTATTACGAGGGAGTCTATGAGAGTGGAGTTGCCCGAGTTCCAGACGTCGTCGAGCGGTATCATCGACACTGTGCTCATATTTTCATATTTCTCTATAACGCCTATTTTCTCGAGTATCTTGAGGGCCAACAGAGAGTCTTTGATACAGTATTTGACCACTCTGTCCTTGTCTTTCTGCCATTCCTGGTCAATGCTCAACCTGTCAACGTCACCCTTTGATTCATTCAACAACTCCTGTGAAACATAGGCCAGGGACTCTTGTTTGGGGTGTATTTCCCTCTTCACATTCCACCACGCATCTGCAACTACACGGCCATGAATCCTCCAAAATTGGTCCTGTATTCTCTGTGGCGCGCTGTTATCCCTCCCCAGATACAAGGATATGTTCTCCTTATCCGCGAGCTTTTCCAAGAAGGGAAGGTCGTATCCATCTATATTGTATCCTGTTATGATATCGGGATCCTCTTTCCTTACTAGCTGTATGAATTTATCGAGGATGTCTCTGGGTTCCCCATAAATCGCACCATCAGTGTATTTTCCCTTGAAACTGAATGTGTATCCGATCACGTACAGCTGCTGTGTCTTAATGCTGTTCTCTATGTCGAAACTCAGTACCTTCAGTGGGGGCAGAAAGTCCTCAACCTTTTCAACGCTATCTATATTGACAACGTGGTCAACTGCGAATTTGTCGCTCTTGATTTCTTCCCCGCTGAACTTGACACAACTCCCCAGGTCCAAATCATAGAAGAACCTGAAATGGAAAGGTATGTCAGCTGCCAGAATCCGATTCATCTCTGAGATATTCCTTCTGAACTCAGGCACTCTCCATGGAGACTTGACGGTGAACTTGACTGCCTTTCTCTCCTTCCCCTTGTACCATAGTTTCTTCTCTTCTATACTGACCATTTCTTCAACAGTCTTCAGCCTTCTTAGTTCGTCTTCCGTGGGATCAATGGCGTAGAAGTAAGGGAGAAATTTTCTATACAGAAGCACGAATGATTGTCCTTCCACGTTTCTCCCAAAGATCTCGATAACGGGTAACCCGTTTTCGTTAAAATAAGATGAAGTGATTACCCTAATCTGGTCTTGCATTGCCTTAGCATGATATTATTTCAAATATACTTTTTTGGATTGTTTTTCCTCGAAATTTTCAATAGACGAAGCCGTTTTAAATAGTGCACTCGAGACATTTCAAAAAAGATTAATAATGTATTAGAAATAAGAGATGTGCGTTTTGTAGTTATTACTGGTGGGGTAATTTCTGGTATTGGAAAAGGAACAATCACTTCTTCATTGGCATACATACTCAGACAAAGAAATTACAAGGTTGATATTGTAAAGATAGATCCCTATATCAACTATGATGCGGGCACCATGAATCCATATCAGCACGGTGAAGTTTTTGTGCTGAGCGATGGAACCGAAGCCGATCTTGACCTTGGGAATTATGAAAGATTTCTGAGCAGGGACCTGAAGAGTGGAAACAATCTCACTACAGGAAAAGTTTACAGGTGGGTCATAGAGAAGGAAAGGAAGGGTGATTTTCTGGGAAGCACTGTTCAGATCATACCTCACGTAACGGACGAGATCAAGAGAAGGATCAGGATGATAGGTTCAGAAGATAAGTCAGATATTGTGCTGGTAGAAGTAGGCGGAGTGGTTGGTGATATTGAATCTATGCCTTTCCTGGAAGCGCTGCGACAGATGAAACTGGAGGAAGATGGAAAGATATTCTTCATTCACGTAACCTATGTGCCAACTCTTAGAAGCGTAGGGGAACCGAAAACTAAACCTACACAGCACAGTGTGAAGGAACTCAGATCCATCGGTATCCAGCCGGATGCGATTATTGCGAGGAGTGAGATCGAACTGGACAGGGAGCTAAAGGAAAAAATTGCCTTGTTCACACAGGTTGACGAAAAGGCAGTGATCAGCATTCCAGATGTGGGGGACATTTTCACAATGCCTCTTCTGCTTAATGATACCGTCTTGCCTAACTATATCCTGGATCGAATTGGTCTGAAATCCAACGAGTCAACAATGGAATTCTGGAGGGGGGTAGTTGAGAATATCAAGAATCCTTCACAGTGGATCACAATAGGAGTCGTGGGAAAATATGTCCAGATAAAGGACTCATACATATCCAATGAACACGCGTTCATGCACGTAACAGGGAAAACAGGAATAGGGGTCAAGCTAAAGTGGATCAATTCAGAGAAAGAAGATAGGATAGTAGACTCACTCAAGGGCTTGGATGGGATCCTGATTCCTTGGGGTTACGGGCCAAGGGGCACTGAGGGAAAGATTAAGGCAATACAATATGCAAGGGAAAACAAGATTCCACTCCTTGGAATCTGTTTCGGATTCCAGTTGACCGTTGTTGAGTTTGCAAGAAATGTGCTGGGCCTCAGTGGAGCCAACTCCAGTGAGCTGAATCCCGATACCAAATATCCTGTAATAGATCTTCTTCCTGAGCAGCTAGGTGTGAGCGAAAAGGGTGGAACTATGAGATTGGGAGACAAGAAAATAAAAGTCAAGAAAGGAAGCCTAGCCTATGCTCTTTATGGCAAAGAAGAAATCGAAGAGAGGCACAGACACAGGTGGGAGGTCAATCCAAAATTCATAGATGACATCGAGAGGAATGGAATGCATTTCTCAGCGACGGACGAAAGTGGCACAAGGATGGAGATACTGGAACTTGATAATCATCCTTTCTTCGTCGGTTCCCAATTCCACTGTGAGTTCAGGAGTCGACCAGAAAAACCGTCTATACTGCACGAGGCATTGGTGCTGGCTGCATCGAGATATAACAAAAATCGCAGAAACAATTTTATAGAACAGGAGAAAATTGCGAAATAATTAAATACCTAGAACTTATCCCAGTGACCTATGCCTAATTCTCTTAAGAAAGTAGGTACTGTTTTAGGAGTGAGGGAAGGAAAGCTCATAGCGAAATTGAACAGGGAGGTTCAGTTATCTACAAAGATTTTCGCAAAGGAAGGTAAACCGCTAGGCAAGATTTCGAGAATATTCGGCCCTGTCAGCGCTCCTTATGTGGCTATTGATTCGAAGGGAGTTGTGGTGAAGGAGATTTACGTGAGGTGAAAGAATGGTTGAAGAAGAGAAAAGAAAAAACAAGAGGGACCTTTTCGAAGAAGTGACGAAGTGTCCCGAGTGCGGTTCTACCCATCTGGTCAGAGACTATGAGAGAGGAGAACTAGTTTGCCAGGACTGCGGCCTTGTGATAGATGACAGCTTCATAGATCAGGGACCTGACTGGAGAGCCTTCGATTCAGAACAATCGGAAGCCAGAGCGAGGACTGGTGCTCCGATGACATACACCATTCACGACAAGGGACTCAGCACTGAAATTTCATGGAAGAACAAGGACTCATACGGGAAGAGCATCCCAACCAAGAGCAGGGCTCAACTATACAGACTAAGGAAATGGCAGAGAAGGATTAAAGTTTCAAACGCTGCTGAAAGAAATCTGGCTCAGGCTTTGCAAGAACTTGAGAGAATGGCATCCAATCTGAGTTTACCAAAGGATGTCAGGGAAACTGCTGCTGTAATTTACAGGAGAGCAGTCAAGGAAAACATGATCAGAGGAAGATCAATCGAGGGAGTTGTTGCCGGGTCAATCTATGGCGCATGCAGGCAAATGGGTGTACCGAGGACGCTCGAAGAAATTGCATCAGTTACCAGGATCAAGAAGAAGGAGATCGGAAGAACTTATAGGATGATGAGCAGAATTCTCCAGCTCGGAATATTCCCGTCAAGACCCGAAGACTACATCAACAGGTTCTGTAACAGGCTGAGACTCTCCAACGACGCAAAGAAGAAAGCAATGGAAATTCTGAAACTGGCAGAGAACAGGGACCTGACATCTGGAAGGGGACCAACAGGAGTTGCAGCAGCCGCAATCTACATCGCGAGCATTTCTCTTAACGAAAGAAGGACACAGAGAGAGGTAGCCGAAGTGGCGGGAGTTACAGAAGTTACCATAAGAAACAGATACAAAGAACTCACAGAAAAGCTCGGGATAAACGTAGAAGTCTAATCGACATTTTTATATTTTTTTAAACCATTACCGCCTTGGGGCCCGTAGCTCAGCTCGGTAGAGCATCTGGCTTTTAACCAGGTGGTCGTGGGTTCGATTCCCACTGGGCCCGT
>JAJSLL010000031.1 GCA_026127935.1 Thermoplasmatales archaeon | reverse complement strand
TGCAAGTTTCTCTTCTAGCTTGCAGATGACGTCGATAAAACTCCTCGCCTCGTTGACCGCATTTCTTAATCTAAGATCGTGGGTTACTGTCTGTGGCATCTTGGCGGTGAACGAAAAATTCGATGGCACAGAGCTCTTCCATTTCTCCACAGTGCTCGCCTCTGGTACTCCATAGAAGCTTGAATCAATCTCCACCAGATCGAATATCCTAGAATACACTTTAAGAAAATCAGATGATTTTGTACCAGACGGGTAAAACGGTCCGACCCACTGACCATAGCTCCAGCCTGAACAGCCAGTCCTTATATCCATTATGTGAATCAAAGGAAGATTGTTAATAAGGTTAATTCCACAGGCTTAACATCTTGTTGGTATTGCTTCGGTCAGTGCTTATAGTCCTCTTGATGGATGAAAAAGGGAGGAGGCAATTTTGTAAATACTCCATCGAAATTCAGGTAAAGTCCTATAAATCTTTGGGGTTCGGAATTTACTATGGCAAAATCCTTTAGCAAACATGGTTACATCGTTCTTGTAGCTGTCATTATCGGTTATATGGGAAGTTTTGGATATGCTTATGCAATCATTTCTCCAATCCTTGTTCCCATCTCAACACAGTTCAACATATCAGAAACCACTGCGTCCCTTATAGCAACAGTAATGTTCATAGGTGCAGCCATTTTCGCCTTCCCCGGGGGGGTGATTGTAGATAAATGGAGTCTTAGAAAGGCAACAGTATTTGGACAAGGCTTCTTGTTGATCGGCTGGTTCGTTTCATTCATCTCTATGAACTTTCCAGAATTTCTGATCGGGAGATTTATAATCGGATTGGGTGGAGCAGTCATCGGAATCAGCGGTGCAACCTCTGTTGTCCAGTGGTTTGCTCCACAAAAAAGAATGATCCCAATGGGACTATGGAGTGCGTGCCTGCCGATAGGGATCGCATGGGGAGAAATCCTAGCGGGAGAAATTGTTTCTCGCGCCGGATGGAGAACGGCCGTACTAGCAGGAATCATTATCACCATAGCATGTCTTCTGCTTGTTGCTGCCATGGTAAAGTCAGGACCGGTGAAAGAAGCAACCGGCCAATCAACCCCAACGAACTCCAGGAACGGGAGCAACTTCATTGACGGAGTCGTGAAAAATAAGGAAGTGTGGAAATTCAATATTGCGCTCATCCTCGGTTTCATTCCGCTTATGACAATTACGACTTACTGGGTTGCATGGCTGATGAACAACAAGGGTATAGGATCAGTAGTGCTGTCCAGTTCTGTCACATCTTTGATCGGAATAGCTGGCATCTTTGGGGCTATGCTGGGGGGATACATAGCGTCACTGATCAAGAGGAGCAAACCGGTTTTTGTCTATCCAGCACTCGCTGAAGCAATTGCGATCCTGCTCTTTGTATTCGCAAGGGGAATAGATTCCCTTATTCTGCTCAGCATTGTGATAGGGTTGACAAGTTACATGCTGGGGACTATGCTTAACGCGATTCCTCCTCAACTCGTCTCAGCGAAATTTATTGGTTCGGAGTACGGTATTGCAGTCATATTCTTCTATTCTGCAGGGATTGTCGGCCCCTTAATAATTGGCGATCTTTACTCAGCAAGCGGAGGGCTCATTGTTCCAGGTATTCTAATGCTGTCTTTTCTGGTCACTTCTGCCCTCCTAGTGAGTATAATGAAAATCAGGTAAGGGTCAGTTTTTCAAGCTTCTTTCCTTATTTCTTTCTCCGTTAACTTTCCACTTTACCGTTGTCAGTGCTACAGCTACGAGCATCGTAGCTCCTCCAATTATGGTGTAAACGTTCACAGTTTCACCCAGTAATAGAACTCCTCCGACTATTCCAACGACCGGGATGAGATAGAGTTGAACGGAAACTTTTACCACTCCTCCTCTCTCTATAATCGTGTAGAACAGCATATACCCGAAAACCGTGCTCAAGAGCGAAAGGTAGAGAATAGCCAGCCACCCAGACAGAGGTAACCTAGAGACTTGGGCAACGAAACTCCCCGTCAAAAAAGGCAAGAGCATTGCTGTTCCAATTAGACCGACCCAAATGGTCAGTGCTTTTGCCCCAAACTTGGGGATGAGAGGCTTTGCAAAAACTGCAAAGGTTGCATACGAAAGTGCAGTTCCTATTCCTTCAAGTATACCAGGTATAGTGCTAGTTCCGCTAGATTTTAAAGTTCCAAAAAACAGGATTAAAGCGCCTATCAAGGCGAGCACTATTGCGGCATATATGACCCTGCCATGTTTTTCCCTGAGAAATATAGTGGAGAGTACAACGATGAATATTGGACCTAATGATACCAGCAAAGTTTCGAGTCCAGCTCCGATGCTCCCTTCTGAATAATTGATGGTCAGGTGGTAAGCAACGACGTTTGCAAAAGAAACAAGAATCAGCCGCGGAATGTCTCTCAGACCGATGCGAGTTTTTAGTTTTCCGTAAACCGGAAGTAATGCCAAGAAACCTACACTAGCGATGAACCACCTTAGAAGGGTCAGGTTAACAGGACTGACCATCGGTTCCAGAATTTTTATTGCAACAAAGGCAATACCCCAGATGAGACTGAGAGTCACAAGTACCCCGTAAACTCCGATCATCCTGGAAATCTTGGACTTCTCTTTTCTCGTCTCAATATTCTGTGAATTCGTAGGTGCCGTACTTTCTTCGCTGATTCATTTCACCTCTGAATTTGCCTTCTCCATGTTTAACAGAAACTCCTTCCTCCCAATCCCCAGACCGTAACCTCCAAGGCCGCCATCCTTGCGAATCACTCTGTGGCAAGGTATGATCAACGGGACGGGATTGGAAGCACATGCGTTTGCTACAGCTCTAATCAGCCTTGGGCTCGCCTATCATCTCAGCAACTTCATGGTACGACCTGGTCTCTCCATATGGGATCCTCAAGAGAGCAGACCAAACCCTCTTCTGGAATTCAGTTCCGCCAATATCAAGTGGCAGATCCAGGAGTTGACCATCGAAATACTCCAGCACTGAGTTCAGTCTCTGTCTCACGTCCTCTGAACGGATCAGCAACGCCCTAGGGTATTCCTTTCTAAGGTGAGCTACTAGAGACTTTTCGTCATCAGCAATGCTCAGGGAACATATACCGAACTCAGTCTCTGCAACAAGAAGAAATCCCAGTTTGCATTCTGAAGTGAGATACATTATGGTGATCCCTTCCCCACCCTTTCTATAACTGGTAGGGGTCATCCCAAGTTTGGACGAAGGCTCCTCGTAGAGCCAACTATGAGAATTGTACCCAGCTTGATAAACGGCTTTAGGGATAGGCACGTTGTTCTTCAGATTTTTCTTCAGTAGTTGAATTCTGCACTCTTCAGCATATTTCCTGGGCGATATTCCCATCATCTCCTTGAAAGTCTTTTGGATGGTAAAACGGTTGATCTTGAACCTAATTTCCAAGCCGGGAAGTGAAACGTCCTCTGAAGGATTGGAGCGTATGAAATTGCATATCTGTTCCACCAGGGCAGACTTTGTGAGTTTTCGTTTCCCAAGACCAACCACTTCTCTGTTCTTGATTGCCCTAGAATTCGCATCCTTCATTAGAAGTTCAGTTCAGTAGTAATAAAAGACATTTTGTCGATTTCTTGACTTCTCTAAAAGATGAATTCATACTTGGATTTCTAAAACCTGATCTGTGTCGACCAAAGTAAAAAATTATTTGGGCAAAAACTAATCTCGTTCACATGTTTCAAAATTTGCAAGGTATGATAAAGAGAGAGAAGAGTGCCTTGGTCGTCTGGGATGTCCAGGAAGCTTTGGTTTCAATGATTTTCAATAAAGAGGAATTCCTGTCAAATCTGGTCAAGATCGTCAATAAAACTAGGGAATCTAGGGTTCCCATATTTTATTCCAAGATTACAAGACTCCCTGACGTGTTCGAATCTCCAACCAGAAAAGGATCCAGTTTTGGAAAGTTCGAACCGGGTGATATCGTAAAAGAGATATATCCAGAAAAGTCAGATATAGTCATCAACAAAAACACCGCTAGTTTCTTTGTAGGGACCAATTTCGAGTTGATGATTAGAAATGCAGGGATAAACACGCTCTACTTCACCGGAATTGCAACAGAGATGGGAGTTGAATTTTCAGCGAGACACGCCCAGAACCTCGGTTTCATTCCGGTGATCATCCAGGATGCAGTTTCGTCGATGAACAAGGAATCCCACGAAAGGAGTCTCACGAATCTGTCGAAGATGATGCCGACTATAACAACGGAAGAGTTCATTAGAGTAATCTGAACTTTCACCAAATGAAATACGTATCGTGAAATCATTAGCTCACCTTGAAAGCTATAAATATTGACTGATACTCTAATGTAGATGATAAGGGAACTGCAATGGAACGACATGGACGACCTTGTCGAAAACTATTACTCTTTCTATGATGAACTGAAGGAATCTCCCGATTTCGGAATTATTTTTCATCAGGTTAAGCCAAGCTATGAATCTGAGTTAGCGTGGTTCTCAACCCTCTTTAAGCTTATCAAGGAAGGCAATGCTGTCGCGGTCGTAGCTGAAGTGGATGGAAAGGTCGTAGGACTATGCGACTCGCAAAGAATGAGACCAGGCAGCGAAATATCTCATATCGCTGTTCTAGGGATAGCGATAAAAAAGGGATATCGTGGGAAGGGATTGGGAGAAGAGATGATCAAAAAAATGATAGAGCTCTCAAAGGGTAAATTTGATATTTTGAAACTTGAGGTGTTCTCTGTAAATACAACTGCAAGGAATCTCTATAAGAGAATCGGGTTTGTCGAGTATGGAACTCTGCCAAATGCGATCAAGAGAGGGAACACATATTATGATTCAGTACACATGTACTATCCACTCTAAAGAAACTAAGGATTCTGAACCTACACAAATCTTAAGTGAAAAGTAATTCTTTGTGAACTGAGAGAAATGACGATAATAAGCGGCACTCTTCCTCCCGTCACCCAGCGGTATGAAGCCGGGTTCGGTACCGAGGTCGAAAGTATTTCTACCAGCATAACTGCGGAGTGGTCTTGGTACAATAAACCGCAAGGGATAGTGTCTTGGAACTTCAAGAATAATTCAATGTATCAAGGGTCAGTCTTATTGTACAGATCTGGATATTTCTTTGGAAACGCCTACTTCCCCATTTATCTTGCAAATGGAATAACGATCTGGGCTGGGAACCTGTCACCATTGATGAACAAGGGAGCGGACAGGAACACTATGCCTTTGGGTGTGGTAGACTTTGGTAAGGGGAAGCGAATTATCGCTTTTGTTTTCACATTTGATCCCGGTCAGACGTGGAGTGTTTTGGAAGGAGGCTTCACAAACAAAACACCGCCATCTAATGCTGTCCTTTATGGGCTTCAACTAGAGAAGGTGGGTTCTTTTTGCATCGGTTACGATCCAAAACAAGTTACCGATTATGACAGACAAACCTCTTCAAACCTAAGGGGTTACTCACCCAATCCAGATTTTATCAAAACGGTCGAAGTCTATGTTTCCTCCTATGCTCCGTATGTTCAGTTATTTGCTGGGGACTCAGTAACGGACAGTCCGTGCTCAGGTCAGAATGAAACAGTTATCGAGAGCAATGAAAACGTCGCTCCCGGTGACTTTGAAGAAATAATAGCGAACGTCGTCAAGAAGATCCGCTCGTTTTAATTTCCATCGTTGAAATAGTTAGGAGAGACTACTCTGATTCCTTGACTGACTTGGAAACATAATCAAAGAATCTCTCAGTAATATTATCTGATGTCCATTCCGCTCTAAGTCTGGTTTTCTTCTCTATCTTTCTCATCTCGGAGAGCATTTTTTATTTTCAGTGAAGCATCCCTAAAGTTGTGGATGGTCATATCTGCGACTGTGCTGCTGGAATCATCATCCATTTTCAGAGCTATGAAACCCATCTTCTTCGCACCCTCAATATCTCTTCTCTCAGAGTCTCCTATGAATACTACCTTGGTAGGGTCGTGTGCCTCTTTCATAGCTGCCCTGAATATTCTCGGATCAGGCTTTGGTGATTTCACCATCTCTGCAGTAACGATTGAATCGAAATATTTGTCGATCCCAAGAGCAGATAATGTACGCTCTGTGTAGGTGTTGTCCGCATCAGTTACCATCACTATTTCATAATCGTTCTTGGCCTCTTCTATGAAATCAACGAAATCCGGTCGCAGCCTCAAGTTACGTTCGTGTGACCGATAGTATTCTTCTTCAAAGATTTCCGAAATTCCGTAAAGCTCTGACAGTACTTCATGATTGATTTGCATGAAGGACCTGAATCTTGTTTCCCTATCGACGAGTTTCTCCATTCTCGCTTTGGCGAAGTTTCTTCGTATGTCCCCGTTCAATCGGTACTCATTCATTATCAGATTGAGCCACAGTGACATCGATTTATTCTCAGATTCCACAGTGGTGATAGTATTTGAAAAGTCAAGGAAGATTGCTTTTCCTACAGACACTTTTCTCGATGCTTGCCTTTGGTAAATATTTTTACCGAGAAGTATTTGAGGAGACATGGCCGGGATGGGGTAGCGGTGCATCCTTGGGGACTGTGGATCCCCGGACCCGGGTTCAAATCCCGGTCCCGGCC
>JAJSLL010000006.1 GCA_026127935.1 Thermoplasmatales archaeon | reverse complement strand
GTGCTTGGTCCAAAGTCAGCAAAAATTTCGGAGATAGTTTCACCTCCCAAAATTTTTGTTGCTTCGAATCCGAGGATGTCATCTCCGTAATCTTCTGTTATCTCCAGATCAATAAACGTCCATAGCGATGACTCTGGCCATCGACCCGCTTGCCTTAAAGAGTTTTAACGGCAGTGCGGCTATCAAGTACTTTTTTCCCTCCTTCAGTTGGTCCAGTCCGGCTAGGTCTTCAATGAAAGCCATTCCTTTTGAGAGCAATGCTTTATGCACCTTGAAGTCAGAGTGACTGAAAGGTTCTATCCCAAGGGTATCAATTCCGATGACTTTTATCTTATTTTTTATCAGGAAATCAACCGTATCCAACGCAAGCCCTGGAAATTCATATTGAAACTCCCTGTTATATCCTCTCTTCTTGTCCCATCCTGTGTTGATCAGAAGTATCTTCCCAGAAAAGTCTTCATTCCATTTGCTCTTCAATTGTTTCAGAGTAATTTCAGTGCCATCCAGTTTCGGTTTAATCATATAGCCTTCTCCCACGAGCTGACCCAATGGGAGTTCATCTACAGTTGTCATATTTTCAATCATGTGGTAAGGAGCATCGATGTGTGTTCCGGTGTGCGTCACTGATGAATAAGACTCCACATTATATCCGTCTCTTGCCGCAATTCCTATAGGTGCAATGCTCAGCAAAGGGTTCGTTGGCCAAAGCGGCATGTATGTTTTAAGGGTCACGCTCAAGTCAAAAATCTTTTTAATTTCCATATGAACAATTAGCCTTTGCTTAGTATTAAATTTAATTGTTGAGATAATATTTAACTGGTCTAAAATCTTATTCCACCCACTCAAATTAGTTTTGAAATATCATACGCTTTTAATGTTTGAGATTTATAGAGTTTTAGTCAGAAAAATCAACATTCACTTGGCCCCTAAAGTAATAAATAAAAGCGACTCATGTAAATTTCATGGCCGAACTAAGGAAAACAAGTTGGAACGAAACTAAATCTGAAAAATTGAGTGAAGTACTTTCCCGGAAATTGATTTATGGAGATAGAGTTATGCTGGCAGAGGTAAGATTGAAGAAAGGAAGTGTAGTTCCAGAACATCATCACGAAAACGAGCAACTGACATGGATCGTAAAGGGAGAACTAATGTTCGAGATAGGTGGAAAAAAAATAAGTGTAAAGGAAGGAGAAGTGTTAGTCATTCCTTCCAATACCCCTCACAAAGCAACTGCAGTCGAGGACACGATTGACATGGATGTGTTCAGTCCAATAAGACAGGATTGGCTTACTGGACAGGATCAATATCTCAGAGGGGGGAACCGCTGAACAGCGGTTTTACCTTCCCTCTTCAATAGGCATCGATTCTGATTTTCAGACCTGAACTGCTTCTGTTTTTATCCCGTGGGAGACTATAAAGAAGGCTGGACATTTGTTGGACAGTTTTATGATCTCCTTCAGATCTTGATCCGATTCCACTTCAATTTTCAGCTCCTTCGCAAGTGGAAAATCCCCTGGAGTCAACATCGGCCCTATGTCATAATAGAGGTGACCTTTCATTTTCAGTTTCTTCAGTTTGATTCCCTTGAGAGTTGCATTAACAACAATTGTCGAAGCGAAACATGACATAACTCCAAACATAAGATAGTTCAGAGGTGTGGCGTAAACTCCCTTTCCACCCAACACGGCTGGCTCATCTGCACCCATAGTGAATGTTGCTTGTTGGGATGACAGTGCTGCAGTGAACATTGGGCTTCCCTCGAGATGGAATTCGCCATCGATGTGCTTCTCTAGATAAAAATGTCCTCCTTCTGATTCTATCTTTTTCTTCGTTGCCAAAACCGCACTTAAGTCCACATTGTTAACTATTTCTGGCATAAATTATCGCCAATTAATTAGGGAAGCAGTCTATAAATAATTTAGCAGACATATCGTCGGGGATTCAGAGAAATTAATAATCTCGGAACAGTTTCTTGAACATTTTATTCGCGTAGACAGGATGGTTAGAAGTAAAAATTGTCTTCCACAATATTTTGTCTACATTTTCTTTCTAACTTCGAGGAATGATTAAAATGATTTACCACACAACAATTATTTTTCGTTAAGTATATATGTTATCATGAATATTCGTTGTGGAGGTTTAAATATATGGCTAATGAAGCTGCAGACACAGGCAACAAAGGAGTTCAAACAGAAAAGAGGGAGTATAGAAAAGAACTCAATTTTTGGCACATCGTATTTTTGACCGTTGGTGCCATCTTTGGATCTGCTGTTGCCTTTGTGCCCGTTTACGTTTTGGCTTATGGGGGTCCGGCCGGTATATTAGCATGGCCTATTGCGTTCTTGCTTATTTTGCCAATAGCATTCTTGTACGTGGAACTAGGCACTATGTGGCCGAGGTCTGGTGGAATAGCATATTACCCGGCAAGAAGTCACGGAAGCATAGTTGGGCTGATGAACGGTTGGAGTACCTTCATTGGTTACACACTTGCCCTACCAACTGAGGTCGCAGTTGTCGTTGAATATTTTGGGTTGTACTATCCTCCATTATACAATAATGGTACGATAACAGCGCTAGGAATAGCCGTCGGTGTCTTCATACTGGTACTCATATTTATAGTGGAAATTCGGCACGTGAAAGTGATTGGAAACGTAAACAACATATTCACCATAATAAAAGTCCTGATGATGGTCATAATTGCGCTAGTTCTGATCTCTTTCTTCGACGGTAAGAATCTGACCCTTTATGGAGGTTTCGCTCCGATGGGTTTCCCTGGAATTTTCCTAGCAATATCAGCCACAATATTCGCTTATGCTGGCTTTAGACAACCGATTGACTATGCTGAAGAAATCAAGGAACCTGGAAAAGTACTTCCCAAGGCAATTGGTATTTCTCTTGTCATAGTTATGATACTCTACATTCTCGAGAGTGTCGCGTTTGTGGGTACTATCAACTGGGGCAAATTGAATCTATCGAGTGGAAATTGGGGAGGATTATTCAGCCTAGGGTCACCTTACTCTAGTGCTTCAATAAACGTAGGCTTAGCTGCGTTTGCCGTTGCGGCCGTGATTGTGATCATAATTGCTTCTTTCAGCGATGGTATAGTCTACTGGGGTGGAGCCGCTAGGGTCGGGAACACCCTCTCAAGGTACGACAGATACTTCCCTGATTTCTTCTCTAGATTGAGCAAGAGAGGAATACCTTTCAATTCAGTAGTTGTCGTATTCGGTATTGCTATTTTCTATCTCCTCCTTCTGCCTTCTTTTGCCTCACTTATCGGTGTTTTCATTGATGCAGTGGTCATTTCCTATGCACAATCCGCAATTAGCCTTGCAATCTTCAGGAAGAAGTATCCGAACGAGAATAGGCCATACAGGCTACCGGTTTACAAGGTGATGACCCCTGTCGCTTACGTAATCGCAGGACTCCTGGTTTATTGGTCAGGATTCCATGCAATGGAAATTGCAATTCCTTCAGTATTTGCTGGACTATTGTTCCTGATAATAGCAAAGAGAAAGAACAATTTCTCCATGGCAGATGTTAGATCTGGAATTTGGCTCCCGATCTATCTTGTGGTAATAGTCCTGCTTTCCTACGTAGGTAGTGCATATTTCGGCGGGAAGAATTATATCCCATTCCCGTGGGACAATCTGGTTTTCATAGCTGTTACATTGGTATTCTTCTATTGGGGATACTACTCGGGAATGAAGTATACCGGAAAGGGAGTCTTAGACGTAACAGATTGATTTTCCTTTTTTCATTTTTTATTTTAATCTTTTTCAACAATCATTTTCTTGACTGGCATATTAGTTTTCATCATATAGTACGCTAAAATATGAGTTAAATAAAAATAAACACAGGTGATTTATCTATTATGATTTTGAAGGCAGTGTATGACCTAAGCGTGACTGTAGAACCTGGGATGGCTACCTGGCCCACGAATCCTGAAGTTGAATTGAAGGACGAGTGGAGCTATGAAAAAGATAGTTACAAGGAAGAGATGTATAGGTCTTCTACTCATACGGGGACCCACTTTGATGCACCAATTCACATGTTTAAGGGCGGTTTGCCAATTGACAAGGTTGAAGTCAAAACACTCGTTTCTGAAGGATATTGCATTCGTCCTAAATTCACAGGAACAGAAATTCACTTGGATGAAATTAAGAAGGTTTGGAAAGAAGAATACAATGGCAAAATCATTCTTATAAACACTGGCTGGGACAAGAAGAGGGCAAAGAGTGAGGAATGGCAGTACAAATTCCCTGGCCTTGCTGAGGATACAATCGATTTCTTTGGGGAAAAGAAAGTCAAGCTTATAGGAATCGATACCTTAGGAATCGAAGCGGCAGATCACACCACCTTCCCGGTGCACATTGGACTGGAAAAATATGGAATCACTTTTATCGAAGATATGGCAAATCTGGACAAGCTTAGAGAAGGGAAACCCTACCTTATTGCTGCTTTACCTCTGAAACTCAAAGGCGCAAGCGGATCGATGGGAAGAGTAGTTGCAATGGAGTTGTGAGTGTTTTATAACACTCACAAGATTACCAGTGCCAATCTATTTTCCAGCATTATCGAAGACTTTTCCCAGCCTCTTGATTCCTTCGACGATTTTCTCGTCAGAGCTGTAGGTGAAGTTGAGCCTCATGGATTCGTGGTTGTCGCCGTCAGGGTAGAATTCCGAACCCACAACATACAGGACTTTCTTCTTTATCGCCTCTTCCAGCATCTTATCGGTATTTGCCCCCTTCTTGGTGACCCAGACAAACATGCCCCCTTCCGGTCTTGTAAACTCAACACCTTTTGGCAGATACTCTTCAAGCGAATTGATCATCAAGTCCCGCTTCCGCCTGTACAACTCTATAACATTAGGGATCCATCTGTCAATGTACCCCCCTGAAATGTAAGCTTCGGCAAGGTACTCCGAGATAGTACTTGATGCAAGATCCAGCGCCTGTTTAACCAATTTCATCTTGTCCACTATTTCTGGCGTGGTAATGGTGTAACCGAGTCTAAATCCAGGGGCAAGCACCTTTGAGAATGTTCCGAGATAAGTGACGTTATCGTTCCTATCCAATGCTTTGAGTGCTGGAAGGTGTGATCCTGAGTATCTCAAACTTCCATAAGGATCATCCTCTAACACACTTATTCCGTTTTCCCACGCTACCTCGAGCAGTTCCTTTCTCCTTTCAAGCGTCATTGATATACCGGAAGGATTCTGGAAATTCGGAAGTACATACATGAATTTCGGATTAGGATATTTCTTTAGGGTGGCTCTCAGCGAATCGATCTTCATTCCACTTTTGTCCATTTCAACTCCAACCATCCTTACGCCCGATGCTCTGAATGCTGTTATCGCACCTAGGTAGGTTGGAGCTTCTGATATCACGTAGTCTCCTGGATTTGCCAATATTTTTCCAAGAATGTAGAGAGCTTCTTGCGAACCCGTTGTTTGCACAATTTGACTCGGTTCGCATTCTATACTCAGTTGCTGTTTCATCCTCTTTGCGAGCGTTATGTTAAGGGCATTAAGTCCTTCCGTAGCACCGTACTGGAGCATTTTCCTTCCGCTGCTCGTGATCAGTTCATTAAATATTCTTTTCACATCATCTACCGGGAATGAATCAGGGTTTGGAAGACCTCCACCAAATGAAATCATATCTGGGTCTCCGATGGCCTTCAGTATGGATTCGATTGCCGAAGGTTTCATTGAGTTTACTATTTTCGAGAACTCCTTATTTGCTGATAGATTCGAGCTCATGAAATTCAATCTAATTTAATGGTAAATACATTTCGACTGATTTAGAACATTAAAAAGGTATTTGCAACCCACATTGACCTCATCTTGACCTTTCCATTCAAAAGGGCGGCTTGAAATGAAAAATAAAAAAAATAAAAAAGGAATCTGACGCTTCTTTACTCACTCGTGGAATCCATTATGCCCTTGTAGTACTTACTGCCTTTTACCCCGGAATATACTGCCCAGTAGAAGAACACCAAGGATATCACTATGTAGATGACGGTATCCCACGGGAATGGTATTAGATGCTTCGGTCCAAATGAAGAGAGGTAGGAGTATATTAGTGTGAAGACAAGGTAGACCGGCATGTATATGCCATAAAGGTATCCCATTCCACTAGTCTTGGTGTGTCTGTTGTAAAATACTAACAGAACTATTCCTGCAAGGTCCAATGGAACTACTAGTTCAATGGCTGCGAATCCCGAGAAGAAAACCATCAGATTGGTAACTATGAAAGCTATAGGAGCGAGCACGCTTGCTGCAGGAAGCCTGAACGGCCTCTTCACATTTGGTGCCGTCTTTCTGAATACCATGAGACTGATTGGTCCGGGAGAATACGATATGAGGAACGCATCCACCATCAGGAATATTACGCTGGCCAAAGATCTTCCAAGTGCTACGAGCACCAGTGACACTATCACGACAAATATCACAGAGTAGGTAGGTACACCACGACTGTTGAGGTGACCCATACCTTTTGGGAAGTACTTGTCTTCTTTTCCAAGAATTTGTCCAACCCTCGCAGCTCCTCCATAGTAAATGATTCCGTCCTTGAATGTAGCTATCAGAGCTAGAATTATTGCGATGATCACGATTGAAGGAATTGCTAAGATTTGTGCCTCAGATGCTAGCGGTGACCCGTAAGCAAAGAAATCACTCCACTGAGTGGCTCCGAATGCACCAAAGTTTACTGCACCAACGAATACCGTTGCTATGAGAGCGTACAATATTCCAGATATCACGATCGATAGTACGACCGCAAGAGGAATGCTCTTCCCTGGATTCTTTACCTCTTCTGAATAATCAATAGGCTGTCTGAATCCCCCGTAACCGAATATTGTGAGTGTAATTGCGCTAAAGAAACCTACTGCACCGTAAGGTGCCAATCCCCCATAGGACATTGATGTGAAGTTTCCTCCGTGGAAGAAGAAAAGAAGCGCGATTACGACTACAGCTATAAGAATCACAGTTACGACAGTCAGCCAATTGTTTATGTTTCCCATGTGCTTGATTCTTAACATGTTGATCAAGAAAATTGCTATTAAAGCGATTTCTGACCATACTATACCGAGAATCGTAAGTCCTGAGCCGTTATACAGAGCAGGAAAATAGAAACCAGCATACTCCACCAGTGAGAAGACGATGACTGGAGCAACAAGAAGGTATCCTACAAAGGATGACCAGCCGTTGATAGCTCCAACCAGGGGTCCATTACTTCTAGATGGATAATGCGCAATTCCACCGGCCTTCGGCCAAGTTGTTCCTAATTCCGAGTAAACTAGTCCAACGGGTATGAGCATTGCCATTGCTACAAACCAAGACAGGATACCAATTGGACCTGCGTAGGCAACGGTAAAAACAGGGGCATATGCTACTGCAGGACCAAGAATTGCACCAATGGCTAGAAATACTACGCTCCAAGTTCCTAGATCCTTCTTATATCCAGACGCTTTAGGAGCTTCGGTCGCAGCCTGTGAGGCTGGAGGAAGCCCACCACTTTTTATTGCATCACTCACTTTTTTTCACCTCAATATATATCTAAGGCTATGACTCTTGCCATCGCTCCGCTTGCTTTAAAAATCTTTAGCGGAAGGGCGGCAATCAGGTATTTTTTCCCCTCCTTGAGCTGGTCTAGGCCCGCCATATCTTCTATGAATGCCAATCCGTGCGAAAGTAACGCTTTGTGGACTTTGTAGTCTGAGTGGCTGAATGGTTCAATGCCTAGCGTGTCTATTCCGATGACCTTAGGTTTGCGCTCCAGTAGGAAATCGACTGAATCCACTGCAAGTCCTGGAAACTCATACTGAAATTCTTTGGTGAATCCCCGCTTCTTGTCCCATCCGGTATTGATGAGAATTATTTTGCCGTTGTACTCCTTCTTCCATACACCCTTCAGGTTCTTTGCAGTTATTTCAGTACTGTCGCTCTTAGGTCTTATTACGTAACCTTCTCCGACCAATTGGTTCAATGGGAGGTCGTCTACTGTCGTCGCTGTGTCTATCATGTGATATGGGGCATCGATGTGGGTTCCGCTGTGTGTGACAGAAGAATAAGACTCCACGTTGTAACCGTCACGGGCCGCTATGCCTATTGGGGCAACACTCAAAAGAGGGTTTGTTGGCCACAAGGGCATATATGTCTTCAGGGTTACGCTAAGGTCGAAAATACCCTTTATTTCCACCAAAATAAATGAATTAACAATGTATTAAATTTATCGGTAAATGTGCGATTTTTTAATAATACTTAATTCATAATTTGAAAATTTGTCAGGTGCGGATATTTTTCATATAGAATGTGATTTTCTAACTTCTCGTTCATATTTAACGTTGTATTTGGTCATATAAGCATTCATATAAGACCCCGTTTTCGAAATGCGAGTGTTTATTGCTCGTTACCTCTTCACAATATTTACCAGGTCCGTCAGTGCGGCTTGAGCTGTTTGGATCTTCCCTGCACCAGGTCCCATAGCATATATCTTGCCCATGGTATCAGTTTCTATTTCAATTGCATTCATGACCCCACTAACTCCAGAGAGAACATCCTCCCTGGGCAATTTGATTGGTCTGACATAGATGCTAGATTTGTCTGCGTATGCAACAAGTTTGGTTTTCTCTTTTGCCTGTTCAGAAGTCACTTTTCTTATACCCTCTATCTTTACATCACTAAATTCGTGTTTCCATCCAAGGATGTGCGAAATTATGGTGATCTTCGAAGCCGTGTCAAACCCATCTACGTCATTTGTTGGGTCTGCTTCTGCATAACCTAATTCCTGTGCTTCCTTTAGCGCAATTGAGAAATCCTTGCCTTGCTCCATTGATGTGAGAATGTAGTTAGTTGTACCATTCATTATCCCCCTAACACTTTTCACTTCCGCACCTGGCAACAAGTCTAGGAGATTGAAAGAAGGAGTTCCAGCCATCACAGTTCCCTTCATCAGGAATTTGACTCCTTTCCTTTTTGCCAACTCTGTGAGTTCCTTGTACTTCAAAGCAGAGGGGCCCTTATTTGTAGTGATTACGTGTTTTCCTAGCTCGAGTGCAGTCTTTACGTGAGAATATGCGGGTTCGGCCGTCTTTAGGTTTAACCACGTAAATTCGCACACGATGTCTGCATCCGATTCTTTGATAGCAGAGATAACATCCTTCTGAGGATATGTTTTGCCCTGCGAGATTTCCTTTAAAATATCAGGTTTTGGATCTACGATGTGTCCATATTTCATATCTACAATTTCACTTATTGAAACATTATTCAATCCTATGGATTCCTTCTTCCTCGAAAATAAGTCGAAAAATCCTTGCCCGACCGTTCCAAAACCAAGCACCAAAATCTTGGACCCTTTAGAAGTCATATCGAAAGATCGTTTGCGATTAGTTAAAGATTCTGGTGAGTGCTCTAGATCCAGTGGAAAATTGAAATCTTTCTTAATGTCTTTCAGGTCTAAATTTTGATAACCAAAATCTAGCGATTTCCTCCCTTGTCGCTATCCAAACATCTGACTTGCTTGTGACGTATTCCAGGAATTCGTCTAAGGCAGGAAGTCTCCCAGGTCTCCCCGTAACTCTGACATGAAAAGCCGCAGACATCATTTTCGAAGCCTCACCAGATTCGTCATAAAGGGTATCAAAAGAATCTTTGAGATAAGAGAAAAATTCCGAACTTGTAGAGAATCTATTCATTGGATTTTGAAAATGAAAGTCGTTGGAATCTGGGGTATAGGGGACGATGAGCATTTTAGTTTTCCTATCGTAATAAGGAATATCGTCTGCATAAGAATCCGAATCATATATGAAATTCTTGAACTCTTTTAAAAGTCTTACCGTATTTGGACTCGGTTCCCGAGCATAAAAACCAACAGGTTTTTTCCCTGTTATTTTTTCAATGAGATTAATTGAACTCCTGATCTCATCCCTCTCCTCTCTCTCTGTCATCCTAAAGAGTTCTGTCCATGAAAATCCGTGATCGCAGATTTCGTGACCGTTCTTTACAATTGTTCGGGCTGCCTCCTTATTCACTTCGAGAGCCCTAGCTGTTGCATAGAATGTTGCCTTGACTCCATATTTTTCAAGTAACCTCAATATCCTCCATATACCTACTCTTTGACCATATTCGTAGACAGATTCCATGCCTACATCCCTTATCCTTGTGTCGACTGGACCAAATTCGCCTATAGATTCGACCATTCCATCAGTCGCAAACGAGTGCTCGCTACCCTCCTCATAGTTAAATACGAGAGAAAGAGCAAGTTTACATCCATTTGGCCACTTGAATTTTGGAGGGGTCTGACCGTAACCAACATAATCTCTTTTGATGTCCATGAGAGATATTATGCGATGCTTAAAGAAAAGACTAACTCATAACAATGGCAATGATAAAGAGTTTTATTACTCATAAAGGGACACAAAATGCCGAGTCAATCTCTTATCATCTCTCTTTGAATAATTTTGATTAAGTCGCTTTGATATTGTTACATGCTAACTTCCCATAATTTCAGCGACAAGATTCCAAAGGGTGTTTTAACTTGCAACCCCAGTGATGCGATGAATCAGAAGGGATCTTTGAGTTACTTCAAAGTACTGAATTATCCACAATCGTCTGTCTATGGAACAGCGGTGACGTGTGAAACATCAGCAGGAGACTGGTGCGCGGTTGTTAAGGCAATCGGCACCCTACAGAAGGGAGATGTATTCGTTGCAAAGTCTATTGGGGGTACCGGCAGTGCAGTAATGGGAGAACCAATGGTCAATTCTGCGAAAATACGGGAGCGGCAGCAATTGTTATTGATGGGACATTTAGAGACATTCCCGATCAAAGAACCTGCAATTCCCATCTACGCAAGTGTTTTGTCTCAAATGCATGGAGTCCCGCCGCAAAAGGGAAGACAGGAACCACTGTAGCCATAAATGGCTCTGCTGTAAGCCCGGGTGGGATAATTGCATTTGATGGATCTGGAGTTGTATGCATTCCTTAAAAGATGTTAGAAGATGTAATTGAGAAAGCAAAAACCATAACCGAGAAAGAAGAGGGGATTAGGAAATAAGTACTTGAACGAAAGCTACTAAGTGCTATATTGAATTTTTGAGTCCCTGTCAATGTCAAGAGATTTTAGCTTCTTTTAGTCACAATTCAACATATACAGACTGTATTGTAATGACAAGGTTATGCAATAAAGGTGGGTGTGTCTACTAAACTGGAAAGTTGTAGTCAAAAATCATCAAAAATAGTGGACAAACTTGATTCACAGTTTCTTGAGCTCTTGAATTATTTTGGATAGAGATTCTTGAGCGTCTCCGTATAGCATTCTTGTCTTATCCAAATAGAAGAGATCATTCTCTATTCCGGAAAATCCCTTTCCCGTTCCTCTCTTCATGACAATGACGTTCTTCGACTTGTCCACATCAAGGATTGGCATTCCATATAGAGCGGTTCCCTGAATTCTTGCAGCTGGATTGACTACGTCGTTTGCTCCGATCACAAGGGCGATGTCAACATCCTGGAAGGCTCTGTTCGCCTCGTCTCTGTCTTCTAGTAAATCATAGGACACTCCTGCTTCTGCCAGGAGAACATTCATGTGCCCAGGCATTCTTCCAGCCACCGGGTGGATTGCAAAGAATACCCTGATGCCCCTGCTTGTCAGTAAATCTACCAAGTCCCTTACCTTGAACTGAGCCTGTGCAGAGGCCATTCCGAAGCCTGGAACTATTGCTACCGTGGAGGCATAGGCAAGCATAACTGCAACATCCTCGCTGCTTATCGGTTTCAAGTTTCCTGATATTGTTCTCGTTTCCTCTTGGGTTTTCCCAAAACCTCCTGCAAGTATGCCTACAACAGACCTATTCATAGCCGTTGCCATAGCCAAGGTCAAGATCGTACCCGCAGCTCCGACCAGTATACCTGCAACAACCATCGCATAGTTGGAAATTGCGAACCCTTCCAGTCCAACCGCAATCCCTGTCATTGCATTATAAAGCGAAATAAGTACTGGCATATCTGCTCCTCCTATGGGGAGAGCCATGAGAAGCCCGTATCCTATTGTGAGCACAAAGAACGGGGAGAGAGCGTCCTTGTATGGCAGTAGAAAATTGCTGTGAGTCAGGTATACTATTCCAAAGAATACTCCAACCGCAGCCACGATCAGATTTACTGCCTGCTGGAGGTTGAATGTGATCGGTTTCTGTCTGATCCATCCCTGTAACTTCAGGAAAGCGGTCACGCTTCCAGCAATTGACACATTACCTATTATTGCGCCGGCAAGGGCAATGGTTGTGTTGAATGAAGAAGTTCCTAATCTTATCAATTCAATTGCGGCGATAGAGGATGCAGCACCTGCGCCCATCCCATTATATATTGCAACCATTTGTGGCATGTCTACTATCGCTACTTTCTTTGCAGCGAAATAGCCTATCATCGCACCTATCAGAATCGCGGGGAGTATCAGTACCATGTTTGAAATTCCCGGCACGAAGAATGTAGCAGCTATTGAAAAGGCCATTGCAATTCCAGCCCACAGGATCCCACTCCTTGCAGTTGCGGGATTTCCCATTCTTATGAGGCCTATCACGAAGGCGACGATTGTGAGGACATAGATCGGTTGCGTAATATCTATCATTTGTCGACCACCTTCTTCTTGAACATCCCCAGCATCCTCTCCGTGACCACGTACCCACCTACAACATTGAGAGTGGCCATCACCACCCCAACGAATCCTATGGCTCTCTCGATATCGTTAGTTGCATATCCAAGAGCAAGGATCGCCCCCACCAGCACGATACCGTGAATAAAATTGGACCCGGACATTAACGGAGTGTGAAGAATCACAGGAACATGGCTAATGACTTCATACCCAACGAATACAGCAAGAAAGATTATGTACAGCCATGCCCAGTCGGTTATGATCACTTTCCTTCACCCTCGTTCACCAGGGGTGGAAAAGTTACCTTCCCTCCGTTGCATATCATACAAGCTGCCAGCAGTTCGTCTTTTTCCGGTTCTATAAAATTCCCATCCTGTCCTATGAGAATCGATAAAAATGAACTTACATTTTTCGAATACATCTGGCTCGAATTTATGGGTACTTCTGATTGGGGATTAATTGAGCCGATGATTTTTACACCATTATGATCAATGATCTTTCCCCTCTGAGTAAGTTCGCAGTTACCACCCGATTCAGCCATTGCATCCACAATCACACTTCCTGCTTTCATTTTTGAAATTGTCTCTGCACTGACAATCATTGGGGCCTTCTTCCCTGGAACTCCCGCGGTCGTTATAAGCAGGTCGCTTGAAATTATTGCAGTTTCAAGCATTTCATTCTCTTTATTTTTTTCATCTTCGGTCAATTCTCTTGCATATCCTCCCGCCCCTTCTGCGTTGAATCCGACCTCGAGGAATTTGGCTCCCAGGCTTCTGACATCATTTCCCGCTGCTTTCCTCACATCGTAAGCGGTCACTGATGCACCGAGACGTTTTGCCATTGCGATCGCCATAAGACCTGCCACGCCAGCACCGATTACCAAGACATTTGCCGGTTTCACGGTGCCTGCAGCAGTCGTTAACATGGGCATCAATCTTGGAGAATTGTACGCTCCTATTATTGCAGCCCTGTAACCAGCCACAGCGGATTGAGATGAAAGGACATCCATGGATTGTGCCCTGCTCGTTCTTGGTAGAAGTTCTAGGGAATAGACTGTCAGGTCCGCTCTAGCGAGATCTCGGACCAGCGTTTGAAACCTGAGCGGATATACCTGTCCAACCACTGTAGTCTTTGGTTTAAACTTGGACATATCTTGGGCGTCCGGTCTACCAAGCATTATTATCAAATTTGCCATTGAAATAACTTCTTTGCTTTCACCGAGAACTTTGCATCCGGCCGAAACATATTCGGCGTCTAAGAAACCTGCACTGGAACCTGCTCCTGATTGCACTAGTACTTCCATTTTCTTTGCCACAAGTTTCTTGGCGTCATCGGGTACCAAGGCTACTCTATTTTCATTATCCGATGTCTCCTTTAGAATTCCGATACTTATAGGCAAATTCACCGACCTGTTCTCCGAATACTGATGTTCATTAATATCTATCGTTCCTTTATTAATAAAATATATAGGGCCAGAAAACACGTATATACCGAAAGAATTTAATTTTCATAGAGACTTGGTAGGTGTGAAACTTGCTGAATCAGTTGAACTGATTGATGGAACTATGGCGAATTGTTACGTAGTGACTCTTGGGGATAAGAAAATATTGATAGACGCTGGCATGAAGGGGTCTTCAAAGAAAATTATTAATTACTTCACGAGTGCCAAAGCAAAACCAGATATCGTACTCATCACTCATTCTCACACAGACCATATTGGTGGTTTGGCAGACATCGAATCGGAGTATCATCCTCAGATATATGTCCCGGACAAAGAGTTGGAAATAGTGAGGGGAAACTCCAAGATGCCTTCTACCGGAGGATTTATGTCGACCCTAGTTAGCCTCTCAAAACCTAGGCCAACGAGTTCTGCGAGACCGGTCTCGGAGTTGTCCTCTGAAGGATTCCAAATAGTGGATACAAACGGGCACACTCCTGGAAGCACGTCCTACTACTTTGATGGTCTAAAGGCTCTTTTCGTTGGAGATTCCATCGTGGAAAAAGCGGGGAAGTTTGATTTCAACAAATCCTTCACGCTTGACTATAAGGCTGCAGACTTATCGATGAAAAAGATTCTCAGCATGCATGGAGTGACTGCTTACCCAGGTCACGGCCAGAGATTCATCGTTCCTTGAGTGATCAGGACCACTCAGTTTGCATTTTCCGTCAGATCCTTTAGAGCTTCTTCTATACCGGGATACTTGAAATTAAATCCCAGTTCCTGGAGTCTCTTTGGAACTACTTTTTGCCCTTCAAATATTGAATACCTACTCCCTTCGCCGAGCATCATATTTGCCATTGTTGGGCCCATCTTGATCCTCAGCTTCTTTCCAATTTGACCAGCAATCAGGTTCATCAAGCCGTCAAGCCTCAGAGGGTTGGGCGAGACAGCGTCGTATGCGCCCTCATACCCTTTCTGGGTCATGAAGAGTATGGACGAAACAGCGTCATCAACGTGGATCCACGATTTCCAACTCGCCTTTCCCTTCAATTTGAAGGTTACACCGGCTTTGGCACCCTTCAGAAGTTGGGGAAAGGCACCACCATCTTTTCCAAGAATCACACCGAACCTGGGAATCAACAACTTAACACTCTTATCCACTTCCCTCGCTTCCTTTTCCCATCTAACGCATAGATCTGCAAGAAAATTATCATGCCCTGGCTCGGAATCTTCATCCACGCTTCCTTCTTCCGCATCTCCGTAGTATCCGACTGCGGATGCGCTGACAAAATATTTGGGCTTGTTGCTCGAAGTATTGATTGCTTTCACCAGAGTCGAAGTAGTGAGGAATCTGGAGTCCATTATTTCTTTCTTATAATTTCCAGTCCACTTTTTATCGATACCTGCGCCCGAAAGATTGACCACTAGATCAAATTCACCAATCAACTCTCCTAGATTTCCTGAGCTATCATGAGGATTCCATGTGATCTGTTTGTATGGTATTGAGGGACTAAAATTTCGCGTTAATATAGTCGCCTCCCCTCCACTCTCTGTTATTTTCTTAGAAAGATGTCTTCCTATGAACCCTGAACCCCCGGCTATCAAAGTATTAACCATCAATTTTGCATCTCCCAACGAATATTTCTGAAATATCCATTATAAATTGAGAGTTAAATCTTACGTGCCTGCACTCACGGTAAATTTAGTCGGGATAGTCCCAGTCGGCAAGATTGGGTCCACGATTATTCTGAAAGGTATCCCGTTCTTTTGGCAGAACGCATCTATCTCAAACACCTCAACTTCCACAATCTTTTCCCCAATTTTCTTGGTAGTTTTGAACTTGTTATAATAAACTGATGTGGAATCCGATTTGGTATCCTTCACCTCTCCGTATTCCACCTTCACCTTGTAATTGTGGTTGAGATCACAGATCGGACACTTTAACATTGACACGTTCATTTCTAAGTCAGGCATAATTCCTGATTAAATCATGATATTTACGAATTTGTTTGTTTGCACGATTGGCCAAGAACTTTTGTTCTGAGTGCCGTATATTTTCACAGTTTAATACTCTGTAGGCATGTCGTAAGATCAGAGGATTGAAAGTGTTTGAAGAAACGCGAAAGTTGGCAGGCATAGCCTCAAGAGGAGGTAGAGTTCCACCGATCTACCTCTATTTCACTTTCATCATTCCAGGTTTCGCTTATTCTTTCATCAAGAGCGGTCACTTCAATTATGTTCCCTTTGTCCTAGTTTCAGTTGCAATAATGCCCCTAATTGCTGCAACAAACTTGTTCGACGATTATTATGATTTTTTGAAAGGTTTCGACAAGCCTGAATCACCTAACGCAAGGTACAGGAGACATCCCATATTTTATTATCGAGTAAGTGAATATTACCTCTTCAAGTGGGCCGTAGTATTTTCCGTAATTTATCTCGTGTTCAGTTTTGGGATCTCTTTGAGGTATGGGTTGATTCTGAACTTGGTCGCATTTGTTGGATTCATACTTGGATATGGCTACACTGGTCCCCCGATAGGATACAAGTATCTGGGACTGGGGGAGGTTGGGGTATTCTTTTCCGCGATCGCTGCCAGTGAGTTCATATCGGTGGCAGCAACTGGACACTTTTACCTTTCTTCTATTCTTTTCTTCATACCTTTTTCACTCTTGATTGTCCTCATACTATTCATAGGAAACGTCAGGGACATTGAGTTTGATCAAAAGGCTGGATTAAATACACTTGCTGTCTTACTTGGAAGGAGAAAATCTGAAGTGTTTTCCGTTGTGATTTTCGTATTTTTTTATTTTATTTCAGCGGTTCTCTATCTTTTGAAGGTGTACAGTCGGTTCACTCCGGTTATCTTAATAACTATTCCATTTGCTATCTATCTATCTTTCAGATGGACACGTATAGAGAGCGTGAATTATGAAAGAATGGCGGGTCCCTATTTGTTCGGAATCTCCATGCTGCTCGTTGCACTCCTAGTCCTGTAGGGGATATTCATGGTAGTTTGAAAGAAACTGTTAAATCCTGATTGCGTTCTCATTGGTGATACCTATGGACGAGTTTGACAAGCGTATTTTGAAACTACTTCGTGATGATGCCACACTCTCCTTGAAAGAGATTGGAAAGAGAGTCGGACTGTACTCACCTTCTGCTATAAGCAAGAGAATCGAAGTCCTCAGGATGAACGGTTACATCAAGAAGATCACGGCTACTCTCGACTATTCGAAAATGGGTTTCTCATTCGTCACGCTAACTCTCATAAGAGGAAAGTATGGAGGAAATTACAAGGAGTCCATAGCTGAAAAGTTAAAGAAAGTCCCTGGTATCATATCCGTCTATTTCCTTCTAGGGGACATTGATTTCATCATACAGACAGTATCGAAGAACAAGGAGGATTACTCAAAGATACTGGACAGAATTTCATCCATAGCAGAGATTGAAAGGTCTGACACTAGGACCATATTGCAGACGTACAAGGAAATGGACTACGGATCAGTTGAAATTTAGGTATCCCTTCACACTGATTCTATCTGCTTATTACTTGAAAAAACATCTCACCATAGCTGAACCGTTTGCCTTCGAAAATTATGAATTTCGAAATAAGCAGGATCTCTACTCAAATTGTGTTTTTCTTTGTACTAGCTGATTTGTATTTTTCATCGTATAGCCAACACTTCACTTGTCCCTTTCCAAGATTGAGGATGGGAGGATCTTCGTCACAAGCTACGAATCTCTTGGGGCACGAGTTCTTGTAAACGCATCCTTCCTTGCTCGGTTCTCCTGATTCGTGTTCAGTAGTTGAGAGGTTCGTGCCTGACAGAGAAAAGTTTGCGCCTATCAGATCTTCTGAGTAAGGGTGCTTGGGATGCTCAAACAATTCAAAAGCAGTATTCTGTTCTAAAATCTCACCATAATAAAGTACCGCGACTCTGTCACACATATACTTTATGACATTTAGGTCGTGAGTTATGAAGATGTAACTAACAGATAATTCCTTCTTAAGCCTGATCAAAAGGTTGAGAATCTGCGCTTGTATAGATACATCGAGAGAACTTGTGGGTTCATCCAATATCAATATTTTTTTTCCTCCAATTATGGTTCTTGCAAGACTCACCCTCTGCTTTTCTCCTCCACTCAATTCTGGAGGATAGGACTCCAGTTTGCTCTCCGGGAGCTCTACATATTTCGCCGCCTCCTTTATCTTGCATTCACGTTCTTCATTGGACAACTTCTTGTCAGTTGGAAGTCCTTCCGAAATTATGTCAGAAACGGTAAGCCTCGGATTCAGACTACCTACAGGATCCTGAAAGACGATTCCTATCTTTTTCCTTAGCAAAAGTAAGTCGTCCCTCTTTCTGAAATCGATCTTCTTCCCATATATCTTGATGGTGCAATTCTTTGGTTTGTAGATTCCTACCAACGCACGTGCAAGCGTTGTCTTTCCTGAGCCCGTTTCACCTACTATACCAAACGTTTCTCCCTCATTTATGCTGATAGAGATAGAGTTCAGGACTCTCTTCCATTTATCAGTGCTCTGACCACTCTGTAATAATTTCATCTTGACTCTGAACTGAATGGTCAAGTTCTCAACTTCTAAAAGAGGTTCATTCATAGAGCCAACAGGCAACCTCCCGACCTCCTTTCACCTGCTTCAGAATTGGAATATCTTTTTTGCATCTGTCCATTACGAATGGGCACCTGGTGTGAAACGCACACCCAGTAGGAAGGTCCCTGAGATCTGGTGGTGCACCTGCAGAGACTTTCAATGGTCCTTCATCCATGTATCCTTCTGGTACTGAGTTCTTAAGCATCGTTGTGTAGGGATGCTGTGGATTATTTAGGATGTCGCTCATACTTCCACTCTCCACGACCCTTCCAGCATACATCACGTAAATCCTGTTGCACATATTTGCCGCGACGGCCAGATCGTGAGTTATCAATAGAATGCTCGACGATATTGCTTGTTTCAAGCTGAGAACCAATCCAATGATTTTCCTCTGGACTATGAGGTCCAATCCCGTAGTTGGCTCGTCGAGGATAAGAAGGTTCGGTTTCTGAATCAGCACCATGGCTATGGAGACTCTCTGACGCATTCCGCCAGAAAGCTGGTGGGGGTATACATTTAGGATTCCTTCTACATCCCGGATCATAACTTCACTCAGCGTCTTTCTTATGATTTCTTCTTTATCTTTTTTCTTCAGTGCTGGATCACCAATGTTAATGGCTTCCTCCATTTGATCGTGCACTGAGTAGACCGGGTTCAAGGATGTTAGAGGTTCCTGGAAAATCATGTTGATCCCCTTCCCCCTGAAATTGTTGTTCTTATCTGACTTTGGGAAAATGTCCTTTCCTTCAAATTTGATTGTGCCTTCACTTATTTTAGCTGGGGGAACATCCAGCACTCCAATTATGGCTTGAGCAAGAGTCGATTTACCCGAACCACTCTCCCCTACGACGCCCACGACTTCCCCCCGCTCAATCCTTATAGAGATGTCCTTAAGAACCTCTATCTTCCTGTCCACAGTCTCAAAATTCACTTGAAGTTTCTTGACTTCAAGAAGAGTGGCACTCAATTTATCTCGAAGGGGAATAGAGATCATGATATAAAGTATCTCAGTTAGAATCGAAACTCTCTTCCGTCTTGATTTTTATGTCCCTCTTTCCAAGTTCTGCAAAGAAGGGTTTTACTGGAACTATCTGCTCTGGCGGTTTGACTCCCTTTCCTCTGATGACCCCGTTCATAATCATCTGAGCCGCTATTGAACCTGGCACACCAACCTCCTTCTGAGATGCGGAGACCTTCCAAACTTCATCGTACTTGAAGTATGCCTTCATCTCAACCTTTTTAGGTCTACCTTCGTCTGTCCCTTTTGCAGTTACCACGGTCATTTCGTAATCCATGATCTGAATGTTTTGTGGAGGGCTAAACATGTTCTGAGACTTCAGAAAATCGAAGAGAAATTCTCTTGGAATTACTTCGGAACCCCCCGCCTTAACTTTGTCTGTCTTTCCAAAACCGATGTCTGCAAGGAACTTGAGTTTCTCAATGTCAGCGCTTCCCTCTTTCCATTCTACATACTTGATTCCCTTCTCCACGAAACTCGAAGGCAAAGTGGCAATCTCAGAATGTATGGACCTGAATATCTTTGCCTTGCCTATCTCCCAACCGAAGTCGTATTCTTCCATGGCACCAAATGGCTCCGATTCAATAATGCTGCCGTCAAAATGTACTGCCTTGAAAGTGAGTTCGTCTAAGAGTGTAGCTGGAGACCATGTGAAGAAAAGATTTGAATAATTTGTTTTGTCAATCCATCCATCCCTAATTACTATCTCGTCAACCTTGTCAAGTTTGCTCACTGCGAAGCTTGCCATCATATTTGATATGCCTGGTTGGGCGCCCATACCAACAATTGCGAGCAGTCCTGCATTCTTGTAATCTTGATCCAGGGAAAGCTGCTCCAACGTCACTTTGTATAGCCCTCCAAAATCAATGTAATTGGTTTTTGCCTCGAGAGCAGCTTTCATAATCTTGATGTTGTGGTAATATTGCACTGCATTGATGACCACATCGGCTCCTCGAATCGTCTTTACTAGAGATTCCCTGTCATTTACATCTAACTTAACAGATTTAACTCGAGAATCCCCAAATTCCAGATTCTTTACTAGATCTGCGACTATTATTTCATCTATTTTATTATTATTCATTAAATCTAATACGGCACACCTGCCAGTTAATCCCATTCCACCCAGTACTACGGCCCTCATATCATGGTATTATAATGCTTAAATATAAGAGTTTCTTTTTTATTCTAAAAAAATTGTAATTTTTCGAATTATATTAAAATATTTTTTAGCCAAAAAGGACTTCGAGAAAAAATAATATACCCTCTAGGAATATCAATCCATATATGGTTGTGAAATTATGGAAAGTGGGAATGAAACTCATAAAGACTTAATAAAAGTTCCAGAAAATGTGAAACATTTTGAGACGAAGAGGTCACTTAATCTCTTCAAAAAGACAAAGAGATACATTCCAACTGGTGCAAGTTCGTTGATGAGAACGAGCTCTTGGGACGACTACCCAATATTCATGAAAAGGGCCAAGGGGACTAGAATGTGGGATGTCGATGGGAATGAATATATTGATTTCTTGATGGCCTTCGGGCCATTGATAAATGGGCATGCAAATGAAAAAATTACAGCTGCTGTAAGGAAATACATAAAGAACGGAGATTTGTACGGAACTCCAAACGAACTGGAGTACAAACTCGCCAAGGAATTCATGAAGTTCGTAAAGACGCAGGACATGGTCAATTTTGCTCTGAGCGGATCAGATGCGACATTTAATGCACTTAGGATCGCGAGGGCAGCTACTGGAAAAGATATGATTCTTAAGTTCGAAGGACACTATCACGGGCTTCACGATTACGGAGCGGTTTCGGTGGAAGCTCCTGCGCCTGTTGCGGGACTTAAATGGTTTCCAAAATCGCTTCCATATTCAGCTGGTATACCTCAGGGTGTAATGGATACCGTAGTTGTGTCTACTTGGAACGACCTTGAGAGCCTTTCGAAAATTCTGAGGATTAGAGGAAACGAAATAGCGGCGATAATAATGGAGCCGATCATGGCGAATTCCACACTTGTATCCCCCGAACCAGGATATCTGAAGGGTGTCAGAGAGCTCGCTGACGAATACAATATCTTGTTGATTTTCGATGAAGTTATCACAGGCTTCAGGGTTAGCGAGGGAGGCGCTCAGAAACTATATGGCGTAACGCCCGATCTTTCTTCGTGGGCAAAATCGTTGAGTAATGGATATCCGATATCAGCAATATCTGGAAAGAGAGAATACATGGATCTTATTGGAAATGGCGTGGGATACGGAGGAACTTACTTTGGACATCCGATTTCACTGGCTGCTTCAGTTGCCAACTTGAAGATACTGGAAACAAATGAATTTGAGGCGTACAGCCACCTTGGGAGACTGACTAGAAGAATGGGGAGGGCAATTGAAGAGGTAGCAGAAGACCTCAACGAGCCAATGTTTGTCAACTACGAGACTGGGTTACTGACATTTGTATTCACTGAACAAACGAGGGTAACGAACTACAGGGATAGCATCATAATGGACTGGAACAAATACAAGGGAGTCCAACAGAGAATGTTACAAAAAGGAATATATTATCATCCAGACGGTGCGGAGAGAATACCCTTATCAACAGTACACACCGATGCAGATATCGAGACTTTCTTGAACGCTCTCAGAGACTCCATAAAGGATTACAATAGAGAAAACTGAAATATTTTTTTACTTTTTTCTATTTGAGAAGAGTTTAGAAGAAACAGCCCCTAGGGGCATCATTTGGTGTGTTAGGTTTTATTTTAAAAACTTAGAAAAGGTTCAGGCTATCGCTAGTTCGCATCTTTAAAATAATTGATATACTTTGTTTAATTGTATCCATTATGTCGGGAAATAATCCTGATAAACTGCAACAAGTTGGCAAAATTTGTACTGACCTAACTTTTGGGACATGGAGGAAGCAAGATGGATGGTCTCCCCTTACTGTGAGCAGCGCAGAGGGTTCTCACTTTACCGATTCGAATGGAAAAAGTTACCTTGACTTCTCGTCGCAACTTATGTGTTCGAATCTGGGCCACGGAAACCGAAAGATCAGGGAAGCAATTTCTAACCAACTCGACAAATTTGAGTATGTTCAACCTGGTTATGCAACGGCAATCAGGGCGGAGGTGGCCTTGCTACTGAAGGGTGTTCTCCCTCGATCTCTTTCTAAATACTTTTTCGGCTCCTCTGGAACAGAAGCAAATGAGGCTGCAATCAAGACTGTCAGAATGTTTTTCCAAAAGGAAAGAAAGACAAAAATAATTTCCAATTATAATTCATATCACGGATCTACATCAGGAAGTATAACTTTGACAGGCGATTTCAGAAGAATCCCAGTGGACACCTATTATTCTATTCCAGGGGTTGTACACTCAATTCCTCCAAACTGTTATAGATGCCCACTCAATTTGAAGTTTCCAGAGTGCAATTTGGCATGTGCCGATTATAACCAGTACCTGATTAGAAATGAAGGGAACATAGGTGGCATGATTGTAGAGCCCGTCACTGGTACTAATGGAGTTATCATACCGCCCGATGGATATTTGCAGAGAATAAGAGAAATCACCAAAGAAAATGATGTGCTGCTGATTGCCGACGAAGTAATGAGTGGATGGGGAAGGACTGGCAAGTGGTTCGCAGTCGAAAACTGGGGAATAGAGCCGGACATTATTACCACAGCCAAGGGAATAACTGGCGCATATCTGCCACTTTCGCTCATGGCAACTAGCAAGAGAGTTTCCGATTACTTCGAGCGTAATTACTTCGCTCATGGCCACACCTATGAGGCACATCCAGTCTCCCTCGCCGCAGCAAAGGCGGCAATTGAGGAGTACAAGGACAAGAATCTCATTGAAAGATCCAAGGAACTAGGCAAGAAGCTCAAAAAAAGGCTGACGGAAATTAGAGATGAACACAAATCCGTGGGGGATGTGAGGAGTATCGGGCTATTCGGAGCAGTGGAACTTGTAAAGGATAGGGAAAAGAAAACTCCGTTTAACTCCTACGAAGAGAAGATTGAAGGTAAACCGCTAATGACGGACCGAGTTTCCAGATCAGCTATGGAAAAAGGTGTCTACTTGAACAACTGGTTGAACCATTTCATCGTTGCCCCACCCTTGATAATCACAGAAGAAGAACTCGATAGAGGGCTTGATACATTGAATGAATGTTTGAAAATATCCGACAGCGAAGTGTTCTAAATGAAAAGTATTATGAATTATGTAAATGGAAAATTTGAAGAAGGAGATGGAAAAGAAAAGTACGAAGTATTCAACCCAGCTTTTGGAAAGAAAATCGCTACAGTCAGGGAAGGAAGAAGGCAGGAGATCGATGGAGCGATAGACGACGCCCACGATGCACAGTTGAAGTGGCAGCGGGTTCCGATATCGGACAGGATCAAGTATCTCTTTAGACTAGAAAACTTGTTGTGGAACAACTTGGACAAGATAGCAGAAGTCACCACTATCGAACACGGAAAGACATTTGAAGAGTCCAAGGGTGACGTCGTACGAGCAATTCAAAATGTCGAGTCGGCTGCTGCTGCAAGTTACCAGATAATGGGCAAGAGCAACAAACAGATAGCAACTGGTATAGATGAGGAGCTGGTAAGAGTACCTCTGGGTGTCTTCGCAGTTATATCTCCATTCAACTTTCCTGTCATGATACCATTCTGGTTCCTGCCTTACGCAGTAGCCTTGGGGAACACAGTTGTGATCAAACCTTCGGAGAAAACTCCAATGAGCATGGAAAAGATAATGAATCTGATCTCCGAAGCTGGATTTCCTGAAGGAGTCATTCAGCAGATAAACGGAGGCAAAGAGACAGTCGACTACATTCTCGAGAATAAAAAAGTGGTCGGAGTGAGTTTTGTCGGATCTACTCCTGTGGCAGAATACGTTTACAAAAAGGGAACTTCAAATAAGAAACGCGTCCAGGGAGGGGCATCGGCAAAGAATTATGTCATGGTCATGCCAGACGCAGACTTAGAAGGGAGCATCAATAATATGATTGCTTCATTTTACGGCAATGCGGGTGAGAGATGCCTTGCAGGATCTGTCTTAGTTACCCTCGATGAAAATCACGACAGAGTCTTGAAAGCATTTAAGAAGAAGGCAGCCGAATTGAAACTTGGCTATGGAATGGAAAGGGGAACAGACATGGGGCCCCTCATTAGAAAAGAACACTTGGAGAGGGTGGAGAACTACATAGATATTGGAATTGAAGAAGGTGGAAAAATAGTGCTCGATGGAAGAATGTCGAGGAGCGCCAAATACCCGAAAGGTTTCTTCCTGGGACCATCGATATTTGATAGGGTAGAGGAGGGAATGACCCTCATGAATGAAGAAATATTTGGCCCAGTTGCCTCTTTCTACACCGCAGAGTCGTTGGATGATGCAATTGAAGTGGTGAACAAGAGCAGATATGGAAACGCATCTACCATATACACTACTTCTGGACTCAATGCAAGAAAGTTCTCAGAAGGGGTGGATGTGGGAAACATTGGAGTGAATGTTGGGGTCGCTGCACCAATTGCATTCTATCCATTCTCTGGCAGGAAGGACTCATTCTTCGGGGATCTTCATCCTCAGGGGGGAGATGACAACGTTCTGTTTTTCACAGAGAGAAAGGTCATAATCTCTAAGTGGTAGATGATTTGCAATCAAAGAAGTAACGGAAAATCCTAAGATTTGATGAAAAACATTGAAAAATGGAAAAAATGCAATGATGTTAACGAGAAACTTTAAATAATTTATTTCTTTGAATTTATGATACAACATGAAAAAATCCTTGTTGGGAATAATAGTTGTTGTAGTCGTAATAATTGTGATTGGCGCTGCAGTGGCTGTCTATGAGGTCAACTATAAAAAGACAACCACGCCTCAAACGCTAGTAGTGGAGGAACCAGAACCATACGATTCCCTCGATCCTGCAGTGACGTTCACGACTCCAGGCTGGGAGATAATGAACCAAGTCTATCAGGGATTGGTCGCCCCTAACGGAACAAGCGAAACTTCATTTGTTCCGGTGTTGGCTCAGAACTGGTCAGTCTCTTCGAATGGAATGAACTACACATTCTACCTCAGACACAATGTCACATTCTCTAATGGAGACGCTTTCAATGCATACGTTATGTGGTATTCCCTTTACAGAAATATGATTCTTTACCAGGCACCTGAATTCATTCTCGGACAGAATTTAGCGACTAACAATACCGGTTCGTCAGCTCCTATCAACAACACCTACAATGTGACAGCAGCCTTCTTGAATACTTCTTCTAACTTTGTAAATCCGAATGCATCTGCAATTGCAGTGATGAGCAATGTCAACCAGTCTGTGCAGGTTGTCAACCCATATGAGTTGAAAATCCACATGGGATTTGGATACAACGGATACCTTCCTTACAACGCTTTCCTAATGACGCTTACCACACCAATGGCTTCAGCAGTAGATCCTAAAGTGGTAGATAGTAACGGAAATGGGGTCGTTCAGGGAACTCCTAATTCATATATGGCCGACCATGCGGTTGGAACTGGATTCTACGAGATAAATTCGATTACAACCGGGCAGAGCATAACACTCAAAGAGAACCCAAGCTATTGGGGGCTTAACCTTTCCTCAAGCCAGATGAATGATGCAATAAGTCCACCACACATAAAGTACATTGCGATAGAATACAAACAGGCATCCGCTATGATGTCGGATTTGCAGGCTGGCAAGGCACAGATAGTTCAACTCCCTGTGAATTATCTTAACAGGACCCAGAATATCAAGGGGGTAAATGCATCCCTGCTTCCGATAAAGTTTGGTTCATCAGAAAATGCATACTATGTGTTCATGGACCAGAATGTGGCACCATTCACCGGTGCATCAGGACTTGATGTGAGAGCAGCTGTGACTTATGCCCTCAATTACACTGGGATGATCAATGCAGCTTTTGCCGGACATGGAGTGCAGTGGATAGGACCTGTTCCGCCTGGATTCCAGTACTACAACCGATCCATCTCCAATCTTACAGCATCTGAACTTCAGTACATGAAGTCCCAAGGATACACTTCGAACGTCACATCACTCAAACCTTACGCTTACGATCCTGCTCTGGCAGCAACCTACTTGAATATGGCTGGATACAATGCAATACTGCCGAATGGAACAGTGCTTAAAGGTGCGAATGGAACCATACCAGCCGTCAATTTCCTGTATGATTCGGAAGACTCATCGCAGGTTCTCGCTGCACAAATAATACAGCAGGATCTCTCCGCCATAGGAATGAATGTGACACTGAAAGCGCTCAGCAACACGCCCTATTCGTCATGGATATACGGCTACCTGGGGAACACTTCCGATTATCCGATGGGAATAAACTACTACACGGAAGACTATTCAGCCGCCATTGACTACGTATACAATCTTGCAGATGGCTACTACAATGGAACGGGGTACTACAACAATACGGTATTTAACTGGACGGTCAATGCTAGCACGACATTCAACACATCTGTGATTGCACAGAACCTCACATACATAACATATACGATGTACACGAATTACACAATGGCATGGCTCTACGTACCGTACTTCCTCCAGGTTCACACTACAGACGTATCGGGAATGATTCCCAATGCAGCTGGTTCCGGTGCAGGCTACTTTATGTACTACAATACAGTGCAGTTTACATAAGGTGATCTATTGGAGGGGAAACGGGAACTAGCGTACTTCATCCTCAAAAGGGCAGCTCTCTCTGTACTGGTGGTGCTGGGAACTATTATTATTGTTTTTTTAATTTCTCATTATCTTAGTAAAAATCCTGCAGCCTTGTGGGCAGGACCGAAAGCAAGGCCTGCAACAATAGCTTACGTAATCAATCGTTACGGACTGAACAAACCTATTTGGTTTCAACTCTCACTGTTCATCAAGGACTTTTTCACAGGAAATTATGGGACTGACCCAGTTACGAACCTGCCCATAAGCTACGAGATATTTCTATACTTCCCCAATACGATCGAATTAATCCTCACATCCCTTGTGATAATTGTGATCTTGGGAGTGGGACTTGGTTACATATCTGCTATAAATTTCGGCACCAAGAAAGATGCATTTATTAGGATTCTTTACACTGGTGCATGGGCGGCGCCAACATTTTTGGTCAGCATCCTTGCAATAATCATATTCTCATCTTACATCCCAGTTTTCCCGTCCGGAGGCATGTTTTCTGCAATAACTATTCCTCCTCCGCACATTACTGGACTCTCCATTCTTGATTCACTGTTAACCTTAAATTTCCCGGACTTTGTGGACGGGATATACCACATAATTCTCCCTGCACTTGTACTTGCATTTTTAAATTTTGGTATAATCACCAGAATAAGCAGGAATGGCATTCTCGGTGTGAAGTGGCTACCGTATGTTAAGTCTGCCAGGGCTAGGGGGCTCGATGAAAGAAGTGTCAATAGGAGACACATACTCAGAAATGGACTCGTTGAAAGCAACACGGTCATCGCAGTCATGTTTGGATGGTTGATCACGGGGGACGTAGTTGTAGAGGAGATCTTTTCATGGCCCGGTATTGGAAAATTTGCATATACTGCTATTGCAAACGATGATTATCCAGTCCTGATATTCATAGTGATTGTCTTCACGATATTGGTCATAGTCGCGAACCTGATTGCAGACATAATGTACGCAACCTTAGACCCTAGAATACGACTCGGTGGTGAGGAATGAAACCCTTCCTCAAGAAATCGATAGACAATATAAAGATTAAGTCGGAACATTTTGCGCTAAAATTGAAACGCCCCATCAAGAAATCAGTAGAAATCGTGATGAGTAACAGACTCTCGGCCACCGGTTTCGTAATGATAGTAATATTTGTATTGATAGGAATTGCATATTTTATTTTTGGAAATCATGTCGTACCTTATAATCCCCTGAAGATTAACTTGTCAGATGTAAATGCCCCTCCGAGTATCCATCATCTGTTCGGGACAGACCAACTTGGGAGGGATATATTTTCTAGGGTGATCGCAGCCATCCCTGTTGATATTGGTCTGGCTGTCTTCATCGTTCTTATTTCCGCCTTTGTAGGACTCCTGCTTGGAACTATTGCAGGTTATTTCAGGGGAATTGTAGAAGAGGTCATTATGAGACTGACGGACCTTTTCTTCGCATTCCCTCCACTCATAATGTCGATGGCAGTTGCAGCGACATTAGGACCTAGTCTGTTTAATGCAGCGTTCTCGATCATTTTCGTTTGGTGGCCACCTTATGTGAGACTGGTCAGAGGAAGCACGCTCCAAGTCGCAGCAAGCGATTTCATCACCATGTCAAAGGTTCTCAATACCAGATTTTCAAAGATACTTGTAAAAGGTATCTTGCCAAATATTGCAACGACACTCGTAGTTTATGCTACCATGGATATTGGAACTGCTATGCTTACCCTTTCCACTCTGGGATTTTTGAATATCGGAATTCCTGTGTACCAACCTGAACTCGGGATAATGTCCTCCATCCTCACTCAGAGCCTCTATTCGGATCCCCTCGAAGGTCTGATACCTGCTTTCTTCCTCTTCCTGATCGTGATGGGCTTCAGTTTAATGGGAGAAGGGATGGCACAGATTATCGACCCCAACATAAGGTCACATCTGTTTTCAAGAAGAAGACGACTGGAGGAAATGAAGAAATCAAATAAAGGAACTTCAAAAACAGTGGAGTGATTATTTTTTTCTCTCTTCCGTTCTCTTCCTTATCAGAGTCATCGATGGTATTGGGACAATGATTAGCAAAACTACGGCTGCAATTATCACTACCATTGCTTCACTGCTCTGTATAGGTATGTCGTTAATGTCTGCCTGGTTGCGCGTTAACCATACCTTAAAAACACCCACCATCGGAAGGTGTCCAACAGCGTAACCCATTACCTGCGAAGCGTTCACCAAACTATTGTCAATGTTGACGTTCTGGTCCGCTGCTATCGTGTAATTACCGTTTTGAATTGGTGAATCTGCAAGATTGTGATCTCCCATCGTTACGAAACCGGTCTGTCCTACGTAGCTCCGAAGATCCACCAGTAGATTCTTGTGCGCGTAGCCTACATCAGTAATATAGACTTCCGATCCTTGGATTGAGAGCCAGGATGGGTTGTTATTCCCGTAAAGAATAGGTATTGAACCATTCCAACCTTCCACATAGAAGATTGCCCGATGTATCACCAGTTCTGGAATGAAATAATCCCTGTAAACTATGACATCTCCAAACTCACCGTAGTTCCACGGTGAGCCTCTCTCGCGGGCAACCAGATAGGTCTCGACGCTGGTGAAGTTGCTGATCTTCTTGACCCCAACTATATCTCCCGTATTGATTGCATCTAAAACGAAATTGTTCCCGTGCTGCATTGAACTGGATTCGACTATCACTGCCGGAGGCCAATTTCCGGTATAGAAGTATAGGGACGAGAAAATTATTACCATTACAGCAACCATCGCTATCAGGCTGACAGCTTCACTCTTGTACTTTGACACCACTGGATGAGTAAAGGAATATTAATTAAATTATTTGCTGTCGAGGGACTGTGGAAATATTTTACAACCATAACATTTTATTAATTTGTATATATTAGAGTTGATATGAAGGGTGAAAAAATTACATTAGATCAACTCAACGACTTGGATAAGAAGATACTCCTCAGTATCTTCGACACGAGAGAGACTAACCTCAGCGTGATATCTAAGAAAGTTGGAGTCTCTAAGTCCACCGTTCATAATAGACTCAAGAAGATGAAAAGCAGCAATTTCCTGAAAGGAGTGATACCGCTCATCAATCAGACAAATCTTGATAAGAGTATAACCGCAGTCTCCTTAATTAACGCAAGATATGGCCCAGAATACGGAGAGGCTATAGGGGCGAGGATCGGGAAGATAAAAGGAGTGTGGGCAGTGTACTTCGTTTTAGGCAGCATAGACTTTGTAGCATTGATTCGAGCAAAGAACAAAACCGAACTGGGCAGCATAGTAAATGAGCTATCGAAAACACCTGGCGTGGAGAGAAGCGAGACTATAATGGCCCTGAATACTGCAAAAGAAGATTTCCCAGAGTCTCTCAAACTCATTATCAAGGATTAGTTGCGCAATAAAGTACCTTTATTCTGGTTTTTTAAGAAATATTTTCATCAAATTAGAGTAGTAGAGAAACTTATCCACGTTTAATATACCGGATTTGCATTAAAGATGAGATGATATATGTCAGTGCAAACTTCTAGCAGATTGAGCATTGAGAATGCACCTCTCTTGAAAACGAAGATACCGGGACCAAAGTCAAAGGAGTTTCTTGATATACAGGACATGTTAGAAACATCAAGCAGATCCTACACGAGCTTCTTCAGATTTGCTATAGATTATGGAAAGGGCTCAACAGTTGTCGATATGGATGGAAATGTGTTCATTGACTGGTTCGGAGGTGTCTCCGTGCTTAACCTGGGTCATGGCCACCCAGCAGTAATGAGTGCTCTTAAATCACAGGTCGAGAAAATAACCCACATCACTGAAGTTCCTACCGAGGCAAGGATCAAGTACCTCAAGACCTTGAATTCAGTCCTTCCGGGAAAGATGCGGAATAATTCCAAGGTACACATGACTGTTACCGGTGCCGATGCCTGTGAGGCGGCTGTGTCTCTTGCAAGGTACAATTCCAAGAAACCTACAATCATCGCATTCTCGGGATCATATCACGGAATTGCGGGAGGAATCGTTGGTGCAACTTCCAATTACCACTACAGGGATTATGCTGGCTTTTCATCTCAGAACTATGTCTATGCACCCTATCCGTATCCCTATAGATTCTCTTCCAAGACAAACCCCGAAGATATCTCAAAAGAGGTCGTTGAAAGAATAGTGGAGATGATCAGAGATCCCTATTCTGGTGTTCCTCCGGTTGGTGGCATCATTGTAGAGCCAGTACAGGGAGAGGGCGGATACATTATCCCACCTGACGACTTCCTACCAATGCTTAGAGAGACTTGCGATGAACATTCGATTCCGCTGATTATTGACGAAGTGCAATCAGGAATCGGAAGGACTGGAAAACTGTGGGCTTCCGAATACCAAAATGTCACACCGGACATTATGTGCATTTCCAAAAGTATTGGCGGAGGTATTCCGATCTCCTCAATTGTGTACCGCAAGGACTTTGATCAGATACCTAAGGCATTCCACCTCGGAACGTATAGGGGGAACCCACTTGGTATGGCGGCAGGGGCAGCCATACTTGACGTTGTCAAAGATGAACAGTTCCTGGAGAGAGTGAGATCAAAGGGTAGGTATCTACTGAAGAGATTCCAAGAAATCCAGGGCAACTCAAGTATAATAGGGGATGTGAGAGGAAGAGGATTCATGGTTGCAAACGAGATTGTTACAAACAAACAAGACAAGGCTCCTGGAACTGAGCTCGCTGGGAAGATTCGGGGGTCTCTTTTCAACAAAGGACTCCTAATGCACACATGCGGACATTATGGGAATGTCATGAGATTCATGGCACCGCTAACGATAGAAGATGATCTCCTTGATACTGGAATATCTCTCTTTCAAGAAGCAATAAAGGAAACGGAAGTCAAATCATGAGAGTAGTCACTAGAGATCCTTATTCGGGGAAGGTGTTGGAGACTTTCGAGTCTGACAGTCAAGAAAATGCTCTGAACAAAATAAGAAAATCGAGAGAAGCACAGAAGGAATGGAAAGCGGGCATTGACGATAGGATAAGTTATTTCAGAGAAGTAATAAAACCAAACTTCGAGAAGAACACCGACGAACTTGCAACCATCATGACAGAAGAAATGGGAAAACCAATATCCCAGAGTATATCTGAAGTCAAGAAGAGCATCAAACTTCTAGACTACCTGATAGAGAATGCAAGAGAGATTTATGCCAGTGAAGAGATCAAGACGGATGCATCAAGGAGCTATATCAGGTTCGATCCCCTGGGAACGATAATGTGCATTGAACCGTGGAACTTCCCTGTGTGGCAAGTTGCAAGAGCTGCATTCCCTGCGATGATAGCAGGCAATGGAGTGGTACTGAAACACGCTAGCATTGTCACGGGTGTCTCCCTCAAGCTTCAAGAGATTATAGATTCGCCTTTATTCCAGAGCCTGGTTGTGGACGGAAAAACAGCTACCTCCCTGATCAAGCACGTTGAGGGAGTGGCTTTCACAGGTTCAACTCCGATAGGTGCCAGTATTGCGGCAGAGGCAGGAAAGGAGCTGAAGAGAGTTGTAATGGAACTGGGAGGTTCAGATCCATTCATAATTCTAGACTCAGCCGATCTGAGTAAGGCTGCGAAAGCGGCTGCAATTGGAAGACTCCAGAACAACGGACAGAGTTGCATAGCCTCAAAAAGATTCCTTATCCAGGAGAAGGTATACTCTGATTTCAAAGGGTTGGCTGAGGAAGAGTTCTCCAAGGTCGTCGTAGGAGACCCTATGAAAAAGGAAACATACGTTGGACCGTTATCATCGGAGGATCAGAAGAGATCGGTAGATACCCAGATAAAGTATCTTCAGTCGAAGGGGAAGGTGAAGTTCTTTGGGGAAGGGAATGGCAATATCATCCCGCCCATAATCGCTGAACTTGATGAAAACTATCAGGAAGAAATATTCGGACCAGTCGCTGTCCTGAGGAAGTTTGATAGCAAGGACGAGGCCGTACGGATTGCAAATGAGACTCCGTTTGGACTTGGAACCTCTATCTGGGGGGAAAAGAGTGATGCAGAAATGATGGTGGGGAATATCGAGGCCGGTATGGTATTCATCAATAGCATAGTATTCTCTGATCCGAGACTACCGTTCGGGGGGATAAAGAAGAGTGGTCTCGGGAGGGAACTCTCAAAATACGGGAGCAGGGAATTCACGAATATGAAAACGGTCTGGATCAATTAGAGGAGACCGTGATTGCGTAGTGACCCCTGTGGAATCTGGAAATGTCCTTGATCTGTTGAACTGAAAAGTTTTCCTTTATCCTCTTTATTTCCTTGTCGATCGAAAAATCGCTTCTCAAAGAAAATGTCTTGAGCATTAATATGCCCCTCTTGACATCGAAGTAATTCATGTTCTTGGCAAATATGTCTATCTGGTTAGGTTGCGAGACATCCTGATAGATGACATCAACCCTGTCCATGAACATCCCGTACATCTCAGGTTTCTGTGCATCTGAGAGTATCGGGTAGACATTGTCCTTTATGGTGGACAGGGATGTCAATTTTATGAATGGAACAGGGGCAAATTCTACTGCAAAAATCGTTCCTGAACATAGCGAATCTGAAATGTGTGAAGCAGTGGTTCCAGCTCCAGCCCCAAGATAGAGCATGTGATCTCCTTTCCTCAAGTCCGGTTTCAATCCCAATCTCATAGAGGAAGAGAGTTTGCTCCTGAGGGGGGAAAATATTCTGAAGAATTTTCCACCTCTGGTCGTTACTTGTTCTCCGTAGATCGACTTCCCATCTTTAGACTGGGAAAACAGGTTGCCTTTGTCCTCATAAAAATTAGGAACCTGAAGTTCTCTCATCAGACAAACATCTCGAGGTTCCCTTTACCCTGTGATGCCTTGTTTCTCTGGACATTCATTTTCTCGACTCCTTTCACAAGGTCCGCCTGCAAGATGTAGTCCCTTCCTTCCCTGATTGCAAACATGCCGCTCTCAACGACTGATGCCCTTATGTCCGCACCGGAGAAACCTTCAGTGATTTCCGCAACTTTCGCTAGGTTGACTTCCTTGAGGTTCATTTTCTTCGTGTGAATTTTCAGTATATCCACTCTGCCAGCTTTATCTGGAAGAGGAATTTCGATGATCCTATCGAATCTACCAGGTCTTGTCAACGCCTCATCCAGTGTATCTGGCCTGTTGGTCGCACCTACCAGCTTGATATTCCCTAGTGGTTCAAAACCATCTATTTCAGCAAGTAACTGCATGAGAGTTCTCTGCACTTCCCTATCACCTGACGTTGAAGAGTCGATTCTTCTGGAACCAACCGCGTCCAACTCATCTATGAAAATGATAGAGGGAGCCTTTTTCCTTGCAAGGTCGAACAACTCTCTTACCAGCCTCGCACCCTCTCCTATGTACTTCCGTACAAGTTCAGATGCCACTACCCTGATGAAAGTCGCATTGGTGTTATGAGCTACCGCTTTCGCAAGTAGTGTCTTTCCAGTGCCTGGCGCTCCAACGAGGAGAACTCCGGTTGGAGGTTCAATACCGACCTTCCTGAATATCTCGGGATTCAAGAGTGGCAGTTCTACCATTTCCTTGATTTCCTTTATCTGCTGTCCCAGGGCCCCTATGTCTTCAAATGTCACATTTGGCTTTTCCGAAATCTCTGCAGCCACCACTGTCGGATCATACGCCTCTGGAATAACTGATATGACAGAAAGCGTTGCTTTGTTTAGCGCTACCCTTGTACCTACGGTTAACTTGGAGGTTGGAATGTGCTCTGAGGTGTAGACGAGGAAACTCGGGCCGGTAGAACTCCTAATGACAACTCTTCTTTCATCTATGACATCCTCTATGGAACCGATCAGGAGAGGTGGAAGCTTCAGCCTGTTCAACTCCTTCTTTAGTCTCTCTATCTCATCTGTAAGTCTCTTGTTCTCCAATTCCGCATATCTCTTCTCTTCTTCTGCGGTCCTTAATTGTCGGAGAACTTCCTCGACGTCGTTATATCCATCTACATCGTCGTCTGTCTTCGTCGATCTTCACCAGCCTCTAAAACTATCCTCATTATTTAAAGATTTGTTAAAAATAAGGGATACTGTTAAAGTGCGTCTGTATCAGTACGGCAAAAATTACATTTTTTCCCACTTTACGTTGACTTTCGTGATCTACGGATTCGGTAGTTTTTAAAGAGTTAAGAATATGAAATAAGTATATTTATCAAACTTTTAAACCAAAACAAAAAAATAATTTGCCTATAGTGTCAGCATGCAAGCTGGCCTCATACCTAGGAAAGGGAAGAATGAAGTCCCATATAATTGGCAGAATGTTAAGGAATCTTCTAAGGTCATCTCGATCTGACAAAATGTGCGTACATACGAAGTTGCAGAATTAAGGGGCAGATTTTGAGTTAGGGACCCTTAGCCTGGATGAGGAAGACCTTTGTCTCGATTCAGTCAAGTAATAAACAAGACCGGCGACCACGAAACCTATGAAGTAACTAATGTCTATTCCTCCAAGGAATTTTGAAAATATGAATGTGTAGTTGAAACTTCCCAGATAAATATTCATGAAGGGTATTGAAACTGCCAGTCCAATGGCGTATGCAAGAACTCCATTCCAATTGTATTTCTTTTCAAAGTTGAGTTTCTGTTTCTTCAAGATCACGAAGTCGATGATGAGTATGGCGACCCATGGAGAGATCCAGTAATCGAGCACCAACAGGAACGATTCGAAGAAGTTGTAAAATCCATTGTAAAAGAGCATTGATAACACTGCGCCTACTATTGCGACAATTCCAACAAACCTTGTCCTGCTAATCTTGATTCCACCAACCAGTCCAGATAGGGACGCGGAGTATAGATTCAGAACATTAGCAGCAATTCCACCCAGGGCAATTGTCACAAGTGATAGGGGATACAGAGTGCCGGATACATCCTTTAGGGCAGAGATTGATGAACCGCTGAGAGTGATGAATGAAATGATCAGAGCCACAATTTCGACGAAAGTAGCTGAAATTAGCGATCCAAGAAACGTGTTGAAGAATACTTTCTTGAGGGATATGTTGTTTGGCAGGTATCGGGAATAATCGGACGCATATGGCCCCCAGCTCATAAGGTAGCTGTAGGTGAAAGCAATCATTCCGAAGAATGATATGTCTAGGCTGACTGAGGAGAGAGAAAGTCTAGACATAGATGTCATTTGAAGTGGACTGAAAAATAACACCTTTGCAAGGATGATAACGAAGAGCGCTCCCAACACGTAAGAAAGAATTCTTTCGACACGGTGAATGTAATTATGACCGAGGTAAGCTACCACATAAACTATCAACACGAAGAGTGGAATCAAGAGAAGATAAGTAGTGCCGAAGATGAGATAGAGGGCCAAGACACTGAGTATATTGTTAACGACGAACCATCCAACAGTGTTTGAAAGATTGACAACTCCGAATAACCTCATTATACGCCTGCCCATTGAATTGGTTGTGCCCATCATCTGTGGATAGCCAGTTCTTGGTCCCATTATTGCTGAAAATCCAACCACCGCAGCCCCCAGGATATTTCCTATGATGATAGAGATTAGAGAACTCAGAAAATTCATACCCAGGGATATCGGGATGAAACCGAGTGCAAAATCAGCAATTGTTAGGTTAGCTGCGAACCACAGATTGAAGAGTGATCCTGGTTTCCCCTGTCTAGATTCTGTTGGAATTCTTTCTATACCGACTCTTTCCAGGGTCACTTCCGAACATGAGTTCGGAGGTTAAATACTTAGTCGTTGAAAATGTACCAAGAACCTGTTGCATATGCGCATAATTTGCCCTCCCCGTCGAAAACCTCTATCTTAACTACACATATGTTCCTACCTTTTTTGACTATTTCCCCAACCGCCCTTGCTGGTGATTTAGCGATTGGGCGCAGGAAATTGATATCTAAGTTTGTAGTCACCTGATTTTTCTTACTAATAGAGAGAACCGCAGTTCCTCCGGCCATGTCTACCAGAGCGCAAATGACACCGCCATTGACTATGTGTCCTAACCTCATGTGTTTTTCTTCCAGATTTAGTGTACATTCGGCCTTACCTTCTTCTAGAATCCTCGATTTGATCCCAATACTGTTTGCAAAAGGGTCTCTGTTTACGAGGTGTTCTATGATGTCCCGCTCTACCATAAATCGAAATACATAACTGCTATATTAACAGGATTTATGCGTCACGACCAAAGAAAATCGTGGAACAGAGAGTATAGAATGAGGGGAAACCTGTGGAGAGGGGAACTTAAGGAAAAGGACATTTTTGATGATATACTCGTTCCAGGTATGACGCTGGATAACGGATGTGGGACCGGTAAGGGAGCTCCCGTCATTGAAAATCTGATAGGACTCGATTTTTCCGTTTTTGCCTTATCATTGTACAGAGGCAAGATTAAGGTCCTGGGCGATATGGTTCAGCTCCCATTCAAGAGCAATTCGTTTTCAAACATTCTTTTCATCCACTCTCTAGACCATCTCTCAGCCAAGGAGAGGAGCCAAGCTCTTGAGGAGGCTGGAAGAGTCTTGAATGAAGACGGCAGGGTAATCATTAGGGTGTTCTCAAGGCTGGATTTTAGGTACGGAAAAGGGCAGGAAACTGAGGAAGCTACATTCCTAAGAGGCAATAGGATCCAGACACACTACTTTCAAAGGGACGAATTCTCCAACGACAACCTATTTAAGGTAAGTAAAATATTTGATATAGATTATAATATAAATATACAAAACAATAGATTTAATAGAAGAGAATTTATTATAATTTTAGTTAAATGTAAATCAAAAAATATCCAATAATCTTGACTTGCAATGGCACAAGAAGATTCCAATTGCAAATCAATATATATGCGTTAAACGTATAGGTTTAAGAGGTTATGGAAGACTATACAGCGAAGGACATAATTGTCCTTGAAGGACTCAAGGCGGTAAGAAAGAGGCCAGCCATGTACATTGGCAGTACTGATTCTCGTGGTCTACACCAACTCCTTCAAGAAATTTTGGACAATAGCATAGACGAAGCGATGGGGGGATTTTGTAAGAATATCTGGGTCACCGTGAAGGGGAAAACGGTCACTATAGAAGACGATGCAAGAGGCATACCTGTTGATATTCATCCAAAATACAACAAGCCGGCATTGGAAATCGTGCTCACGGAACTTCATTCGGGAGGCAAGTTTGAGCAGAAGGCTTACAAGGTTTCGGGGGGACTTCACGGGGTGGGAATGCACGTGGTGAACGCTCTATCTTCGACATTTGAAGTCTTTGTGAAGAGGGATGGATTTGTATATCATCAAGGATATTCAAAGGGAGAGAAGTTAACTCAAGTTGAAAGAGTGGGGAAGATTTCAGACGGGATACCTAGCTGGACTCGCGCAATATCCACCAATTTTCATTTCACATCTCCTACTGGCACTCTCATAAGTTTTGAACCGGATGAAACGATAATGGAGACTTCTGAGTATTCGCTAGAAACGGTAAGAGGTAGAATTGAGGAACTATCTTATTTGAACAAGGGCCTGACCATCACGCTCGACTGGAATGGTACAATTACCACCTTCCAGCATCAGGGTGGAATTGAAGAGATGGTCAGAAACATGAACAAGGGGAAGAAGACACTTCACGAAGACGTTATCTACGGGATGATCAAGTTCAACGGTGAAATGAAAGACATAACGCGAAATAACAAAACCGGAGATGATTCCAAGGAAGACTCTAATATACCAAGTACGTACATCGAATTTGCTATCCAGTACAATGAATCAGTAAGCGAGAATCTGTTGGCATTTGCCAACGACATCAACACTAGGGAGGGAGGGTCGCACGTATCGGGATTCAAAGGGGCACTTACAAAGGTCCTGAATGATGAGGCCAAGAGGCAGGAGATAATCGAAGACGAGAATTTCTTCACTGGAGAAGATGTGAGAGAGGGGCTTACAGCGGTGATAAGCGTCAAGATTCCTGAACCCCAATTCGAAGGGCAGACGAAGGAGAAGCTCGGAAACAGTAACGTGAAGGGAATGGTCTTTAGTGGTGTTGCTGAGCACCTTAAACTCTACTTTGAAGACCATCCGAGAGTTTCAGAAATAATTTGCAAGAAGGCATACCAAGCTGCTGAAGCGAGGGAGGCGGCAAGAAATGCGAGGGAAATGGTCAGGTCAAAATCATCTCTCTACGCAACTTTGCCGGGGAAACTCGCCGATTGCACACTGGAAGATCCTGAAAAAACTGAACTATATATTGTAGAAGGGGACTCGGCTGCAGGACCTGCCAAGCAGGGAAGGGATAGATCCTACCAGGCTATCCTTCCACTCAGAGGGAAAATACTCAACGTTGAGAAAGCCGCATGGGATAAACTACTCAAAAACAACGAGGTTAAGAACCTCTTTTCTGCCATAAATATGGGACCAAACGATCCGTATGATCCCAAGAAGCTAAGATATGGCAAGATCATTTTCATGACTGATGCCGATGTGGACGGAAGTCACATCAGGACGCTCTTGCTCACTCTCTTCTACAGATATTTGAAGGACCTCATTGTCAATGGTCACGTGTATATTGCGGTGGTACCGCTCTTCAGAGTCCAAAAGGGAACAAATGTCAACTACGTATATACAGAGAAAGCAAAGGATGCCCTGATCAAACAGCTGTCTAATCCGATCGTACAGAGGTTCAAAGGATTGGGAGAAATGAATCCAGATCAGCTCTGGGAAACTGCGATGAATCCGGAGACGAGAAAACTCGTAAGGGTCCAAATTGAAGACGCCCAGCAATCAGATGCGCTATTCACCTTGCTAATGGGTGAGGAAGTTGAACCAAGAAGGGATTACATAATCACCCACGCAAATGAAGCTCAGAACATAGATGTGTGATTTAGATGATTGAGAACAGAGCAATTGAAAAGGAAATGAAGAGTTCCTATCTGGATTACGCGATGAGCGTGATCCTCTCGAGGGCTATACCAGACGTTAAGGACGGACTGAAACCAGTGCAGAGGCGTATCCTTTACTCGATGTACGAGATGGGAGTGACCTTCGACAAGCCATACAGGAAATCCGCCAGAATTGTCGGAGAGGTTATGGGTAAGTACCATCCCCACGGAGACTCGGCGATATATTCTTCGCTCGTAAGAATGGGTCAGGAATACTCCCTGAGGTATCCGCTGATCGACGGCCAGGGGAACTTCGGTTGTTTCACCAGAGATACAAAAATCAGATTGACGGACGGAAGAGATCTGGACTTCGAGCAACTTATCCAGGAGGATAGGGAAGGGAAAAGAAACTGGACCTTTGGATTTAACCAAGAGGGAGACAGGATAGAAGTTGCTGAAATCAGGAATCCGAGAGTCACCAAACGGAATGCAGAATTGGTCGAAGTCACAATCGACAATGGAGAGAAGATAAGGTGTACTCCAGACCATAGATACCTTTTGAGAGACGGAACATACAGACAGGCAAGGAATCTGCAGCAGGGGGATTCCCTGATGCCTCTCTACACGAGAGTGGACGATGGAATAGATAGCGAGAAACCAGAGGGTAGTGAGATGATATATCAGCCCTCGGATAAAGAATGGCAGTTTTCCAGCGCACTTTTAGAAGAGTGGAAATTGAAACACGGAGTGAGTGACCTATCCCTGTCTTATCCATATTTTGAAGGACTGCAACCAGAGATGGCACTGGTCAATACTGACAATTCTAATGGGATCGTAGTCGAATCCAAGTTCAACAATCATAAAGTCAGTTCAGTCAGATATCTGCCGGAGACGGAGGATGTTTATGATATTTCTATCGACAATATTCACAACTTCGCCCTCTCGGCAGGAATATTCGTACACAACTCAATAGATGGAGACCCTCCAGCGGCTATGAGATATACAGAAGCACGTCTGGAAAAGATTTCCAACGAAGTACTCGCAGATATAGAATATGATACAGTGGATTTTTCACTGACATTTGACGGAACATTGAAAGAGCCTCTTTATCTTCCGTCCAAGATTCCGAACATTCTTCTGAATGGGACGTCTGGAATTGCTGTGGGAATGGCAACTAATATGCCTCCACACAACCTGAATGAGATAATAGACGGCTTGATCCATCTGATAAAGAACAAAGATGCACCTGTGGAAGATTTGATCAAGATTGTGAGTGGACCGGATTTCCCGACTGGTGGTGTGATACTCGGCAGGAAGGGAATCATAGACGCATACAGGACAGGAAGAGGAAAAATAGATCTGAGGGCAAGGGCGGAAATCGAAAAGAACGAAATAGTGTTCTCAGAAGTACCGTACGAAGTAAACAAGTCTGAACTCCTAATCAAAATGGCTGAGCTTTCAAAAGAAGGAGTCATTCAGGGTATTTCGAACATAAAGGATGAAAGCAATAAAGACGGAATAAGAATGGTGATTAAGGTCAAGAACGACTTCAGTCCAGAGGTCACCCTCAACCAGATATATGAGCACACTCAGGCACAGATCTCGTATGGGATCATCAACCTGGTCCTAGTCAACAACGTACCCAGAACCTTGGGTCTCAGAGAAATAATGTGGGAATACCTGAACCATAGAGAACTGGTAGTAAGAAGAAGGACAGAATTCTTCCTGAAAAAAGCAAGGGAAAGGGAACACATTCTGGAAGCACTTATCAAGGCACTTGATGCCATTGATTTAACGATCAAATTGATCAGGTCATCCAAAGAGGTTAAGGACGCCAGGGAGAAACTGAAGAAACAGTTTTCTTTAGATGACTTGCAGGCAAATGCAATCCTTGAAACAAGACTGCAAAAGCTGACGGGAATGGAAATTGCAGACCTCAAGAAAGAAATGAAGGAGATCGAAGATAACATAAAACACTACAACGACTTGCTCAAGAACGAAGAACTGAGATGGGATCTGATAGTGGAAGAATTGGAAGAGATCAAGGAAAAATACGGGGACTCTAGAAAGACTGAGATAACTGATTCGTACGTAGAGACCACTGATGAAGAACTGATTCCGCACGAAGTCGATACAATCGTTCTTACGGAAGACAACAGGATAAGCCGCATAGAAGCAGACACTTTTTCTGCACAAAAGAGGGGAGGAAAAGGAGTCTACACTGGAACTTCGGAGAGCGAGGTAAAACAGTTAATATCCTGCGATTCCCACGACAGGGTGTTCTTTTTCTCGGATACTGGCAAAGTGTTCCAGATGAAGGCATATAGCATTCCCAAGGGTGAGAGGAGATCCAGGGCAAAGCTGATCTCTGCGATCTTCGAGAACATGAAAGGGAGAATAGTTTTCATCATGACGGAAAAGGCAGGAGAAGGGAAGAAATATCTCCTGTTCGTCACCGAAAAGGGAAGAGTGAAGAAAACCGAAATATCTCAATACATGAACATCCGGTCCAACGGTCTAATCGCTTTGAAATTGAGACCGGGAGATCTGCTGAAGGATGTTTTCGTTACAACTGGTGATGAAAAGATTGCCCTGCTATCAACTGACGGCAGACTGGTGCTTGTAGAAGAGAAAGAGTTCAGATCGATGGGTAGACCCGCATCAGGTGTCACAGGAATAAGATTCAAGGGAGACAACAAGGTCGCGAGCGACGCCACTGTGATAACCGAAGAGTTGATTGTGATCGCTGAAAAAGGACTCGGGAAGAGAGTGAGTGTTGAGGACTTTTCGATGAGGCATCGCGGAGCGAAAGGTATGAGAGCGATTAAAGTCACTGAAAGAACGGGAAGACCGATGTACGTTTCATCAATAGACGAGAAGAACGAACTTCTCATAATAACAAGGAATGGGAAAACGATCAGGACTTCTGTGGCATCGATACCTCAGAAAGGAAGAAATGCACAGGGAGTTAAGCTCATAGAATTGGATGACGGTGACCAAGTTGTTTCAGTCACTCGGATCTCTTGAATATCCCAGCGCCTGTGGTAGAGGTATCAAAAACAATCACATTCAATTCCTTTAATTTCTTCATTAATTTTTCTTTGTCTCTCGGTATTATGATTACCGCACCTCCTCCCCCTGCTCCCGTCAACTTTGAACCGTATCCATATTCTCTTCCGATTGAAACTATCTTCTCTATCGGATCAGTTGATATGCCGAATATCTTGAGTTCGGAATGATTCTCAATCATCAGTTCACCTATCTTCGCGACATCACTCTTCATAACAGCCCTCACCCCTTCTTCTGTTATGTTCCCGATCCTCTTCATGATGTCCTTTGCTAACGAACCTCTCTCATAGAACTTTTTGACCTTCGCAACCTGTTCTCGGGTGGAACCCTTTGAACCTGAATACACGATTACCATTTCCAGGTTTCTCGTTGGAATGCTGGAAAAGTTCCAGGATATTCCATTTCTTTCTATCTTCCACAGCGGTACTCCGTCTCTCCCATTTGTTAAAACGAACCCGCCGGCAGAGATAGTGGTCGTGTCAATCGGAGAACCGAGACCTTGGGTTTCATATTCAATCCGGAAAGCTTCGTTTGCCAATGCTTCTTTTTGATAATCCTTCTCACTCAACAATATTCCAGAAATGATCATCGAAGAAGTTCCAAGACCCGAACCCGACGGTACGTTGGTCTCGACCTTGACATAGACATTATTCAGGCCCAGAAATGATAACGTCCTCTGTACAAATGGCGTGTACTGGAGTCCACTCCTGCTCGGGATCAAATAGATCTTTGCAAAGAGATCGACCGTCGCGGACAGTGCTGGGTAACCGTACACTACCGCGTGCTCGCCGAACAGGATCACCTTATGAGGCGAGTAGACTACCATTTACTCATTTCAGGGATACAGGTTGACTCTGGGAATCATCTTTCTGAACAATGACAGCGGTTCCATATGCAAGAACTTCGGACATTGTCTGGCCAATTTCGGAGGAATCAAATCTGACCTCAACAACTGCGTTTGCTCCCAGTCCCTTCGCATGCTGCTTGAGTCTCTCAAGCGCTTCGTATCTGCTCTGGTCGAGCATCTGTGTGTACTCCTTGATTTCTCCTCCAGCGATAGTTCTCAGTCCAGCCATTACGTTTCCTCCTAATCCCCTTGACCTAACGATGAGCCCCCATGTAAATCCTATGACGCCGGTTATCTTGTATCCTGGCACATAGGGGGTGCTTACTACTATCAGATCTGCGGTTGATGGGTTGTAGTTTCCGCTGAACATAGATGAGTGAGAAATAGAGAATATAAAACGGTTGCGACGTTACTGTTTATTCAAGATTCTTGGAGAGAATGCAGGGATGTGACCTCCTTAAACCTCAGTTATGAATTCAATAGGGAAATAAAAAATAAAAACTAAGGTTTGGGACCTTAGGTTTTAGTCGTCGTCCCCGCCGGGTCTTCCGCCTGGTGGCTTTGGAGCCCCAGCACTAGAAGCTTTAGTAGCAATGACGTCGTCTATTCTGAGAATCATGACAGCTGCGTCCGTTGCACTGTCAATTGCCTGTTTTCCGACTCTGATTGGCTCGATGACTCCGAGTTCAACCATGTCTATTGGCTTCCCTTTCACAACGTCAACACCCATGTTCTTCTTGCCGTTCGCATGTTCCTTCTTCAGGGAAATCAGGATTCCGATGGAATCTAGACCGGCGTTCTCTGAGAGAGTCCTCGGGATTATCTCGATTGCCTCTGCGAATTTCTCAATTGCGAGCTGTTCTCTTCCACCAACAGATGCGCTGTATTCTCTGAGTTTCATTGCAATTTCTATGGCCGCTGCTCCTCCTCCAGGAATAATCTTTCCGTCCTGAAGAGCCGCTGCAACAACGTGCAATGAGTCCACGAGACTTCTTTCAACTTCGTCAACAACGTGCTCTGTCCCGCCTCTTATGAGTACAGAAACAGCCTTAGGATTCTGGCATCCCGTCACGAACGTCAGATGATCTTCTCCGATCTTGACTTCCTCTACTTTTTCTGCCTTTCCTAGATCCTTTTCTGTCAGGTCGTCCATGTTGGTGATGATCTCTCCACCGATCGCCTTTGCTAGCTTCTCGATGTCGCTCTTCTTCACTCGTCTGGCTGCATAGATGCCATCTTTGGCTAGGTAAGCCATAGCAAGATCGTCTATTCCCTTCTGCGTTAGAATGACGTTTGCTCCCGTTGATTTTACTTTTTCCACCATATTCTTCAGGATGCTTTCTTCCTGTTTCTTGAACTTCATGATCGATTCTGGATCCTCGATTCTGATGGATGTATCGAATTCTGGTTTCTTGATCTCAAGAGCTACATTGAGCAGAGCTATTTTTGCTTTGTTAACGAAGACTGGCATTCCAGGGTGAACCCTTTCCTTGTCCACGATGACTCCTTGAATGAGCTGAGTATCCTCGATGGAACCTCCCTGCTTCTTTACGAGCTGGATATCGTCGAAATCGACCAGTGTCTTTTCTCCTCTCTCCTGAGCAACCTGCAATACGGATTTCACTGCGATGTCTGCAAGTTTTGTCCTTGAAGTAGAAGCTCCCTTGGAGTTCAGAGCCGTATTCGCAATCTTGAGCAGAACTTTCTCATCCTTCGTCACCGGAGTGGATATGTCGTTCAGAACTTGTTTTGCTTTCTCTGCAGCCATCCTGTAACCGGATGCTATGACTGTTGGATGGACGTTCTGGTTCAGCAGATCTTCAGCCTTTCTCAAAAATTCACCTGCCAAAATAGCTGCGGTTGTGGTCCCATCTCCGACTTCCTGATCCTGAGTCTTGGAGACTTCAACCATCATCTTAGCCGCGGGATGGTCTATATCCATTTCCTTTAGGATTGTAACGCCGTCGTTTGTTATAACGATATCACCAAGGGAATCTACTAACATTTTGTCCATTCCCCTTGGACCTAGCGTTGTCTTTACCGCATCAGCAATTGCCTTGGCGGCGTTGATATTGTTTTGCATTGCATTTTTTCCAGATTCTCTCTTCGTTCCTTCTCTTAGAATAAATATTGGCTGTCCTGGCATCATTTAATTGGACACCTCGTTTTCCGTATTTTATTCTTCTATATGAACGTTTCCAATTGAGAAGAGTGACTACATTCCGTAAACTTTGATGTGGAGCCATTTTCTGAGCCTTTGACACAATGGAAATGAACATATATTGAATCAAGATAAGCGTTGACGCCACCGTGGCTCAGTAGGTAGAGCAGCTGATTCGTAATCAGCAGGTCGGGGGTCCGATTCCCTCCGGTGGCTTTTCAGACTCCTTTATACAAAAGAGAAATATCGAACTGACTTTGTTTTGAAAATATATTTCCTGGAAAAGGAGTGAAATAGAAAAAATAAAAAAAAGGAAGGTAAGAAACTACTTCCTTCCGCTAGTGCCGGGTGAAGCTACTGCATTCGGTCTAACTGCTCCCGCAACCATAGAGCCAACCAACACTACTAACAGATTGACTAGTATGCCAATCATACCTGCGTAGAAGAATCCGAGCGGCGTACTGAATTTGAAAAAGACCGTTGTTATGCTCGTTCCATGGCTGACGATGAAGTTTGCATCTATGAGTAATCCCAAACCTGTGATTTGACCTGCAAGCCATCCTAGACCCGTAGCCCATTTATTCAGCTTGTTTGAATAAAGAGCAAGGAAGATCGATGGAAGCGTCTGTAGGATTATGATACCACCCACAAGTTGCAGCTGGAGAGAGTATGTTGGCAACACGACAAATATGAATGCAAGCGCTATGAATTTGAACATTATGGAGAAGTACTTCGATAGTCTTGCTTCAAGCTTCGGTGTTATGTTCTTAAAATAGGGCTTCAAGACATTTCTCGTCAGCAGATTTGCCTGTGCTATTGCCATGATTGATGCAGGTACTAGTCCCCCTATGAATATACCGAGGAATGCGAATCCCACGAACCAGGGCGGGAAATAGGCATATATTAGAGCAGGTACGGTCGTAACTGGCCCGTATGTGTGGATGAGTGGTAGTGCCTTTGTCGCACCGTAAGCCAAAACTCCGAAAAGTGCAAGCAGGGCCAGTCCCACCCCATATATGGGCAGAAGTGCTGTGCTCATTCTCAGTTTCTTCGTGCTGCTGGTACTCAATACTCCGTTGATAGCGTGCGGATACAGATAAAGAGCCAGCGCACTCCCTATGGTTAGACTAATGAATCCGTTGAGGAAGAGGCCAGACAGTTGATACGAACCCGTTACGGGATGGCTCTTTGCCGTTGCCATGGCTGTGAATGCATTTCCGAATCCGCCGATGTACATCGGGACAAGAACTATGACAACTATCACCGTTGCAAAAATTATGACGTCCTTCATCACTGCTGTAACCACAGCTCCCCTCAGTCCACTGGTGAAGGTGAACGCAGCCAGAATGACGAATGCAATTATGAGCGCTACTTCGGTTATGGTTGCGGCATTACTTGTCACCAATTGACCTATCATAATAGTAAGTACTGCCTGCATACCGTAGATTTGAAGCGCGATGTATGGGAGTTCAGCAACTATTCCGGTCAGCGCGATAATCGTAGCTAGTGACCTGCTGTTAAACTTGTCTTTGACCATGTCTACTGCCGTTACATAGTTGTGTTTTCTGGAAAGTTTCCAGAGTCTCGGCATGGTGATCAAAGCTACTCCGAATGTCATACCTACGTAAGGTACGGCAAAGAAATATACCGCGCCTTTTATGTAAAGTGATTCTGGAATTGCGATGAAAGTGTATGCCGTATAAAGGTCTGCTCCTACCAAGAACCATGCGAGATAACTGCCGATTTTTCGGCCTGCCAGTGCCCAGTCTCCAAGGTCATTCATGTCTCCCCTTCTCCAGCGAGACGCTCCGAATCCTAGAGCTACGAAGAGAACAAACAGGCTGACAAATACTGCAAATACCTCTATGTTAAAAGTGCTGCTCATTTTCCTCCCTCCATCTTATTCAGCAACAATGCAGCACCTGTAAACAAAGCCGCAGAAACAAAAAGCCAAAACGTTAGGAACCAGTAAAAAAATGTGACTCCGAAGAGCTCTGGTCCTTTCGAGTTGTAGAGCGGAGTTAATGCAAATACCACCATCGGTATGAGCAATAAAAGAGCGACCACAACTTTCTGACCGGTTGTCCCTTTCGTTTCTAGCGACAGTTCATCAACACCAACTTCTGCTGTCGTCATTTTAAACGAAATCAAGTATGTTTAAGGTATTATATATAGTTAATTATAGTTGAATATTCCAATTATACCTTGAAATATTCGATTGATTCTCATAAATCTTTTATCTCGAAGAAGACTATCCGAGGAGTGCAGTACAAGTGGACAGTTCTCTCTAATACTACTCTTGGGACAGTGATGGCTTCTCTTGATATGAATATCGTCCTAATTTCCCTCCCAACAATAGCAAGAGAACTTCCCAATACTTCGATACTTGACCTGCTCTGGATACTGATGGGTTACACTCTTATCACGGCAGCCGTCCTTGTAAACTTTGGTAGACTATCTGACATGTTTGGTAGGGTCAGGCTATACACTTTCGGTTTTGCACTCTTCACAGCTGGCTCTGCCCTGTGCAGTCTCTCACAGAGCGGTCCTGAGCTGATAGGATTCAGACTTGTACAGGGAGTGGGAGCAGCATTTCTGTTCTCTAACAGTGGGGCAATCATAACTGATGCTTTTGATGAGAAGGAAAGGGGAATGGCACTTGGAATAAATCAGGTTGCGATTGTTGTTGGTTCCGTTTCCGGTCTTGTACTCGGTGGAATAATGACGTACACCATCGGATGGAGATCAATTTTCTACGTCAATATCCCCATCGGAATCGTTGCGACATGGTGGGCACATCACCACTTGAAAGAACTCGCGTTGATAAAGAGAGGCCAGAAAATAGACAGCATTGGAAACATTTCTTTTGCAGGCGCTATCAGTCTGATACTTGCGGGAATCACTTTGTATGCAACTGGTTCGGCTCATCTTCCAGAAGTATCTGCGATGCTGGTTGCGGGAGTTGTTATTTTCATTGGGTTCATTTTGTATGAATTGAGAATAGATCACCCGATGTTTGACCTGAGGCTCTTCAGAATACGGCTCTTCGCGGCAGGTAATTTGGCAATTTTCATGAATGCTCTTGCGAGGGGTGCTGTCACATTTGTTCTTGTGTTTTATCTACAGGGTCCCACCATGAGATTGAATCCGTTTCTTGCAGGTGTCTTTCTTGTCCCAACTTCAATTGCACTCTCTTTTTTCGGACCTATAAGTGGTTGGTTATCTGACAAGTATGGTGCCAGGATTCTATCCACTATCGGACTTGCTGTCTCTGCTTTTGGATTCATATTTCTTGCCCGTTTGGGACCTACGACTACATTTGACCAACTTCTTGGGCCATTGATTTTGGTGGGTAGCGGCATGGGAATTTTTGCATCGCCGAACAGAGCTTCGATAATGAATGCATCTCCTCCATCTGAGAGAGGAATAGCATCCGGAATGAGCGCGACTCTCGTGAACACCGGACAGATATTCAGCATGGGAATCGCATTCTATGTAATGTCGCTCTCCGTACCGATGACAAATCTGACTGGAATATTTCTTGGCACTTCTAATGGTGGTTCGGTTGGCCCATGGGTAAGCCAGTTTATCTCCTCGATCCACTATCTTTTCTTCCTTTCTGCAGCGATAATGTTGGCTGCAATTATTCCGTCCGTACTTAGAGGAAATAAAGCGGCATGGCAGAGAGAATCTAGCAGTGCTACTTCGAAATGAGATGTCCCCTCACGGAGACATTTAATGACATAGAATTTAATTATACCGAAAATCTTTAAAGGCATAATCAACTTTCAAAATAATGCATCCAGAGTACGCGAAAGTTAAGCTTCCCACTGAAGAGACTTTCTTCGACACAAAAAGGGAAGTCAACGGTCTTAATTTGCACACCGTTTGTGAGGAAGCGAGATGCCCCAACAGAGGGGAATGTTGGTCTAACGGGACTGCTACTTTTATGGTTCTTGGTAAGAATTGTTCAAGGGCGTGCAGGTTCTGTTCTGTAACTCATGGATTTGTCCAACCGTTGGATCCAATGGAACCATCTAAAGTTGCAACGGCCGTGAAAGAGATGGGATTGAAGTATGTAGTTATAACGTCCGTAGATAGGGACGATCTACCCGATCAGGGAGCCCATCACTTTGCGACCGTCATTAAGGAAGTCAAGAACACCGGGGCGGTGGTTGAAGTTCTGACTCCCGATTTCAGGGGAAACAAAGAATGCATAGATACGATCTTGAACGAGGCGCCTGTTGTCTTTGCACACAACGTCGAGACTGTCAGGAGGCTTTCGTCTTCGGTGAGAGACCATCGTGCCGATTACGATCAATCACTAGAAGTTCTAAATTATGCTGCATCAAAAGGGTTCGTTACAAAGTCTTCGATAATGGTTGGTCTTGGTGAAACTGATGAAGAAGTCATTGAAACGATGAGGGACCTAAGAGGTGTTGGTGTGAGCATTCTTACAATAGGACAATATCTCAGGCCATCAAAAATGCAACTGCCTGTTGTAGAGTACAGCAGCATGAACAGTTTCGAAAAATTCAAGGAAATTGGGTACGAGCTGGGATTCCAGTTCGTGGCATCTGGACCCCTGGTTAGAACATCTTACAGGGCCGCAGAAGCATGGGCGATGAGGAGACACTGAGGGACATGGCTATTGTTGGTAATCTGTCGAATGAGCAGGCTATCGCCGCGTACAAGACTGCAGTCTTGGCGAGAACTCTCGACATAAAAATAATAAATGCCCAGAGACAGGGGATAATTGGATTCCATGTCCCTGCTCAGGGTCAGGAAATGATACAGATAGCAACTGCTATGCTCGCCGATAAGGAAGATCTTATTTTCGCTTATTACCGAGACCTTGCGCTCTACCTTCAGAGAGGAGTGCCGTTGTCTCTGATCTTTGATCAGATGCTCGGGAACAGCAATGACTTCCAGAAGGGAAGACAGATGCCGGATCATTTCTCATTCAAGGAGTTCAATTTCTCTACCGTGCAGAGTCCTGTAGGTGCACACCTACCTCTGACAGTCGGTGCCGCATATTCAATGAGATACACCAAGAAGAACGGAATTGTAATTACAACTTTTGGAGATGGTGCAACTTCCACTTCAGATTTTCACGCGGCATTGACAATGGCATCGGTATACAATCTCAATGTTCTCTTCATCTGTGAAAACAACGGGTGGGCAATTTCACTTCCTGCAAGTAAACAGACTAAGGCTGAAATATACAAGAAAGGGGCTGCATATGGAATACCCGGAAAGAGGGTAGATGGCAACGATCTCATAGGTTCCCTTTCAGGCCTTCAGGAAGCTTTTGATTATGTCAGAAGCGGGAAGGGACCATACCTTGTCGAAGCGGTGACATACAGAATAGGACCCCATTCCACATCAGACGATCCGAAGAAGTACAGGATTGATGAGATAACTGATGGCAGTGAAAAAGATCCAATAAAGAGACTTGAAAACCTCCTCCTGAAAATGGGAGTTGTCGATTCCAATTTTGTAATGGCAACCAAGGCACAGGCGAAAGAAAATGTCGACAAGGAGATGGAGGAAAGGATGAACATACCTCCTACTGATCCATTGAGCATCTTTGATGACGTTTACGAAAAGCCAACATGGATTCAGGAGGAAGAGAGGAGGGATTTGAATGTCTCAGATTAACATGGTACAGTCTCTGAACAGATCCTTAGATCGACTGATGGCAACCGATGAGAGAATAATCATCATGGGCGAGGACGTTGGAAGAGATGGTGGGGTATTCAGGGTCACTGATAACCTGCTGAACAAGTACGGGACCGAAAGGGTAATCGACACCCCGTTGAACGAGCTTGCAATCATCGGGATGGCTTCGGGTATGGCAATGTATGGGCTCAAACCAATTGCTGAGATCCAATTTCAGGATTATATCTTCCCCGCATTTGATCAGATAGTCAACAACATTGCCAAGGTCAGGTATAGGACTGGAGGACGATTCGACGTACCGCTGGTCATAAGAACACCTTACGGTGGAGGGGTCAGAGGAGGACTGTACCATTCACAGAGCGGAGAAGCTTACTTTGCTCATACCGCTGGCCTCATCGTCGTAACTCCATCAAACCCATACGATGCCAGCGGACTGCTGGTCTCAGCTTACAAGAGCAAAGACCCAGTAATATTCCTCGAGCCGAAGAGGTTGTACAGGGCAGCAAAGTCAGAAGTTCCCGACGAACAGTTTGAAGTAGAGATAGGAAAAGCGGCCAAGTTGAAGGAGGGTGATGATGTGTCGATCATCACATACGGTAGCATGGTTCCGGTGGTAATGAGCGCGGTCGAGAAAAACCAGGTGAACGCTGATGTGATAGATCTAAGAACTATACTGCCGATGGATATCACCGCAATCCTTCAGACGGCGAAGAAAACAGGCAGAGTCGTGATTGTCCATGAGGCGCCAAGAACACTTGGTGTTGGTGCGGAAATTTCAGCGTTAATTGCAGAGAGGGCGATAGATTCGCTGCTCGCTCCCATAGTCAGGGTTACAGGGTACGACATTCCGTTCCCGTACTCTCACGAGGAATTCTACATTCCTGACGAGAAAAGAATAATGAACGCAATTAATAAGGTGCTAAATTATTGAGGGATTGAGATGCCTACATTCAAGTTACCGGACATTGGAGAAGGAGTCCAAGAAGGAGAGATCGTCAAGTGGAACGTTAAGCAGGGGGATTTGGTTCACAAGGACGATGTCATAGTAGAAGTAATGACCGACAAGGTAACAGTTCAGATCCCTTCACCTTTCGAGGGAGAGGTCACGAAATTGTACTACAAGGAGGGCGAAATTGCCAAAGTAGGTACTTCTCTCCTGGAAATAGGTGGAAGTTCTTCTACAACCGTCCCGACCACTCGCGAAGAGGTAGTAAAGGAGACATCAACAAAGACGTCTCAGATACCTGTAAAGGGAGAACCAGCAGATAGCGGATCCGTTCTTGCACCACCTGCAGTAAGGAAACTTGCAAGGGAGAAGGGTATTGAACTTTCGAGAGTGAAGGGGACGGGTCCTGGCGGCAGGATCACCGCAAAAGACGTAGAGTCTTATGTTGCAACGCCAGTAACTGAAGAGACTTCCGCTGCACCGAAACCACAGGCGGTGACGGTTGAAAGGAAAGTAATGGAACTGAAGGGACTCAGAAGATTGATATCTGAAAAGATGACAAAATCAAAGCGCAACATTCCTCACTATGCCGTTGCAGAAGAAGTGAAGATGCAGGAACTCATAGATTTCAAGGATAAACTGAAGTTGCAGGGAGTCACACTAAGTTTCACTCCATTCTTTGTAAAGGCTGCGGTCGCCGCTCTGAAGGAGTATCCGTACCTCAATGCGAGGTCCCACGAAGACGGCAACTTTGAACTATTGGACTACTACAACATTGGTGTGGCAGTTGATACAGTCGAAGGACTCACAGTTGCGGTAGTCAAGCAAGCTGATAAGAAAACACTGACAGAACTTTCTGCGGAGATAGAAGAACTTGCAAAAAGAGCAAGGGAGGGAAAGCTGAAACTGGAGGAAGTGAGGGATTCGACATTCACTGTTACGAACGTGGGAAGCATAGGCGGGATATTTTCCACTCCTATCATCAATTACCCTGAGGTCGCGATCATGGGAATCCACAGGATAATGGACGGAGTACAGGGGAAGTTCATGTACGTGACTCTATCAGCAGACCACAGACTGATTGACGGGGCAATGGCGGCCAGGTTCATTTCTAGGGTCAAAAAATATTTAGAGGCTCCCGCTACACTTCTGGTGTGAAATATGGAATACGATGCCATTATTTTGGGTGGCGGACCGGGAGGCTATTCCACCGCGATTAGACTTGGACAGAATGGTAAGAAGGCACTGATGATCGAAGAGAACAAGATCGGAGGGGAATGCCTGAATTTCGGATGCATACCAAGCAAGGCAGTCATTGAGCTCGCTGATGCGATCTCATACCTAAAGGAGATGCCAGGAGTCACATCTTCTGTCACAATCGATATGAAGAAGTGGCAGGAATGGAAGTGGGGGATGATCAATAAATTGACTTCGGGAGTGGAGAGACTGGTTACTTCCTATGGGGGAGTCGTAGTGAAGGGGAAGGGGACGATCGAAAACAGCAACTCGGTTAAGGTGTCCAATGAGACGTACGACGCAAAAAACATCGTCATAGCGACTGGTTCAGTACCGTCCAGGATAAAGGGAATTGATGAAGTGCTGTACAACAAGGACATACTCGACGTCGACCACATACCAAAGTCACTAGTCGTGATCGGAGGTGGCTACATTGGCATTGAACTTGGGACTGCATTTGCGAAGTTGGGAAGTGAAGTGACCATTGTTGAGATGATGCCAAACATACTTCCAGGTACAGATACAGATCTGAGCAAGTTCGTGGAGAGGAGGATGAATACACTCGGGATCAAGACAATCGTCGGAGCCAGAGTAGAGAAGGTGACAAAGGCTGACGGATACACGGTGAGTTTAACAGACGGGAGCCTCCTGAATTCAGAGCTCGTAGTTATGACTGTTGGACGCCAACCAAACACTCAAGGATTTGGACTAGAAAAAATCAATCCGGAGATGGATGGAAGGTTCATAAAGACGGACAAGAGAAAAAGAACTAGCGTGGAAGGCGTGTATGCAGTTGGGGATGTGAGCGGTCAACCGATGCTAGCACACAAGGCGTTCTATGATGCCGAAATCGCTGCGGATAACATATCTGGAAAAATCGCGGAAGTCGATTACCACGCCATGCCTTTCGTCATTTATTCGGACCCTGAGATCGCGACAACTGGAACAAAAACCGAAAAGTTCAACAACATACCCTTGGCAACGAACGGTCGTGCCCTAGGCATGAATGCCAGCCAGGGGGTATTCAGGATTTACGTTGACGATAACTTTGTGATCAAGGGGGGAGCATTCGTTGCTCCCAGAGCTTCAGAGTTGATAAGCGAGATTTCACTGGCTGTGGAATCGGGACTTACATCCAAGGATCTTGGAATGACTGTCCATCCCCACCCTACACTCTCTGAGGGTGTGAAGGAGGCTGCGGAAGCCACTTATGGGAAATCATTACACTACAAATCCAGTCGCTGATCTCGGAACGATCGATTATTCTATTTCACTCGAGTTGCAGAGGAAACTGGTAGACAAGGTGAGGAGAGGGGAGTTGGGAGACGTTCTGCTATTTCTCGACCATCCCTCAGTCTTTACTGTGGGACGGGGAAAGAAACCCGAAAATTATTCTGGAGTGGAGGTCATAGAGACTGAGAGGGGTGGAGATGTGACATATCACGGGCCAGGACAGCTTGTAATCTATCCCATAATTGACCTGGAAAAGAACAAGATCGATGGGGTCAAAAAATTTGTCCACCTGATTGAAGATATTGTGATCACCTCGGTCGGGAAATTAGGGTTTGAAGGTAAAGTGGGAGATGAACCTGGCATCTGGGTGGACGGCAAGAAAGTAGCTTCAATCGGTCTCGCCATAAGGGACAAGATTTCGTTCCACGGTGTAGCCATCAATATTTCGAAGGAAGTAATTGCTGGTTTCAATAAGATAAGTCCCTGTGGACTCGACCCCCGCACCATCGGCTACATCAAGGTGGAGCGTGAAGCCCTGATAAAGCAAGTGAGAGATACCTTTGATAGAGAGGTTCATCCATTCGAACAAGTAAACGCAGAGTACTTCAACAATTTCTAAAGAGGCTCAGAATCCAAGTATTCGCCTTCCGCTTGTCTTCGTCATCTCGGTTTAAGTTTTTAATAAAAACCAACAACTTTCTTTAACTTCAACGCAATCGGATATAGTGATAGCAAACTCAGGTATTGTGTTAAAGGACGGGACCCTGGTTGTTGTCAGGGAATATACTGAAGCGGATCTATCAAAATTCAAGGAATTCATTCACTCCATATCAGATTCTGCGATCATTGGAAGGTTCATGCAAAACATTCCAAGAGACCGGGCCATCGATCTCCTCCTAGGTGAAGGTAAAGATATAATCTCCGTAATTGCCCTCAGGGATGGAAAGATAATCGCGCACGGTGCTTTGTACGAGAAAGTCAAGGACATCGCAGAGATGGGCATATTAGTCGATGAAAGGTATCAATCCCTCGGTCTTGGAACCGCAGTTCTGGGATTGATGGCGGAACGGGCGGTGAGATCTGGGGCTGGTGAGATCGTTGCTTACGTTTCCCCCGAGAACTATAAGATGATAGCAGTCCTCAAAAGTATGGGATTTGCGGTTGAGTCAGAAGCTGGACCGGGATCCCTAAAAGTTAGGTTCTCACCTTCCTCGCTTCCGGAGGCAATCAAGAATTTCGAGAACAGGGAAGCAATATCTGCAGTAAATGCGGTAAAGTTTTTCTTGGAACCCAAGAGCGTAGCTGTCATCGGAGCCTCCTCCAACAGGAGCTCTATTGGTGGACAGCTCTTCTTCAACCTGCTTGAAAGCAATTTCCAAGGACAGATATTTCCGGTCAATCCATCGCACGACTTTGTTCAGGGAATAAGGGCTTACAAATCCGTAAAGGACATCGATTTCCCTGTAGAGATGGCACTAATAGTGGTGCCTGCAGAGTCAGCCCTTAGAGTCATAGAAGAGTGTGGAGAGAAGGGAGTGAAAGGGCTCGTGATCATCACCTCGGGATTTTCTGAAGTGGGGGAAGAGGGCAAGAAGCGTCAGGATCAGCTGACAGAAGTTTGTGACAGGTACGGGATGAGAGTAATTGGCCCGAATTGCATGGGGGTTGTCAACAATTCTGAGGAAGTTAGCCTCAACGGACAGTTCTCCCCCTTCAAACCAGTCAAGGGGAGAGTTTCATTCCTGTCTCAATCCGGAGCTCTAGGAATAGCGGTCTTTGACATTACAGCCAAGCTTGGACTAGGCCTCAGCTCGTTTGTTTCTGTTGGAAACAAAATGGATATTTCAGGAAACGACCTGATCCAGTACTGGGAGAATGACAAGAACACGGATGTGATTCTTCTATACCTGGAATCCTTCGGAAACCCGGTTAAATTCTCCCAACTCTCGAGAAGGATAACGAAGAAGAAACCGATTGTAGTGGTGAAGAGCGGGAGGGGATCTGCGGGTTTCAGGGCCACACAGTCCCACACTGCAGCACTTCTCTCCTCATCAGATGTCACTGTGGATGCACTGTTCAAACAGAGCGGAATCATTAGATGTGACACACTCGATGAGATGTTCAATGTCACTTCAGTACTTGCCCATCAACCTGTTCCCAAGGGAAATAGAATAGCCATATTGACGAACGCTGGAGGTGCTGGGATTCTGGCTGCCGACGCATGTGAATCCCACGGTCTAGTAGTTCCAGACCTTTCCGAGAACACGAAGAAAGAACTGAGAGAAATTCTACCGTCAATCGCAAGCGTCAGGAACCCAGTCGATATGACTGCGGGCATAGGACCCGACGCATATTCCAAGGCTCTCGAAATACTCGGATCAACGGATCAGATAGATTCAATCGTAGTCATTTTTATCCTTCCGGGTGCGTGGGATCCTAACGAGGTCGCGAGAAATATTATTGACGGAACAAAGAGAGTCAATAACGCCAAGACAGTGGTTTCCGTTTTCATGGGTACCAAAGGGATATCGGAGATCCTGAAGGGGGATGGTATCAGTATACCTTCATTCCCATTCCCAGAAGATGCAGCCATCTCCCTTTCTAAGGCAGCGGAGTATGGAAAGTGGAGATATGCTCCGGCAAGGCAGATCACGGAGGAAAGAGGTATAGACAAGGAAAGTGTGAAGGCTATTATTTCAAAAGCGCTTAGGGGGGGCAGGGAATGGTTGAGCTATAACGAGTGCAATCTTGTGCTGAACACATACAAGATACCCACCATCAAAACTGCGACGGCCATAGACCCGGTAGAAGTCAAGGCGAGGACACAGGGGTGGGAGGGAAAGGTAGCGATAAAGGCATACGGTCCCAAACTTATTCACAAGAGTGATGTGGGTGCAGTCAAACTGAATATACCGGTTGCAGAAGCACCCGAAGAGGCGAACGCTATGATCCAGATGCTGAACTCAAAGAGATTTGCAGTCGACTACCTCGTAGTCCAGGAAATGGTATCTGACGGCATTGAGATGATTGCAGGTTCCACACACGATCCTGCTTTCGGACCGATGGTTGTGGCGGGAATGGGAGGTAAACTCGTGGAACTCCTAAAGGACATTTCGACGAGACTCGCTCCGATAGACAGGGAAGACGCAGATCAGATGATTTCAGAACTCAGGACCGCCAAGATACTCGAGGGATACCGTGGAGGCATTGTGGCGGATGAGGAGGGATACAAGGACGTAATAGTCAGAATATCCCATCTTGTCTACGACAACCCAGAGATAGTGGAACTCGATCTGAATCCTGTGATGGTTCTGGAGAAAGGAAAAGGTACAAAGACTGTCGATTTCAGGATCAGGGTGGCCAACATATCCCAAAACACAACTCCATTTGTCGCAAAGAGTGTCATCAGAACTACAACCTGAACGGGATGCTGTCACTGTATGTACTACATTAAGTAAACTCACCGAGAACTTTTTATGATTCGTCAAACTATCGACCTTAACGGTGATATAAGTAATGGTTACCATAAGGGCTGTAATCTCTACCTCTGACGGGAAGACGAGACAACTGGAAGTACCTGAGGATAGGCAGAGTGCCCTGTACGGGAAGAAAATAGGAGAAGTGCTCGACGGATCTTTGTTGGGTTTTAGCAACACAAAGATCAAGATAACAGGCGGAAGCGATAAGGACGGATTCCCAATGAGAAACGATTTCCCCGGAATGAGGAGAAAGAGGGTTCTGCTTACCGGAGGAGTTGGATTCCATCCGAAGAGGGATGGGCTTAGAAAAAAGAAGAACATAAGAGGAAATACCGTTGGAGAGGATATTTCTCAGATCAACTTCTTGGTAGTAGAGGGAAAGATAGAAGAGTCTAAGGGAGAAACGAATGAAGCTGCCAAGACCACCTGAAGTCAATATCGGAATGGTTGGCCATGTGGACCATGGCAAAAGTACCCTTACAAAACTCCTGACTGGAGTGAAGACAGATTATTTTTCTGAGGAAATAAAGAGAGGAATCTCCATCAAACTCGGTTATGCTGATGCTCCGGTGTACAGATGCCCAGAAGGGTTCCCGACGAGGTACTCCAACAACGCATCTGAATGCGGAAAGGGAGCGGTCTTGGAGAGAGTCGTAAGTTTTGTTGATTCCCCGGGACACGAGAGCCTCATGGCGACGATGCTTTCAGGAGCTGCACTTATGGACGGTGCAATCATGGTCATTGCTGCAAACGAAAAATGCCCGAAACCCCAGACCAGGGAGCATCTCATGGCATTGAACTTCCTCGGAATAAAGAACATAGTTATTGTCCAGAACAAGATCGATCTTGTTACAGAGGAAAAGGCGGTTGAGAGCTACAAAGAAATCAAGGAGTTCGTCAAGGGCACGGTGGCGGAGAACGCGCCGATTATCCCTATGAGCGCCCTTGATAACGCTAACCTGGACTCACTGCTGAATGCTATAGAAAAAACAATCCCAACTCGAAAATTCGAAACAGATGGGAACCCGATGATGTACATTGCTAGGAGCTTCGATGTCAACAAACCGGGAACAAAACCCGAGGACTTGCACGGTGGAGTCATAGGTGGCTCGATAACTTCTGGGAAGTTCAAACCAAACGACGAGGTTGAGATTTCGCCTGGAATAGCGGTCACAAAGGGAGGAAAGAAAAGCTGGACCCAAATTCACACGCAGATCTCTTCGATCATATCTGGTAGCATCACGCTCAATGAGAAAGGACCCGGTGGACTTGTAGGCATGGGTACGAATCTAGATCCATTCCTGACCAAAGGTGATAGCCTTGTGGGGATGGTGGTAGGACTCAAAGGATCTCTGCCAAAACCTGTCTTCAAAATTTCCCTTAAAACAAGCATTCTGAGCAAGGTCGTAGGGAGTTCTGAAGAACTCAATGTTGAAAGAATAATCAAGGGCGAGACTCTTCTCTTGAATGTTGCAACTGCTGTTACCGTTGCACTAGTCACGTATTCAAAAGGAGATGTCATGGAAGGAGATTTGAGGTATCCAGTCATAGCACTACCAGGACAGAACGTAGCTATCAGTAGGAAGATTCAGAACAGATGGAGACTGATAGGCAGCGGAACTGTAAATTGATATTTCTAAGTTAGGTCTAATCACAATTTCTTTTTGCACCTCTTTCTGAGAAAGCATTCTTCACACCTGGGTATTTTCCTGCACATCTTCTTGCTGTGTTCAACTATCAGGGCGTGAAACTCCATCAACTGTTCTTGATTGAATGTTATGCTGAGTGACCGCCTAAGATTGTCGTAATTTCGCATCGAGTACATGGTTCCAAAGAACCTGTTGAAAAGCCTGAGCGTATAAGCGTCTATAGGAATGGTTCTCTGATTGAAAGCATACAATGCAATGCTATCCGCAGTTTCTCGACCGATTCCGTTCAAATCAAGTAGTTCCTCCCTGGTATCATTTGGGAGAGAAAGGCTCTCAATCTTGGATTGGCAATACCTCAGTACTTCCTTCAGGTATCTCTCCTTCCTAGTATAGAAACCCGCATGGCGAATTGACTCTTTGAGTTGCGGATTACTGAGAATCTCAGGTATAGTTTTGCCCCTCAGGTCTCTCATAGCTTTTTCTGCATTTTTCCAGCTCGTGTTCTGAGTCAGAATGGCTCCTTCGATGACCTCTATTGGATCGTTCGCTGGCCACCAGTAGAAAGGACCATACTCAGCGACCAGATTTCGAAATAGTCCAATAATTGAGTTAACTGAAATGTGCCTCGTATTTCAGCAATGGTACCTTTGATATATCGGTTGTCAGAAACAACAACGTGAAAGTCGCTTCTCCTCGTTTAATTCTTAGGTACTGTTATTTTTCCCTCTCGCAGCTGTTGCTTTCCCTTTCTTATGCTATCGATTAGTTTCGGAACGATATCGTAAGCGTCACCGATTAGTGCGACGTCTGAATACTTAATGATTGGAGCAGCTGCATCCTTGTTGATTGATATTATGTAGTCCGATGCCTTCATGCCAGCTACGTGCTGAATTGCACCTGAGACTCCAACTGCTACATAGAGTTTAGGATGAACGGTCTTACCTGTCTGTCCGACCTGCCTGTCTCTTGTGATCCATCCTGCATCCACGGTCGGCCTCGAAGCAGCAACTATTCCCCCTAGCTCATTGGCTAGTTCCTCGAGCATCTTGAATCCCTCTTTCTTGCCGAGTCCCATACCTCCACAAACTACAACCTCAGCAGTCGTAATGTCAACTTCCTCTCTTGAGACAGTGTGGAGGAGTTTTGTCACCACTTCCTCTTCCTTCAATCTGCTCTCTATTCTCTCTATCTCCCCCTTCCTTCCAACCATCCTGTCAACCGGTTTGAAGATACCGGGTCTCGCACTTGCCATCTGTGGTCTGTGCCTGCTGCATAGTATGTTCGCTAGTATGGCACCCCCAAATGCTGGCCTCCTTGCCTCCAGCAACTTCTTAGATGGATCTATGTCTATCTCTGTGCAGTCAGCAGTAATGCCCGTGTTGACCCTGACTGCAATCCTTGAAGCAAGGTCTCTCCCGTTGTGCGTTGCTCCTATGATAAAATAATTTGGCTTCTTGTCCAATATCAGAGAGGCTAACATGTCCACATAAGGCCTTGTCCTGTAATGTCTGTAAACGGGATTCTTTGCATATATGACCTTGTCCACCCCGTATTCTATTGCTTGCAGAGCCATCTTCTCCCCTTCTTCGTCCGCAATCAGTACCCCCACGAGTTTTTCGTTGTACTTATCTGCCAGCCTTCGACCAATACCTGCCATCTCGAGGGCAACTCTCGAAAGTTCCCCATCGTTCTGTTCCATCCATATCCACAGATCTTTGTAAATCTCGACATTTGCAGGTGCTGTGGCACACTTATGATCTATCATTTCACGACCCCCTTTTCAATCAGCACGGAGACAACCTTGTCCAACTCCTCAATCGTGGGTTTCGAAGGATTCTTGATTGGGTCAGGGACTGTCTTCATGTCCTTCACAATAGTTGGAGATCCCTTCAACCCTATGCACGCGGGATCGAGCCGGAGTTCCTTGTTGGTAACGAGCCTGATACCCTTTTTGTAGGCATCAATCTTCCTCTTCAGTGTGGGGTTTCTCGGCTCGTTTGCATTGAGTGTTATTGTTAGGACTGCTGGAGTACCTATTTTTATTGTTTCCTCAGCACCTTCGATATCCCTTACAACTATCAAGAATCCATTCTCATATTCCACTTTGTGAACATATGTAGCCTGTTCATAACCCAGGAACTCAGCTATTCCGGGTCCTACGTGACCTGTGGATGAGTCCGTTGTCTCTTCCCCACAGAAAATTACATCAAACCCTCCAAGAAAATCTGCTACCGAGGCCAATGTGAATCCAGTTGGCCAGGTATCTGCACCAGCAAACACCCTGTCTGTGACAAGAACTCCATTGTCAGCTCCCATTCCCATCAGTTGAAGTAGAGCCGTATCTGCCATGGGAGGGCCCATCGTAATAACTGTGATCTCCCCTCCATACTTGTCCTTGAGCTGTATCGCTGCCTCCGTTGCATTGACGTCCGGAGGATTGACCACGTTCCTCGCCATGCTCCTGTTTAACGTTTTTGTGACGGGATCAATGCTTATATCCTGGCTGTCAGGAACTTGTTTTATCATAACTGCTATTTTTAACATTTTACATCACCCATACTTGTAAATGACACCTTTTCCCGCCTTGGGGAAGTTCCATTTCACCGAGCCCTGATCGCAAGCGATGGAACACGTTCCGCATTCTACACAGTCTTCATACTGGAAATTGAGTTTCCCGTCTTGCATAGTGTAGCACTGGGCTGGACACGCCATAACACAGAAGTGGTGAGGACACTTCTCGCATATCCTGTCGTCCACCGTTATGTGGGCATATGACTTGTCAATGTCATACTTTGTTTTTCCAAGTCTTTCCTTTATGTCCAAGATCACATCCTCCTGTACATATAATAGAAATCAGTGGCCGTTTTCAGCTTACCAACATTCAAGTCTGCGGCACACGATCCGAGTATCTCCCTGACTTTTTTCTTCGGCTGTCCCCTCTCCCATAACATCTCGAGGAGAATGCTCTCAAGCATCTTTGGATAGGTGGTATACATGCTCTTGTTATTGGTTACCTTCCTTAAGTCCTTGAATGTTCTCAGGTCCTTGAGAACATAACTGTTGTCCAGTTTCCGTTTGTAAGTTGACAGAGAACTTGAGGAAAAATCATTTCTAGACTTCGCCTCAACTGCAGCTTCTCCTGCGAAGATTCCAGAAAGGAATGCATAGTTCATACCCTGCAGTACGAGTCCATTGCTGAACCCAAATCCAGCAGAGTCCCCAACTATCATATATCCGTCGCCGAAGAGCTGTGGAACCATCTCCAGCCCCCCTTCGGGAATCATGTGAGCCCCATATTCTGCGACAGTTCCTCCGTCGATGAGGGGTGCAATTGATGGGTGCTCCTTGAATTGTTCTATGATGTCATAGGTGTGTGTGACCCCATTCTCTCTCAGTCGTTCCATCGGTGCCACGATGCCGAGGGAAATGCTGTCTTTATTCGTATAGAAGAATGCTCCTGCATTCAGTTCTCCCAGATTCCCCAGGATGTATTCGGAGGCCAATCCTGATGTTGAGCTCAGGTTGAATCTGTCCTCTATCTTTTGAGGACTGAGTTTTATGATCTCTTTTACACCTACTGAAACTTCCCAGTCCTGAAGCGGTGGTCTGAGCCCAGCCTCGATCGCGAGTCTCGGATTGATTCCTTCAGCGAGAATAACAACATTGGACGTAACCGCATCTCCCGATTCTTCCACCCCGATTATCTTTCCATCCTTCTTAACAAGCGATTCTACCGTTATACCTGGAATTACCGTTGCACCCGCTTCTTTTGCCTTCTTTGCAAGCCATGGGTCAAATTTTGAGCGCAATACTGTGTGTCCAACCTTGTTTTCTTCGAAAACCTTGGTCTTGAAATCTATTATTATGGATGATTTTTCAGTTAGAAATCCTATCTTTTTGTCTTGAATAAATCGTTCAAGTGGAGCTTCGCTTTGCCACTTAGGCAGAATTTTAGCTAGGTCATTCCCCCAAAGAACTCCTCCTGAGAGATTCTTTGTTCCGGGAGGATCCGAACGGTCAACCAGCAGTACGCTCAGCCCTTTGCTAGCCATCGTGATAGCTGCAGCAGAGCCAGCATTCCCTGCCCCGACAACTATGGCATCATAGTCTGACATCGTTCCGAGAGCCGTTTAAATCTATTTACTGTTTCGACTCTTTTATCTAAGTAAACTTTGGAGAGTGCTAAACTTAAGATCAAATTTTGAAATTTGAACAAAGAATTTTAAGGATGTAATCATAACGAGTGAAAATGCCACCGTAGCACAGCCTGGTACGTGCGCGTGCTTGGTAAGCACGAGGTCACGGGTTCAAATCCCGTCGGTGGCTTTTCGAGTTTGGTTTAGAACCCAAACAGTATTTCCATGGAATTTTGCACACTTTTTGTAATAAAAGTGATCAACAAAAGATAGGTGGCTGGGAAATGCGTGGCCATCTATTTAATCGCATATATTTAAGGAGTCCCGACAAGAGATAGGCGCGAACGTTGAGGGATCCCTTCTTGTTAATGTCTCTAACTTCTAAACGAAAATTAGATTTCTTTTTTTCCTCTTTAGCACGGACTTTAAAACCCCAAGAAAATGGCTGTAGCATCAGATTTCCAAACCGTTATGTAGACGAAAATGCATTCCTATTTGAGTGGTAGTATGACCTATCAAATGTTTGTTAATGGCGAGTGGAAAGATTCTTCCAGTGGGGAGAATATTCCTGTCCTAAATCCTGCTACGGGACTTAGTATTGCAGAAGTGCCAAGTGCGACCGATGACGATGTTGCCTTTGCAGCAGAATCAGCCAGGATATCTTTTGATGCAGGATCTTGGAGCAAGATCAGTCCCGGAGAGAGGTCAACAGTTCTTCTCAAGGTAGCTTCCATGATAGAAGAGAGGACTGAGGAGCTTGCGAAGCTAGAGACAAGGATCTCAGGGAAATCAATAAAGCAGACAATAGGGTACGACCTTCCCTACACAGTGGACAACATACGCTTCCTCGCAGGGGCAGCGAGAGTACTAAAGGGTAAAGCGATGGGTGAATATGTGGCGGAAGGAACCAGCGCAATCCGGAGGGAAGCGATAGGAGTGGTCGGAGTCATAACTCCGTGGAACTATCCATTGATGATGGTGATTTGGAGAGCGTTCCCGGCACTTGCAATGGGGAACAGCGTCATTGTTAAGCCTGCAAGCTATACGCCACTGACTACGCTGGAGCTTGCAAATATGGTGGAAAAGGCAGGAGTTCCGAAGGGCGTTTTCAACGTAATCACTGGACCGGGTGGACGAGTAGGAGAAGCAATTGCAAGGAACAAGAATGTGGACATGATTGCATTCACGGGTAGCACGGAAGTTGGTAAGAAACTGCACGAACTGGGATCTTCAACCCTCAAAAAAGTGTCAGTCGAACTCGGTGGGAAGGCACCGTTCATAGTCTTCGAAGATGCGGACCTTGAAGCGGCAACGGAGAGTGCAATCGTTGGAGGCTTGGTAAACAATGGAGAGGACTGTGCAAACTCCACGAGATATTATGTGCAGGAGTCTGTCAAGGACAAGTTCACGAAGCGACTGATAGAGAAGATGAAGAGAGTGAAAGTAGGAAATCCAATGGATCCTAAAACGGATGTGGGGCCTCTCGTATCGAGCTCACAGCGGGATAGGGTAGAATGGTACATAAAGAAAGGTCTCGAACAAGGGGGAAAGCTTCTGGAGGGGGGAGATAGACCCAAGATTAAGGGAATGGAAAAGGGATTCTATCTGAACCCTGCCATAATCTCTACGGAAAATCAACAATCGACTATCGTTCAGGAGGAAATATTTGGACCAGTCTTCAGTGTGCTACCGTTCTCAACGTACGATGATGCCATCACCAAGAGCAACGATGTGATTTACGGACTTGGATCTTCAGTTTGGACAAGGAACGTTACGACGGCAATGAACGCTGTTAAGGATCTGCGATTCGGGACCGTCTGGGTAAACGAGCATGTGACTGTTCCATCCGAGATGCCGTGGGCAGGGTACAAACAAAGCGGTCATGGAGCGTCTCTTTCCGCATACAGTCTTGAAGAGTTTACCTACATCAAACATGTATATTTCGACCTTACAGGTAAAGTGAGGAAGAGCTGGTACTCCCAGATATATGGAGGACAGTAGGTGATAAAATATGAATTCTGATACATTTAATCCGTTGAAGTTGAATACAAATCTGGACTTTGGCAACCCACCTAGGGTAGTTTTCGGTGTGGGAACTTCCCAGAATAGTTTGCCAGGACTAGTGAAGGAGATCGATCCTAAGAAGACCGTCCTGGTGAGTGACGAAGTGGTCGCTAAAACAGGTGCCCTTGAAAAAATAGGAGCATCCTTGAAATCTGCCGGACTGAAATATGAGGAGCTGCTGATACCGATCGGCGAACCAACCACAGAGATGACTAGAGATCTTGTGAACTCGGCACGTAAAGACAAGCCTGACCTGTACGTGGGGGTAGGTGGAGGTAGCGTGCTGGACATGACAAAACTAATGTCAATAATGGTCACAAATGAAGGGGATCCAAAGAACTACTATGCACTTCCTCCAGATCCGTGGTCTGATAAAGTCGTGAAGGCTGGAGCGAGAAAGATCCTGCTATCGACGACCGCTGGGACTGGGAGTGAGTCTTCCAACACCCTTGTGGTTACGGAAGCCGGATACAAGACATGGATAACTAGTTCGAAGGTGACAGCTAATGTCTCCCTGGTGGATCCATCGCTCACTTACACATTACCACCGAATGCTACTAGAAATACGGGCATGGACGCGTTGAGTCACTTGATCGAAGGGGTATTGACGAACATGCCTAACCCAGTTTCGGATGGAATGATCCAACAGGGGGTGCACCTGATCTCGAAATATCTTATCAGGGCTTACAATAATGGCAATGATGAGGAAGCTAGAGTGAACATGTCTTTCGCAGCGATGATGGGTGGATGGGTAATCGCATTCCCATGGGTTGGTGGACCAGCTACGATAGGTCACTGTATGTCCGAAGCTCTGGGACCTAGGTTCGGCATTCCTCACGGATTTGCCTGTGCGATAATGCTACCCCACGCAATGGACTTCAATCTCCCACTGGTGGCTCCAAGACTCAGACCAATTGCGGAGGCTTTTGGGGTGGACACATACGGTCTTTCTGATTTAGAAGCGGCATCTAATGCTATAAATTCAGTTGTATCTATGATGAAGGGCCTCGAGATGCCTGTCGCTCTGAAGAATGCATCTAAGTTCGGAAAAGACAGGCTCACAGACATGTTTGATTATGTGTTCAACCAGAGGCAGTACATCTACAACCTTCCCATCTACAACCCAAGAAGACTCACCGAAGAAAACTTGTCAGAACTGTTTGACGATATCTGGGAGGGCAAATTTACAACCGCTTCAAAATTGATCGAAAGCAGCTTGTGAGTTCAGACCAATTGCGCCCTCTATTTCTCTATCTTTTTTCTTTTCGCCTACATCTGAACTAAATAGGAAATCTGATTTTGGTTTGTATGACCTTGAAGATTGGCGACAATGCCCCAGATTTTACCGGACTCACGGATAATGGAGAGCGAATTAATCTGTCAGAAAAATTGAAAGAGGGACCGGTCGTTCTTTACTTCTATCCTAAGGATGAGACTCCGGGATGCACGGCAGAAGCCTGCTCTTTCAGGGACAAATGGGAAGACATAAGAAAACTTGGCGCCACTGTACTTGGAGTTAGTTCAGATTCAGTCGAATCTCATAAGAATTTTAAATCGAATAGGAACCTCCAATTCACGCTCATTTCTGATGAGAAAAAGGAGATCCGAAAAGCCTATGGAGCCACTGGTACCCTGATTCCACAAAGAGTCACTTTTGTGATTGATAAGGAGGGACTCATCAGGGAGGTTTACAACTCACAATTAAATGCGGCTCATCACGTGAATGTTGCACTGAAATCGCTAAGATCACTCTAGTCGAAATAACTACGGCTTTCTTCTAACCACTGGTTACATTTCAGAAATTCCGGGTCTTCCTGCTCTTGCTCTTTGACTGCATACCTTTCATCAGTTCGTCTAATTTATTCAGAACATCCGTGACTGATTGTTTCTTCTCGGACTTTGCAGATAGGGGGTCGTTCAAGTAGTTTCTAGCTCTTTCTACATGAAGCTTGGTCTCTTCAAAATTCTTCATCGAATAGAACATGTTTGCAAGGGACAACTCTGCCTTCGCACTGTCAATCACATCTTCCGTTGTCGTAACTCTATTTATTGGCTTGTTTACTGGAAACCCCGGGATCGTCGGTTGAGTAGGAACATAATCCTCTCTGATCTTCTTGAAATATGCACTTGTCAACACACTGGTTGCAACAACGCTAAACACAAAAACAGCAAAAATCAGAATGAAGAAGTAGGTTGAAGAGATGAATCCCAAGAAGTATATCATATATGTGAGAAGATATCCCGTTAGGAGAATCATGGGGCTGAGATATCTTAAAACTACTGGAGGTTGAACGAGAGGTTGTGCAGATGGATTGTTCACGTAAAATAAGATTATACCCAACAACCTATCCGTTTTCTTCCCCTTCTTGCACTCGGGATTTTGTAGTGAAACCATTGCTTCTTTCAGCATCTCGTCGGACTTGTTGGGAACTCCAGAAAGTTTGTAGAGCTGTGAAAGTTCAAACTGTGTGAGTCCTATCTTGTAGTAATTGTGGTTCTCTCTCTTTGTTGCAATTTTCTTCTTCAGTAGTCTCTCCAGGCGGGAAATCCTTCTTTCAGCAGACTTCATCGATACCTTGTCACCTTAGCAAGCACCAATCCGGGAAATGCTAATGAGCCATGACAATTGAATTTAAAAAGATAGTGAAAAAAAGGATCAACTGTTGGAACATTGTTTTGAGCGAGTATAACGCTGGAATAGGGTCGTTGAGAGGATCAGTCTTTATTCTCACAAATTCACACCAACCACAGTGCCGGAGAGTGATATCGATTCAGCAATTTCAAGTTGGATTGCTTCTAAGCAGACTCCAAACCTTGGTTTGATATGTGCTTACAACATTTTCTTGGCACCCGGAGTGACTGTGACCCTTGGAAGTGATAAATCTTGTGTGACCTTCTGCTACTACCACGATTCCATAAATTGGAATGAGGGCCCTTTTTTCACCTTTGAACCCTTCTCCCGTGTCAGTTCAGATGCGATAAATGCAGTGGTAGCTCCTTTGACACTCTCACCAAGGGACTGTCTGAAGAGATGGTGGAACTAAAAACGGACATGAACCCGGGTACCGGTTGAGTGATTATTAATGAAGAGATCCGCGATTACTGCGACGCAAATTTCGTCTGCAATAAGAAAGGAGAGTGCTGGGGGGCAAAGTGATTTGGCACCCTATTCGGTCAACTGACCGTCATTTTGGACATCCGTGACATCACAATTTTCAAAGTTTGCTTTTCAAGAAATCTATGAAGACTTCGGCATCCCCAAACACATTGGATAATTTTGCGTATTCATTTGGCATGTGCTCTGTTTCATCGAGCGTCCCCCAAACTATCGTATCCAGTCCCTTATTCCTGAAGAATGCCCCACAGGTACCTCCTCCTATCCCAACCCGCTTCACATCAATACCCCTCAGTTTCTTGACGCTTTCTATGAACTTCTGGACGAACTCTCTGCCCTCTGGAGTGTTTGACGATGGATTTGCCTTATTCACTGGTTCCAGTAGAACTCCTACTCCCGTCTCCTTTGAGAATTGATCTGCCGTTCTCTTCACCTCAGTGAACACTTCGTCTACCGTGTATTTTGGAAGTATTCTCATGTCGAAGTAGAAACTCTCCTTACCTGGAATTATGTTAATTGAAGTGGTACCGGGTTCTACCTTTGTTGGTTCGAAGGTGCTGACTGGAACTGTGAATTCGTTATCAGTTGCGTTGAACTTGGAATGAAGGGTATCGTCGATTCTCATCTCAAGTTCTCTTGCGAATCTGTGGGCATTTTTTCCAGCATCAGGAGTAGAGGCGTGACACTGCTGCCCAACAACTGTGATTTTAAGCCACATCATTCCTTTTTCAGCAACTTCCACAGAATCACCTGTTGGAGTTCCGAAATCTGGAACTATGAACTTGTCATCCTTCGTGAAATTCCTGTTCTTGAGAACATAGTCGATCCCATACTTGCTTCCTGCTTCTTCGTCTGAAACCATTATTACTCCTATGTTGTTCTGCAATTCGTTGGGATTCTCCAAGAAATATCTTAGGGCGAAAAGGGAAGAGATTCCTCCCTGGCCGTTATCACACGTTCCTCTCCCGTACATTTTGTCCCCCTCAATTGTCGCCTTGAAGGGAGGGTACTTCCATAGAGTGAGATCCCCCTCTGCCACTGTGTCCATGTGAGCAACGAACCATACGGTCTTCTTTTTTCCTTTGTCTAATAGAAACAACAGATTTGGTCTCTTGATTCCGTCCGATACTGCCACGTACTCTTCAAACTTAATTTCCTTACCCCAGCCTAGAATCTCTTTCTTCAGGAATTCTGCTCTCTTCTCTTCCCCCTTTCCTCCTCCCGATGGATTAACAGAGTTGATCTCAATCATTTCTGAATACAAGTCGACGAAATACTTCTTATCCGTCATTCAAATCTTTCGATAATGGTATGCAACGAGATAAGCTTTGACGGGGATGATAAGGTGACAAGCGTGCTATCATAAATCATTACGTAATGAAAGAAAAACCGAGTTATATCCAGTGAACTTTTTTGTTTTGGGGCCAAGAGATGTCTAACAACTCTGATAGGAAGTTAGTGGTTTCTATATTGGTGGTTGTCATTGTTTTTGGAGGTTTAGCGTTCCTTCTCAGTGACCAAAGTAACACTAGCATTAAGTGGCAACAAACAACACTAAGTAACTTTGAAACAGCGCCTGTTACCGATGGTTCAAGTATTTCCCTAAGTCCTGTTCAAACGGGACCCATGAATGCTTTTCCGGGTCAATTAATAAACGAATCTTATTTTCTGGGAACCACGATACCTTCAGCTAGCTATTATGAGGTCACTGTCACTCTTAATAGTTCCTCTTATGAGACTGTTGAAGCTGTACCCACGTACGTCAGTTTTCTCACGCCGGCTGGATACTATCTTCTCTTTTCATTTGTGATGCCGAATGATCAACCCGGAATGTGGTGGATTGTGGGTTATGAATTTTTGCCGATTACCATCTCGACGGTCATTACACAAGGACAGACTACATTGTCAGCTCAAGGGACACAACTCTGGATGCAGTATCCTTCGGAGTCAATGAGTGGAAACTATATTATTCAGGGAGGAGGGAATTTCACTTTTTCTAGCAATGTCACTGCGATTCAACTCTATCCGGCCAATCCTCAAGGTTCAATCATCGTTTCAGCACAGGTAAACTCATGGAACTTCTCATCTAATGTCATTAGAGTGAAATTCTCACTCTACGAAAATATTGGAAGTTCAAATGGTCCTACGACGCCTCCGATTGCGTTTGCTTCAGTCACCTATAACGTGACTTCAGTTTCATCGATAATGGGGAGCTTGATTTCACAATCTGGATATCGTATTACATTAATTCAGGGCAATGGGGCGTATTTAATGGGTATTACATCTAATCAAATTGCTGAAATAACAAGCTCAATTAATCAAACTCTATCTGTGCCTATTTCACAACTTAATGCCGCCGTCGTGGCCATAAATGGTGACGTCGCTGAAATTCAGACATCATTTGGAACCATGACTGCTCAACTCAGAACTATCAATGCAACTATTGAAAGTGTGATGAACGGCCAGGCGATTATTGCGACCAATGTAGGAACCATGCAAACTTCACTATCCTCCTTAAGCACAACCATCACTTCAATCAGTGCTGGGGAAGCTGAAATCGTTACTAACATTGGTTCTGTTACTGCTTCGCTTAATTCATTGAACGCATCGTTTGAGGGAATCAACGGAACGGATGCAGTCATCGGTACAGAAATCGGATCAATAAAGGTCTCGCTGAATTCCATCAATGCCACCATCTTCTCGATCCACATGGGAATGGTGGAGATGAACACCTCTATAGGAACGGTTGAGGTGTCTCTCAAATCTGTCAATGCCTCAATAGTAAGTATTAACGGAGATACTGCGAAAATAATGACATCAGCGGGTGAGATTAACGCCTCCCTCAATGACCTCAACACGAGCATTTTTGAATCGGTATCGGGCATTCCTTGGCTCAACAATTCTTATGCTGTAATAGAGACTTGTTTGGGCAATATTACTGGAACTATAACCAATGTGTCTAACAACACAGCATCCATTGCGACCAATCTTGGTGTTGTGACTGCGTCAGTCGATTCTATAAAGTCTCAAAGTGGTAATGGGCTGAGTGGAGATCCACCTTCCCTCTTTGACATTATCGTGATACTCTTTCTGGGAGCCCTTACGATAATTTCCACCCTTGCAATGCTGAGTTCCAGAAGCACGCTCAAGATTATGGGGGACAAGGTCAAGTGAATTGAATGAAAGAGTAACTGGAAAAATCAGTTCTTTTTTCTTCCTAGAATAAAGAACATTTAATATCATATAGATCATTAGAAGATTTATCAATGAGTTTACACAATCGAAGGACGGAAATACTGTCGATTGGAGACGAATGGTATTCAGAAATTAAGAAACTCTGGAGTGATTAAAAGTGGAACTGATTTCTTTGCTGTATGGAATTTATCCTAGATCTGAGAATCTTAGGAAGGCGTATGGGAAATGGGAGAAAGGACAGCTTACTTCTGATGAAATATCTAACAAGATTCAAGAGGAATCTTTATTGTACTTCGACCTTGTGAAGGAGGCTGGAATTAATTACTTCACTGATCCGCTGTTCAACTGGTATGATTTGCTACGTCCAATTGCACTCTCAATAGAAGGTATCAGACTTGGCCCCCTGTCAAGATACAAGGAGACAAACACATTCTACAGGGAACCGGAAATAGAGAGGGTCGGTAAGCTGAAAGCTTTGAATGAACTCAGAGAAGTAGAGGAGAACCCTCCATTTCCAATATACCACGATAATGGTAGTGAATCTTATCTTCACTTCCTCCCGGGGATAAATTCTTTCGTAAAAATGAGTAAAGTTTCTGGGAGTCAGGAAGAGGCCAGAAAGCTACTCAGGGACATTTACATAGAAATTGTCAAATTTTTCAGGATAAAACGGCTCTTGGTTTTTGAACCGTTTGAGTCGAACAACTATGAAATATACAACGAGTTGAATAACGTAACTTCGACATATTTGGTGGTGACGGGAAAATTCAATTCAAATGGATCCGCCAAATTCTTTTCGATCATTGGGGACGATCCATATTCGTATTCAAAGTACTGCGACGTTCCGGGAGTGAAGGTCGTTGATGCCCAGACAACGAGGATAAACGATGGTGTTCTTGAGAAAGTCAGACCATATTCCAATGAATTTGATAGACTCATAGTCGCAAATACCGAGAGTTTCGATTTTCTGCCGAGGACTATTGCGGATAAGAAAATTTTCACCTTCAAGGGTGGTCAATAATGGAAGAACTCGTTACACAAGAAATTGGAAGTTTCAGAAAGCCCACTTACCTCTCTTCCAAGTTCAGGTCATACAAGGAAGATGAGTTTGAACAAGTGGCAAGGAAGGCTACTATGGAGACGCTCGACCTCTTCGACAAGAGTGGACTCATGAACATAGGGGTCGGGGGAGAAATGTACAGGTGGGAAATGTATGAGCATCCCGCCTCAAGGATGGATGGGGTAAAGATCTATGGTCCCGTAAGATCGTTTGATAACAGATACTACAACAAGGGGAGCGTATATGGTGAAATTTCGAGGAAAGAACCTTTCCATATGGAAGAAATAGAACTGTTCAAGGGGATGAATAAGAAAAATATCAAACTTCCAGTGACTGGACCCTACACACTTATGGACTGGTCATTCAACGACCACTACAAGAGCAGGGAAGAGCTAGCAATGGCATTTGGCAGGATAATGAATCAGGAAATAAGGGAATTGAAAGCTGCATGGGGAGATAAGGTCCTTCAGGTCCAGATAGATGAGCCCGCCGCGACGACTCATCCTGATGAAATGGAGATTGTCAGGGACTCCGTGAACGAAAGTGTGAAGGGGATAAGCGGAATAGAAACGCACCTTCACGTCTGCTACAGCACTGACTACGGACTCCTTTACAATATAGCCCCTTCGCTGGACATATCCGTCTATAACCTGGAGTTTGCAAACAGGGATCCGATTTCCCTCAGCGATCATCGCAGTGGGTATGATGATGTGAAAAGGTTCAAAGAGGTCGCAGACAGCATCACAAAGAAAATATCACTGGGACTGGGAGTGACAGATATACATCGTGATTTCATCGAGCCGACTCAACTGATTAAGGAGAGGATAGAGTATTCTCTCAAATTCATGGAACCAGACAGACTGAGGATCAACCCTGATTGCGGACTCAGGACGAGAAGCAGGGAAGTTGGTTTCGATAAACTGAAGAGCATGGTGGACGCCAGGAACGAGGTCGCAAAGGCTCTATAAACATATATTCCAATATTCAATTCTGGAACATGCAGAAAGCTGCAGTACTTTCCAAACTCAAGGAGTACCCAGTCGTCAAAGAAATAGAGGAAGAACAGTTACGGGAAAATGAAGTTCTCATTGAGCAGAGTGAAACAGGCATTTGTTTCAGAGACATACTGACGATGGAGGGGTTTCTTCCAAGAGTCGTACTTCCTATCGTGCCCGGACACGAAATCTCAGGTGTGGTAAAGAAAGTGGGCTCTAATGTCAAGAGGTTCAAAGAAGGAGACCGAGTGGCGAGCCTCATCTACGTCCCCTGCGGTACCTGTGAATATTGCACGACTGGGCGGGAAAATCTCTGCAGAAATAAGAAAACGTTCGGAGAAAGCATCAATGGCGCGTACAGAAAATATGTGCACGTCCCAGAAATCTCACTCGTAGAAGTTCCTCCAAAAGTAAGTCCCGAAGCTGCCGCAATATCGGCATGTGTAACTGGGATGGTAGTTCAGGCCCTTGAAGTCGTTGGCGGACTGAGAGAGGGCAATTCAGTACTCATCACTGGAGCCGGGGGAGGAGTTGGTTCTCACGCAGTCCAGATTGCTAAAGCCCTCGGTGCCAAACAGGTCATTGCAGAAACGAGCAGCGAGTGGAAAAAAGAAGGGATATTGAGGGTTGGTGCTGACTTTGTTGTCGGTGGACAGGATTACACAAAGAAGGTTAAGGAGATCACTGGAGATGGAGTGGATGTTGCCTTGGAGACCGTTGGTTCTCCTACGTTCAACGATGCATTCAGATCGTTGAAATTCGGTGGCAGATTGGTTGTGATTGGCAATGTTGATGTGAATCCGGTTAGCCTACCCCTTGGTAATCTGATACTCAAAGGAAATTCAATCGCAGGCAGCGTCAGTTCTACAAAGAAGAGCATGATCAAAGCACTGAAACTCTCCAATGAGGGGAAGATCACCCCAGTGGTTGGGAAGGTGTTTTCACTTGATCAAGTTGGAGAAGCCTATAAGGCAATGAAGAACAGGGAGCTGTTCGGCAAGGCGTACATAAAGCTCTAGTCTTTCTTCAACAGAGACTGGCTCTTCTCGGCAAAGAAACTTCCAATCTTATCTATATTTCCATTGATCTTTTCTAGAACACTAACATCACACTCTCCAGAAATTGAAGCCGACCTGAAGCTGTTTATGTTATCTAGAAGGTCGATGGAATTCGTGAACCCCAATTCATCAAGCAAGTAGAACTTCTGGAGGTCTTCCTGAACGACTAGATATGGTTCGGAGGGCAGGACCACTTTGTTGTCCTTAAGATTCTGAATTTTCTTATAGACCTCTCCAGCCTTCTTCATTTCCTCTTGCTTATCGTACATCTCAAGATTGTCAATAGCAGCTTTGAAATTGGTGAGTGAAACATCTATCCTCTTCCCAATATCGTCTGCCAAAGCCTGTGCTGATACTCTAGCATCTGCCCCTGACTTATATCCCTTATATGTGCTGAGCCTGTTCTGAATTCTCTTGAGAATGATCGCTGCCTTGTCTGAAGGTAGATCTATTCTTATGCTACTCATACCTCTTGCGATGGGAGTGTCATATATATGTGTTGTGAGATATTGCTGCCGACAAAACTGGAGAAGGAAGTTACCCGCGCTGTCCTTACTCAATGGGCCCATAAAGAAATGGCTTTATAATAAGTCATAATCCTGTTTGCTCAAAGGTGAAATAATTTGCCCTCAAAAAGTGGTTATTCGTTCCAGTCTGAAAACTTTCTAACTGTTAAGGAAGAGATGAAAGGTGTAGTCAGAGACAGAATGACAGAGTGGAGAGCTTCAGGCACAGTCGAGAGAATTTCGACCCCCTCAAAGCTTGCAAGGGCAAGAGCACTGGGTTATAAGGCCAAACCAGGATTTGTCATAGTAAGGGTAAAAGTGAGCAGGGGTGGCCTGCACAAAGCGAAAATAATGGGTGGCAGAAGACCGAAAAGATACGGATACAACAAACTTACACACGGAAAGAGTGAGAAGTGGATAGCTGAAGAAAGGGCTCAGAATAGGTATCCTAATCTCGTTCTGCTGAATTCCTATTACCTTGCAGAGGACGGGAAGCACAAGTTCTACGAGGTAATGTTTGTGGACCCTACACATCCATCCATACTCAACGACAAGAACCTAAAATGGACAGCTGACAAGACTCAGAAAGGAAGAGTCTACAGGGGCCTTTCTACTGCAGGAAAGAAAGCAAGGGGACTGGCCACGAAGGGCAAGGGAAGCGTGAAGTCTAGACCATCCATAAGGGCTAAGGGAAGACTGAGGAGACACTGATCAGGTACTTCTTTCCCCATTTCTTGATTTCAATCACACAATCAGTGTCATCCATCTTCACTTTCAGACCTCTCTTTTCGAACAGAGGGGCGAAGATACCTATAGTGTCCCTGGGACCATCGATCTTGAAAGTGTTGCCTTTGGTTTCTATATCATCGATGTTCTCATTTACGAGGTGGCACCATTTGCCGTTCAGGTCCAGGTCAACCGATTTGGGAAATATGAACAGGAAATGGTAATTGTCCCTCTCCTCGAAGAATTCTATATCCCTTGACAATAGAAGTTCCCTAACCTCTCTTACTCGCTCTCGCCTAACAAGTAAAGCTCTCACTTCTTTTAATTTCCTCAAAGAAAATAAGTTTATTTATGAATTTGCTAATCACAACCTGTGAATTTGATTGTTGTTAACATCGAAAAAGAGGAAGAAAATGTGATTGTCGGTCAGGCCCACTTCATTAAGACAATCGAAGACCTCTACGAGTCGATCAAGAATTCTTCCCCTACTGCCAAGTTTGGAATCGCATTCTGCGAGGCATCCGGCAAGAGGCTGATCAGATTTGATGGAAATGATAAGACCCTGACCCAACGGGCGGTGAGGAATGCCGAAAGGTTGGCAGCTGGTCACGTCTTCGTGATTCATCTCGAAAGTTCATTCCCGATCAACGTGATACCCCATATCAGGAACGTCCCAGAAGTGCTAAACATATTTGCGGCCACATCCAACCCTATCTCCGTCGTGGTCGCTGAGGATGGGGACAGGAGAGGGGTGATGGGAGTGCTTGATGGAGAACGCCCTCTAAGCGTCGAGAAAGACGAGGACGTAAAGGAAAGAAGAGAGTTGCTGAGGAAGATAGGATACAAGAGATGAATGAAACTGAGGACTTCTATAACTTCGAGTCGATGTACTATGACAAGATATATGGAATATTCAATCGGGATGTAACCTTCTACAAGTCTCTGTCAGCTTTTTCCCCCTGCCTGGAACTGTTCGCTGGGACTGGCAGGATTATCTCCAGGTTCAAGGGTGGGGTAGGTCTGGATATAAACAGAAACATGCTGCAACGTTCTGAGAACGAATTCATAAAGGTTATGGGGGATGCACGGTCCCTCCCATTCAAGAAACACTTCAACACCGTTATCGTGGGCCTCAACAGTTTACTGCTGGTGCCAAACAGAGAAAAGAAGATCATTCTCAAGGAGGCAAGGAGAGTGCTGAACAAGGACGGATTTCTCTTCGTGGACGTCATAAATGGGTTCAACCTCAAGAGGAGAACGTACGATATCTCTGAGTTCAACGACGGGGATATGAAGATATACCTCAAGATGAGAGCAAAGAAGATCAAGGACCACTACGATCTTAGGTACTCTTACAGCATATTCGACCGGACGAAAAGAGACGTGGAAAAGACTATTACCATTTATCCGATAACATTAGTGGAGCTGGGAGAGATGCTCGATTCAGAGAGTTTTGAAGTTGACGGAACTTTTGGCGATTATGATCTCTCTCCGTTAAGAACTTGGTCGGAGAAACTGATAGTGAGGGCGAAGGCAATCTGATTAGAAGGTGAGTCCGTTGAGTGCAAAGGACAACGTTGAAAAGATCTTCAAATCACTAGAGGACCTGAAAGAGAGGAATCGATCGGTGCCGATCGTGGTGGAAGGCAAGAACGACGTAATTGCTCTCAGGAAACTGAACTTCGAAGGTGAAATTTTTCCGCTTCATTCCAGAATGACTATCGAAGGCTTCTGCAGGAATCTTTCGAAAGGTCACAAAGAAGTCATACTTCTTCTAGACTGGGATTCGAAGGGCAAGAGACTCACTTCGTCACTGATAAGACACCTTAATTCGTATGAGGTCAAGACCGATTATGATTTCTGGAAACTGTGTTTTTCAATGGTATCGCAGATGTCGAATGTGGAATCTCTACCTTCAGCTTTTTATAGATTAACCTCTGGGAATGGATCTTCCCAGCACACTTAACACACAATTCAAGCTTCGCGACATAATGCTCTGAACAAACGGGCTTACCACACAACTTACAGGACACACCTGCAGGAAGGCCACATATGTAGCAGAGTGACAGGACTGTCATTTTTTCTCTGTCCCATAATTCTCCTTTACCGATTTGAACCTTTTGTACAAAGCAATATCATAACCTATTTTTATTAAACCTCCAGCAACAAAAGAGAGAGAACCTGCAGCGACAGATATCAGGTAAGAGGATATGTAAGGGGATGAGCCATTTGCTGCGCTCCTGAAGGCGTTAGACACCCCTACCACATAACTCCTGTCGTCCTCGTCAACTATACTGTTGAGGTAGGACTGCCTAGTCGGGACATCCATTTGACTCAGAGTCTGCCTAAGGAACAGGAACAAGAGGGATAGCGATAGCGTGGGAACAAGTGGGATCAGGATAAGGAAGATATTTGAAGGGATGTGCGTGAAGACCATAGTATTCACTAGACCTATCTTGGATGCTATAAACGGGGTCAACAAGACGGAAATGGCTGTTATGACGTCTACTACGGTGAAAATGTACCCAAGCTGAGAGAAATTGAAGTTGTACCTAAGACTAAACCAGTATGCTATCAATCCCTGCAGTACGAACCCGCCGGCTACTGCATCAACGGAAAAAAGTGCACTGACATCCCGTGCAATGATCTTGCTCTTCTTAGAAACAGAAGAGACGATTACTCGTCTCTTTTCCTTATTTGATGGTATGAAAAAGTAGGTGACAACAATGATTCCGGCAAATATCATCGAGACCTCAAATGACATGTTAAGACCAAGATTGAGGGAAACTGCCCCAACTGATGCAGCGATATAACCCCCAAATGTGTATAGGGCAAAAAGTTTGTTTTTGGACGACTGACCCACTTTAATGTGTGCTATCAGAGGTTGTTCGAAAGCTGAGAAAAGCGTGTTATCAGATGGATTGACTCCTAGAGATCCTATGATCGAAAATAGTGCTTTCAGAACTGGATTTTGCAGGAGATAGAAGCCAGAAATCCCTACCAAGAGGAGGAGGGAAAACAGCACCAAAAACAACTTTGAGTAACCCAGACCGTATCTTGAAGTGATAAGAAAGGTCAGAAAGGAGCCGAGTAGAATAGATCCAGTGACCGTCACTCCAGATTCGAGTGGACTCAACCCTCCTCTAATGAGATATAAGATAGTTATTACGGAGAACACTCCATATATGAACCCCCTTAGAGTTCTGGTGAGGAAGAGCAAGTATTTCTGGTCCACAATGCCAAAACCAGTCGCAAAGTAAATATCTTTTCAGGAATCCCGGATTCCAGACGAATGTTTCATTGCTTATGACAACAAGATTCCTGATCTCGCCGTCCACACCCACATTCTTCCTTGTCTCTGGTAATTTGTGGGCTACATTTTCCTGCTCAACGGAGAATGAAGCATACAATTCTCCCGTTGTACTGTGAGAAATATTCAATGTTCTGATCGCACTGTTGATTTCACGGTGCATGAACATTCTCACAGTTCCGATCTTTGAGAGCTTCAGATGGCCATTTTCCAGAACATCAAAACCAGACTGCAGGTACGTAATCAAGCGGGGACGTTGTCGGGGCTTGAACCTCGGAAATCCTGCTGTCTGTTGCTTTCCCGATCGCTTTTCTTCAATTCTTCTGAAGAAGTTCTGGTAGGCGCGATCCACTCTCCTCATGACATGCTGCGATACCTAGGAATGAATATCCCTGAATTGGGGGATGCTTTCTTCAGTTCGGGTATCTGGTACTGCTGATAATAGTAGTTCACCTGCTTTTCCATTTTCGAATGATGTGGAATTTCCCGCTCTCAAATGTAAAACAATTTTATCCCTTTAAACCATACCATGATGATATCATGAGCAGCGACCTATCAGATTTATTAAACGAGTTGAAAATTAAGAGCCCAGACGAACTATTCGCAGACATTCCAGACGCAATCCGTACCAAAACACTAGGTCTCCCAAAAGGTATGGACGAAGATGAAATAAGAAGAGTGGCGAGCGCGTACGCGGGGATGAACAAGACAGTCAATCAAGAACACTCGTTCCTTGGCTTCGGTCTCTACAATCATTTTGTTCCAGCAGCGGTTTCCAATGTAATCAATAGGAATGAATTCCTAACGGCGTACACTCCATATCAGGCAGAAATTTCACAGGGAATTATGCAGGCACTCTTTGAATACCAGAGCCTTGCAGCCGAGCTGTTTCAGATGGACGCTGTGAATTCATCTATGTACGACGTCTCAACTTCCCTCGGAGAGGCAGCCAGAATGGCCAAAATCATAACAGGAAAGAACGAGTTCATTGTGCCCAAATACCTGAGCAAGAACAAGCGGGCTGTCCTGGACAATTACGCTAGAGGAGCGGAAATCAAGGTCAAAGAAATAGATTTCGACGAGAAGGGAATGATAGATTTAGAGAGATTGAAGGAAGCACTGAATGAGAATACTTCTGGTGTTTACGTTGAATACCCAAATATGTTCGGCATAATTGACACCAACGTTCCAAGAGTGAAAGAAATAATCGGTGAGGAAAGGATATTCGTCGCGGGAGTAAACCCGATATCCCTTGGTGTTCTTGCTCCACCAGGAAAATTTGGTGCCGACATAGCCATTGGAGACGGTCAGGTTCTCGGTCTTGGACTCAATTTTGGGGGTCCGGTCGTGGGCATATTTGCTACGAAGGAGCAATACATCAGGAAGATGCCTGGTAAGATAATGGGTATTACCAAGGACCACAACGGAAAAGTCGCTTTCTCCATGATTTTGCAAACGCGGGAACAACACATCAGGAGGGAGAGAGCAGTGACAAACATGACGAGCAATCAAGCTTTGATGGCTGTGGCTTCTGCGGTCTATCTTTCTCTGATGGGAGATTCGGGACTCAAAAAGATCGGTGAAATAAACATGGGAAGGACAAAGGAATTGATGGATATCGTGAAGGAATTTAGTGTCACGATGCCATACGATGGATCACCCGTTTTCAACGAGTTTTTAATCAGATTGAAGGAGTCGAAGACATTCGTTTGCAGGATTGCAAAGAAATACAATCTGGTCCCGGGATATGCACTTGGAAAGAACTATGGTTATAATGACCGCAATCAAACCAACATAGTGGTAAACGTTACGGAAAGAAATACCAATGACGATTTCAACGCTTACAAGGAATTCCTGAGGGAGGTGGCATAGATGTATCATCAAGCGGTGTTCGATGAACCAATCATTTTGGACCTGAAGGGAAGGAGGACCATTAAGATACCCTTGGAGAATCAGAAATTCAGAGTGGACATACCAGAAATGATGAAAAGAGGCAGCGCAGGGATAGGAGACAGGGAGGAGTTCTCGGTGATCAGGCACTACGTGAAACTCTCTGAGATGAATTTCGGAACCGATTCTGGTTTCTATCCGCTGGGATCGTGTACAATGAAATACAACCCGAAGATCAATGATGAAATCGCAGTACTTGAGGGTTTCAGGATGATTCACCCCCTCCAGGACAGCAATGATGTTCAGGGAGCCCTGAAGTTACTCTACGAGCTCGCGGAATCACTGAAGATCATAACTGGTATGGATGAAATGACCCTACAACCCTTGGCCGGTGCAGGTGGAGAATTCGCAGGATTGTCCATAGTGAGGGCCTATTTTGAATGTACGAAACAACTCGATACAAGAAGAGAGGTAGTTGTACCTGATTCAGCACATGGTTCAAATCCAGCATCGTCCCACATGGCTGGCTTTGACGTTGTTCAGATACCTTCAGCTCCGGATGGCACTGTTGATATAGAAAAGTTCAAGGAAGCGGTCACCGAAAAGACAGCTGCATTCATGATAACGAATCCAAATACTCTCGGAATATTCGAGGACAAGATTCTAGAAATGGCAAACTATGCTCATTCCAAGGGAGCGTTGCTTTACTATGATGGAGCAAATTTGAATGGAATAATGACAAAGACGACTCCCGCCAAGATGGGATTTGATATCGTCCACCTCAATCTCCACAAGACTTTTTCTACACCACATGGAGGGGGAGGACCTGGTGCAGGACCTGTTGGCGTTGTTGAAAAACTCAAGGATTTCCTGCCCTATCCGATGATCACTTTTGACGGTGATAGGTACCACGACGACTACGTTCCACCGAAGACCATTGGAAAAGTTGCGAGTTTCTTCGGAAACTTTGGAGTGTTGGTACGTGCCTGGACTTACATCAAGATGATGGGAGAGGAAGGACTCAGAGATGCATGCGAAACTGCCGTCCTGAACTCAAATTACATGAGGAAGAAAGTACAGGAATTCATGTCCGTGCCTGGGAAGACTTTAAAGAAGCATGAATTTGTCGCCTCTTCCGTGGGGGCAAGCATGCCTAAGGCTGGAGACATAGCCAAACATCTTATTGACAACGGAGTCCACGCCCCAACTATTTACTTCCCCCTTATCGTTCCAGAGGCCCTGATGGTAGAACCTACCGAGAGTGCTACTAAGGCCGAGATGGATTTATTTATAGAGACAGTGAGGCAGACTCTGAAGTTACCGCATGAAACCTTTGAAAAGGAACCGGTGAACTTGAAGGTCACAAGGATAGACGATGTGGATGCTTCTAAGAACCCTAGACCGACCCTGAGGATGCTGAGGAAGGAGCATAAAGAGCCCCTACAGCAAGTAATTTAAATTCCCAACAGTTCACCCTCAAGCGGAGGTTGCCGAGCTTGGCCAAAGGCGACAGACTCAAGATCTGTTCCTATAGGGGTTCGCCGGTTCAAATCCGGCCCTCCGCATCTTTTATGCGCGCACTAAAAGAGTATAAAATTTAGAGATTGAAAGGACTCAAATTATCAGTGCTATTGCCAATCCAATACCTATGACTATCAGTCCAATAAGCTCGGTATAGGTGTATCGTTCGTGAAGTAGTGCAATTACTAGAAGAACCGAAACTGGTACTGATATAATCGTTACAACCCCGGTCAAAGCGGTCCCAAAGTTGGTGATAAACACGCCATAAGCGGCATTGGCTACCCCTGCCAACATACCTCCAGTTAATGCGAACAATAATGTTTTTTTCTTGATCGAGAACAATGATTTCCGTGCAAGACTGAATGCTATCACAACCACGCTTGCTACTGCATACAAAAGGAAAGTGAAAAATATCGGATCTCTTGAGGATACAAAAGAGAAAAAGACCCATTCGAGTCCCCAAAGTATGGGTGCTAAAACAACAAAGATGAACGGGATTCCCAGTGATATGTTTCCAGTCCTGAACTTTGGAAGACCAATAAGAACTATTCCAATGAGTGATAGCAGGAGACCCGTGACAATAATGTTTCCTGGGTAAGCAGAACTGAACAAGGCACCAAAGACCAGGATAAGTGGGCCCTGCAGATTGAATACAGTACTGGATATTCCAGCATGCACTTTTTTCATTCCCTTATATCCGGAGAGGTATCCTAATGCTCCGATAGCGCCGGCTAGAATTACAGTTGGGATTGGAGATCCGAAGGAAACAGACGAGTCTCGCAATGGAATGAAAACAAGTTGTTCAACTAGCATGGTCAGCGCTATTCCTGACACATAGATCGCAGTAAATCCCTCCACTGACGCCTCCCTAAGTCCGACCTTCGCAATTGGAATTGCTCCGGAAAAACCCAGTGTTATAAGGAAAATGAGCAGCAATTCTTGTGAGGTCACGCCCCAATGATAACTCTCGACTTAAAATAAGTTCATTTTCTTTCGAAATTATCTGAAAAATCTCACTTTGACTCTAGTGTCATAATTGTATTAGTTGGAAGCAAAGTAAACTATCAATCCCACGCGCACTACGCATGCATCATTCACTACTGACCTTGCACCTTACGGGACTTCCATTCTAATAATGGCTAGCTACACCTAACCTCACGCAAAATTAATTTGCTAAACTTGTTTGAATAACCATGGAAAAAGGGGCTGACAGCTCTGTAACTCTGGAAAATGGGTATAATACGGCATCAGATTCTCAAAACTATGTTGCGACGCTCAACTTGCTCGACTCCAAAGCCCGCGTAATGGGACCTAGTGATGAAGTTTTCGGGAGTTCAAATGAATTCGCTAAGATGCTCAAAGTATTAGAGGAAAAATACGAAATTAAGAAGGTACTCTCAGAAAAAGGAATAATTGTTCTCTCGATTACTACAAGCTTCTGAATTCGATAGTTTTCATGATCTTGAGCCATCCAGTCGAGAACGATATGATTACGTTCATGAGAACCATGTTTGATTCCAATGAGATGCCTCGAATAAATATGAAGGAGAAGTGAAATCTACTTGTCAGGAAAGCAGGAACCAAGTGGAATTAGAATCAGTCAGGATCGTAAGGCGAAAGAGTTTGCACGCCTTCATAATATTCCGGGAAAAATTCTGATACTCCCAAACGCCTGGGATGTTCCAAGTGCAAGGCTTTTTGAGAATGCAGGTTTCCCTGCAGTCGCTACTTCAAGTGCCGGGATGTTTGCGTCCCTTGGATACCCAGATGGTGAGGCGATTGGAAGGAAGAAATTTCTGGATTCTGTGAAGAGAATAGGTAACGTCTTATCCCTGCCTCTCTCAGTGGATTCTGTGGCTGGATTTGGAAAGAACACTAAGGACTTGAAGGTTACCGTGAAGGGGCTCATCGAAGCAGGAGCCGTCGGAATGAACATAGAAGATTTCGAACACGAAACTAAGCAGCTATATCCCCTGGAGTTCCAAGTGAAAAAGATAGCAACCATAATGGAAGTTACTAAGAACCTTGGTGTAAAAGTGTTTGTGAACGCAAGGACGGATTCACTTAGGTACTTCGAAGGGGATGACGACGATAAATTCGAAGAAGCGGTGAGAAGGTGCAAGGAATTCAGGGATGCCGGAGCTGGATGTGTCTATCCCATGGGACTCGTCCGCAAGGAGGACATAGAGCGTTTCGTCAGAGAAATGAATGGGTTCCCTATCAATGTGATGTTGAGAACAGGAGTTCCTCCGTTAAATGATCTGGAATCGATTGGCATAAAGAGAGTGAGTTTTGGTCCAGGGGCGAGTTATGCTGCTATGGGGTTGCTAAAAAAGATATCGAACGAGATCCTGAATGAACGTAACACAGATTCACTTCTTAATGGAGGAATCAGCTACGATGAGCTCATAAGCCTGACAGAGCCGCGTCCAGAGTGATTAGATAATACATTCCTATCTAGGTTCTTTCTAACTTGACCTTTTTAAGAGCGATCTCCTCATTGATCTGTTTTATCTGTTTCTCAGCTCTCCTGTGGGCATCAATCAATTCCTTTAGGGATTTCATGTAAGCCAGCTTGTCTCTGACATATATCGCCCTCTCGTTCAGGTACTCGTCCAAGGTCACCCCATCCTCCTTCACCGTATTCAGGATTTTTTCCATTGTGGAGACCGACAACCCAAGGTTCATTAGTTCCTCGAAATATCTTGATATCTTTAGAAACTGTTCCACACTCAGTTCCCTCTTGCCGATTAGGGAAATTTGGGATGATACCTCCTGTATTTTGCTCTCGTCAAAACCTGCGTGCTTGAGACCCTCAATTACGCTCTTCAGGGAGTTTTCATCCTCTTTCCCCCCCGGAAGTTCTTTCCTCAAGTAGTTAGAGAAGGCCACTTCTTTGGATAGCTCCTTCTTCTCTTCATCTATTCTCTCCAATTCTTTCTTCGCGTTGGACAATCTCTCAGTGAGTTCCAGGTTCTGTATCTCCTTGCTCTTGATCTCCCTATTCAGTTCCTTACCTCTTTCCACCATATCCTCGAGTGCTTTGGGTATCTCAACATAGTCTATATTCTTGTATTTTGCAAGCTTCATCATCTTTTCTGCAATTTTCATGAATTGCTCTCTATGCTCCTCTTTTAGAGAATAGATTTCGTTCACTATTCCAATAATCTTGTCCCTATCTCTGTCCTTGAATATCCCATAGTATTGGTAACCTTCAACTAAATCGTGGGGAGTCAGTGTTTTGTCTCTGAGCATGAACGCTAGTTCTTTCAGTTCCTGGGCTATATCGTTGCTTAAGTCCATGTTGATATAACCTTGCTTCCATTCTTCAATCACTTCTTCAACAGAGCTGACAGAAATTCTTTCTTCCAGTGAAATGTCCTCTAGTTTTCTACCATTTATGAACTTGATTAAGACCCTATTTTTGGTCTTAAGGGGGACTGAACTCATTCGGGTTTCTAGGGAAATCCAGTATATAACTGTTCTACATATCGGTACTGTAAATGGCCACTTCGGCTATGGGTTTTTATTTGCAGCAGATTCCAAAGGTATAAAATCTGCAAGCCCCTCAGTCCTTTGTTAAATAATGGAAATCAAGCGACTTATTGTTGGTCCACTCGGAACAAATTGTTACATACTCAGTGAAGGAAATGATAGCCTAGTAATCGACCCAGGTGGGGACGATCACATAATACTCGAATATCTAGAAAAGAAGAGACTTGTTCCAAAAGCGATTATAGCTACGCACGGGCATTTTGATCACGTTCTGTCGGTCCACTCTTTGAAATCTGTGATTAACGTTCCCTTCTACCTGCACAAAAGGGAAGAGAAAATTCTGGCCGGATATTCTGAATTCGTAAAGAATTACATAGGAATTGATCCTGGCCCAACCCCTGTCCCAGATCAATACTTGAGTAAAGGAACTGAATTTAAACTTGGAGACAGTACGCTAACTGTTATTGAAACTCCGGGTCACACTCCAGGGAGTTGTTCATTTATCGTTGGAAACTCAATGTTTGTTGGAGATTTTGTTTTCAACGGTTCTATCGGCAGAACTGATTTCGGAGGTTCTTATTCGGAGATGAGCACAAGCATTAGGATGTTAAAGAAAATGGAAAGCAATCTTGATATCTACCCTGGACATGGTGATTTTACCAGCCTGGACAACGAAAAGATCAACAACCCTTTTTTCAAAGAAATCTTCTAAGATTATCTATCGCGAACCAGTCGAATTATAGACTTAATAGTGCTCATTACTTCAGTACACAAATTGGCCTTCCAAAGAGGTGTTTTGATTTCCTCAAGGTGTGATTAGTTAAGAAAACTTATTTAATTGAACTAAGTATTTTTTATATACTTAAATTGGATAACCAGTAGTGTCAAGCGATGTAGATGTGAAGGAAGGCATTTTGGCCCCAATCCTTATATTGAAAGGAAAGGAAGTGATGGACGGTGCCGGAGTAAAGTTATCAAGATTGTTTGGTTCGCAGGGAACTTTTGAATACACTGATCCATTCCTTTTGCTGGACTATTTCGGTTCGGACAAACCTGAAGATTACTTGAATGGATTTCCATGGCATCCTCACCGGGGAATAGAGACCCTGACTTACCTTCTGAAGGGCAAAGTAGAACACGAAGATAGCATGGGAAATAAGGGAGTAATTCGGCAAGGAGAGATACAGTGGATGACTGCGGGAAGCGGAATATTCCATCAGGAAATGCCCAGTTCATTTGGTCAGGACAAGGAGATGCTTGGCTTTCAACTATGGCTGAATCTTAGAAAAAATGATAAGTTTTCTAAACCCACTTATCGAAGCATCGACGTGAACCATCTCAATAAACTGCAATCGGAGAGAAATGAAATAAAGGTCATTTCTGGAAGTATACTTGAAAGAGACAACCCTTCCATGGAAAAACACAGTCTGGACGTGAGTTATTTCGATATAACTTCCAATGGTGGGTCGTTGGAGATTCAAAAACAGAATGATTTTACCTCTATGGTTATCCCGATGGAAGGCACTCTCACCTCAAACGGAACCAAACTAAATAAATTGCAAGTGGCAGTTTTTGGACCAAAAAGTGGGACAATCAAGATAGAGGGAGATCAAAAGCACCGCTACATATACATTTCAGGACGAAGAACCAATGACAGGATCAGCTGGTATGGCCCGATAGTGATGAACGATTGGAAGGAGATAGAGGATTCGTTTCGAGATCTCCAAAACGGGTCCTTTGTAAGGGACAAGAGTCCAACATTCAACAAGTTTTGAGGAGTCTGGATTTTAGATTCCCAACTAGAAAATCCATATTTACTCCATTAAAATTTAGTATGGATGAAACTTTTGGTCCCATTCCCTATAGGAGATAGATTCAAAGAGATAGGCACTAAAGTACTAGGTAAAGGTAATGTGATTTGGTATCCAGACACGGGTGAAGCGGACGCTTTACTCATTAGGGATAATGATTATCCCAAAGACAAGAATTTCAAGTTCATACAGACTGTGAGCGCTGGCACCGATCACATAGATATGAACAAAATACCAGCAGATACACTCGTTGCAAGCAATGCAGGCGCCTATTCAATATCAGTAGCTGAACACGCTTTTGCATTATTACTCGAAAGTACTAAGAGGATTTCTACTTTTGAGAATGAAACGAAGAATGGGATTTACAGACCTCATTCTACAAAGCTTCTCTATGGGCGGACTATAGGAATTATTGGGTACGGCGGTATAGGTAGCAGAGTTGCTTACATAGCCAAGGCGTTAGGAATGAAAGTTGTGACTGTAGGACGTGACCACAGAGACCAGAATTCTGACGAATTCCTGGGACTGGATAAGCTTGATAAGTTACTGGTCCAATCCGACTTTATTGTGATTTCAATTCCACTGACTATCCATACAAAGGACATGATAACTGAGAGGAATTTGAAACTGTTGAAGAGAGATTGCATAATAGTGAACGTGGCAAGACCAGAGCTAGTGAAGAAAAATGACCTGCTACAGTTCCTTGATTCGCATGGTGATGTGACCTATATGACTGATGTATGGTGGAATGAGCCCAATCTTGATGACTCAAATCGTGAAAACATCGTGGTCACGCCGCATGTCGCGGGAGGGTTGTCAGGAGAGATTATGGAAGTAGCCTATCTTCGAGCTTTTGAGAATATAAAGAGATTTATGCAAGGCGGGATACCACTAAATTTGGTCAGGAAGGATGAGAGTTTGTACCTGAATAGGAAGAAAATTGGGATTTGAAATTCTCCTAGCGTAATTGAAATTATTCCCATTCCAAGGCAAGGTTACGGGAAAATCTTTAACGTATCTTGAATTTTGGATCTGTGACTGATAGTTTAACTAGGGTAAGAAGACATCCGGAAAGAGGGAGCAACGATAAAGATTTGTTAGTCGACATATTAGAAAGTGGCCTTGTATGTCAGATAGCTTTTCAACTAGAAGGACAACCATTTATAATTCCGATGTCGTACTACAATGATCCTGACTTTATTTATTTTCATGGGAGTCCGGTTGCAAGGATTTCAAATGCACTGCGATCGGGGATTTCGGTGGCAATTTCGGTCTTGGAACTCAATGGTCTTGTGATTGCCAAGGGGATGGCTGACAATTCGATAAACTACAGATCCGCTGTGATTTTTGGGCGACCAGAAGAAGTGTCGAGCGAGGAGGAGAAATTGAACTTATTCAAGGAATGGATAGACCGGCTCATGCCAGGAAGAAAGCAAAACACGGAAATGCCAAACCACGATGAACTGAAGAATGTATCCCTATTCAAAATGAAGCTGGACCAATTTTCTGTTAAAGTTAGGGATGGAGGACCGTCAGAAGTAAGAAAGAATCCGGAAATCTGGTCCGGCGTAGTTCCGTTCTCGTACAGATTTTATAATCCCGAATTTTCCTCGAGTGCTCAGATACCCGTATATGTGAAGGACTTCATAAATGTGAGGAACGGAGATAAAGAGTAGAGTTACTGCAATAGAATTGATCTCTATTCCTTGACGGTGAATGTAGTGTCCGATGGACTTGTTCAGTCTTTCTTGAACTCCAAGGAGCCCCTAAACACTCTTGTTTAACTTCTGTCTTCCAGCCATTTGAATACTTCACTATAGAATTGTTCCTGATGTTTTCTCTCCTTGAATCCGTGTCCTTCTCTCGGAAATAAGAGCAATCGTACGTCCTTTCCTTTTTCCTTGAGTGCCCTATAGAATTGATAGTACTGACCCACCGGAACATATGGGTCTTCCATCCCGTGGGCAAGAAGGACCGGGGTCTTCACATTGTCAACGTACCTAAGAGGGGAGAATTTTATGAATCTGTCGAACTTGTACGGGTCCTCGTTGTAATGTATCCTGTCCCACGTAGGTAGATTGCTCACTCCGTGGAAACTGATCCAGTCAGATATTCCAAATAGGGAAACTGCCCCTTTGAAAATGTTCGTCTGGGTAATTGCCCAGGCAGACATGAAACCACCATAAGATCCTCCTATAATGAAGATCTTCTTCCTATCAATTCCTCTTGTCCTTATCAGGTAGTCTATGCCAGATAAAATGTCATCCAAATCTTTTCCTCCCATGTCTCCAAGATTCAGTTCTGCAAATTTTCTCCCCTTACCTGTGCTACCTCTGTAGTTTGGTAGAAAAACAGAATACCCTTTGGAAATGAAAAGTGTGGCAAGGTCCATGTATGAGTCTTTTGAACTTCCAGTCGGCCCCCCATGCACAATAACCATCAGAGGAGCATTCTTTCGAGCGGTCCTGAATATTCCGGATATTTCCAGTCCGTCTTTAGACTTCCATTCGACTTTCTCCGAGCTGTAGCTTATGCAATTTTCAAGTCCTTTGTTTATGCTAGTAAGTATTTTTTCCTTTTTCGTTTTCAGGTCAATGAGTATTACCTCGTCTGGCTGTCTAGAGCTTTCAAATGAAATGACAGCTTTGTCTTTTGAAATGGAAAACGAAGGAGACCATGGTTTATGGACGGAACCAAATTTTGACCAAAGGACTTTCCGCTTACCATCCAAGAAGAGTGAAAGTGAAAACGTGCCTTCGCAGTCCGACAGTGTATAAAATTCATTCTCGGAGATCCATTGAACTTCAGAATAACTTTCATTGCCCCCTTCCGTCAGATTTTTTGGTTTCTGACTGTTGATGTCTATGCTCAAAATGTCCCCAGAGTTGACTCCTCTGTCGCTCCACAGTGATTCTAGGAACGTCACTTTCTTGTTATCTGGTGACAATCTTGGTTTTGCCACTTGCCGATCTTTTTTTGAGTAGATCTTCTTGACTATGCCATCCTTCAGATCTATTAGGGAGACTTCAGCTTCATACCACGACCATTCGAATGGCAGAGAAGAGGTGATGGCTGCGACCAGATATTTGTTAACATTAAATTCCCAAATTTGTCTCCCACTCGTTATTCTACGAAATCCAGAGCCAGATTCGTACATCCATAATGAATCGAATCTCGGTTCTTCTTCGAAGAAATAAGCGTCGTTTCCATTTCTCTTTTCCTCTTTCAGTGAATCTTTGTCTTTTATTAGCACGATGAGAGATTTGTCGTCTGCCCATTGTAAATCATTTGCCTCACCTTCCACTACAATTTCCTGATCTGATTCTTTCAAAAAGTCATAGATCAACAACCTGTATTCTTCTTCCTTTTTGGATAGATACGCGAGTTTGTTTCCAGACGGACTGAATTTGGGAGAGAAGTTCATCCAGCCCTGTCGTGAGAATGTTCTTTCCTTTTCATCCTTAATAGATTGAGTCATGATCTCGCTTACGAACTCTTCCTTGAAATTCTTGAAAGTCCCTGAAACCATGAAAGCAACTTTAGAACCATCCTTGCTAATCTCTACGTCTGATGCCCTCTTTACACTAAGGAAATCATCAACTGTGTGGGAGCACTTATTTACCATCTTGGACGCCTCGTTCTTTGAATGCAGCTTACAAGTATTAATATTTGTGACTTTTCTTTAGCTATTTCACAGCATCTTCTTCCAAACTTCAGCTTGACTTGAAATCCTCAATTATATCTTCACGAAATCTCTTGTCTTCCGTAAACTCTTTAGCCGTGTCGCTGAGTACTTCGATCACGTTGGATAAAGCTTCCCTTGCCCTTTGAGTTTTTGCCGCCTCCATAGATTGTCTTGAATGCCAAGGCGTACCTTCAGGTGCAATTTGAAAACCAACCTCTAGGGCTGGGACTAGTTGGGATACATTTGCAAAGTCTGTGGAACCTTTTGGCATTTGTGAATATGTTTCTTCAAGAGACGGACAATTTATACCGCGTCTCAAGATGTTGTCCCTTACTCTATTGGAGAGAGTTTTGTTGATCTTCGTAGTTGAAAAAAGAGGTCCTATCTTCTTGACAGAAAATGTTGTTTCGGTAGCGATCGAACAGCCTTCAATGATCTTCATAAACCTGGAGACCAGTTCCTTATGATACTCCAAATCAGAGGACCTGATACCGTAGGTTAGAACTGCCCTTTCCGGGGTGACGTTTGAAGCTGTTCCCCCCTCCCTGATTATACCGTGCATGACAAAATTCGCATCCCTTCTGACATGTTGTCTCATCATGTTGACTGCATTGTATGAAAGAACTGCCGCATCAAGAGCACTCCTTCCGAAATTCGGATTCGCAGCTTCATGAGCTGCCCGTCCGACGAAGGTTACCTCTAGATCTTGAACTGCGAGGGCTTGGTCCCCTACGTTCCATCTGTCTCCTGGATGTGAGCCGAGAACTAAATCGATGTTTTTGAATGCTTTTGCATTGGCCATTATTATCTTAGACCCAGCCCATTCACCCGATCCCTCTTCATCTGGAGTCCCGAATACAGTTATCGTTCCGTTCGAAATCTTCTCAGTGGTTCTTATTGCGGAAAAAATCGCCGAAGAAGCGATCAAGTTGTGCCCGCACGCGTGCCCTATAC
>JAJSLL010000019.1 GCA_026127935.1 Thermoplasmatales archaeon | reverse complement strand
GGAGTATGGTCGCAAGGCTGAAACTTAAAGGAATTGGCGGGAGAGCACCGCAACGGGAGGAGCGTGCGGTTTAATTGGATTCAACGCCGGAAAACTCACTAGGGAAGACCATGGTATGAGGGTCAACCTGAAGAATTTACTCGATAACATGGAGAAGTGGTGCATGGCCGTCGTCAGCTCGTACCGTAAAGCGTTCACTTAAGTGTGATAACGAGCGAGACCCCCATCCACTTTTGCCAGTACTCTCGCGAGAGAGTACGCACTATGTGGAGACTGCCAGTGTTAAACTGGAGGAAGGAGAGGTCAACGGCAGGTCAGTATGCCCTGAATTTCCTAGGCTACACGCGCGCTACAAAGGACGGAACAATGGGCTGCGATCCCGAAAGGGAAAGCCAATCCCGAAATCCGTTCGTAGTTCAGACTGAGGACTGTAATTCGTCCTCACGAAGCTGGATTCCGTAGTAATCGCGATTCAACAGCTCGCGGTGAATATGCCCCTGCTCTTTGCACACACCGCCTGTCAAACCATCCGAGTTGGTTCTGGATGAGGGGACATTTCTTGATGTCTTCGAATCCAAGATCGATGAGGAGGGTTAAGTCATAACAAGGTATCCGTAGGGGAACCTGCGGATGGATCACCTCCTAAGCTTGGAAGGAAATCTCTTCCCATCACCGTTCTTTTTTTGGTTTAGTAAATAACCAATGAATTTAACGTCAAAACTCTAAATGAGAATTCTGCATTAATCTATCCCGTATCGACCAACAATTCTCTTCTCAAAGTAATTAGAGACTTTAGCATCTGCAGTGAGATGGATTGGATCTTTGCAATAGTTCTTAAATGAAAGACCTTAAATCTTTTTCATGAATCCTTAGGCACGATCGAACTTTCGAACATTCCCCCGAACAAACCACGGCACTACCGTAAGAGAAGTAGCCGACTCATCGCGGTATTAGTAGTGGCTGTTATAATCGTGACTGCGGTGGGGTTTGTCTTACACTTCTGGACATAGGGAACCAAAGTTCGTCTGCAATATCCTCCCTGTAGTTTTCAAAATACTATGGGACAGCGGTGGTGACACCAGGGAAACGAGCACATCCGTTCCACTCCCTACTCCTGGCACTGCTCAGAGCAAAGATTCGTATACGATATTCATCAGTATGCTAACGCCAAGAATCACCGAGGTGGATATTACATTTGCAATAGTGATAGCGTACAACCCTGCCTGGTTTTTCTAGACAGAATTGAGATACAACAATGAGAATGTAATCGTAAAGAGGGAACACGTATGTGCTTACCTAAAACGACTCACCAAAAGGTCAAGATTTCTAAACTGAGAAAAGCATTTTAACGAAAGCACTATTAACAAAATGGTGCACTATGCTAAAGGTTGGAATTAATGCCTATGGAACTATCGGAAAGCGAGTGGCAGACGCAATCACTAAACAGGACGACATAGAGGTCGTCGGAGTTGTAAAGGCACACCCTAACTACATGTCATACGTTGCGAGCAAGAGGTTCAAACTCTTCGTTCCCAACAACAGTGCACTGAAATCTTTTGAGAATACAGGAATCAAGATTGAGGGGACCTTGGAGAATCTGATGGACGATTCAGAATTGATAGTAGATTCAACTCCAGAGGGGCTTGGAGAAGAGTACAAGAAGATCTATGAAAGGAGGAAGAAAAAAGCGATATTTCAGGGAGGGGAAGATCACGAATTAACGAACCTTTCATTCAATGCATATGCGAACTACAAGGAGGCTTGGGGAAAGGATTTCGTGCGGGTAGTTTCATGCAATACCACCGGCTTGATCAGGACGCTTAACCCCCTGACCGAATTTGGAAATATTAAGGTTAGAGCAAATCTGGTAAGGAGGGCCACAGATCCCGATGACTACAGCAAAGGCCCAATAAACTCAATCGTACCAGAACTGAAGATACCTTCCCATCACGGTCCCGATGTTGCATCCGTCATCAAAGGGTTGGACATTCAGACAATGGCCGTCAAAGTACCCACTACGCTTATGCATCTTCATTTCGTGAATGTAACATTCCCGAGCGAAACGAAGGTAGAGGACATCATCAGCAAATGGAAGGAGTACAGGAGAATTGCATTTGTATCGGGAAAGGACGGTGTCAAGAGCACTTCCCAGCTTATGGACATCGGAAGAGAGTCGGGCAGGGAACGGTCGGATTTGTTCGAGATAATGTTGTGGAAAGATTCCGTGAGTGTCAAGGGGAAGGAACTCTTCTACTATCAGGCAGTACATCAGGAAAGCGACGTGGTACCAGAGAACATAGACGCAATCAGGTCAATGTTCCAGCTGAAAGATAAGCAAGATTCAATAGATAAAACTGATAAGACATTAAGAATTGGAGAGCTTGTTTATGGCAGATAAAGCGAAGAAGGTCAAGGAAATTGAAGATTTGACTGGTGTCGGAGAATCAATAGCAGAGAAGCTAAGAGAATCCGGTTATTCTGATATTATGAGTCTGGCAGTGGCTTCACCGAGGGATGTGGCGGATGCAACGGATATCGGTGAGAATATTGCAGCCAAAATCATAATGTCTGCAAGAAAAGCAGCGGACATAGGCAACTTCGAGTCTGGAGACGTCCTTCTTGAAAGGAGGAAGGAAATAAAGAAACTAACAACAGGCTCAAAATCTCTGGACGATCTTCTTGGAGGAGGTCTGGAAACTGCTGCTATTACTGAGTTCTTTGGAGAATACGCATCTGGGAAGACACAGATCATGCATCAGCTTGCGGTGAATGCGACCCTTCCGCTAGAGAAGAACGGACTTGCGGGAGAAGTCCTCTTTATCGATACAGAAAATACGTTCAGGCCAGAAAGAATTGTGCAAATGGCCAAACACATAGAACTCGATCCCGTGGAAGTTTTGAAGAAAATTCATGTCGCAAGAGCATACAATTCTAGTCATCAAATACTGCTGGTTGAGAAGGCATACGAACTTACAGGAAAGTTTCCCGTCAGATTGCTCATCGTTGATTCCCTTACGGCGCACTTCAGGGCAGAATATACTGGGAGAGGTACACTTGCAGAGAGACAACAGCTTCTCAACAAGCATCTTCACGATCTCCTGAGATTCGGCGACATCTACAATTCGGCAGTGGCAGTAACAAATCAGGTAGCGGCAAGACCAGACGTTTTCTTTGGAGACCCAACTCAATCTGTAGGAGGAAACATAGTTGGCCACGCCAGTACCTACAGAATATACCTTAGGAAGTCAAAGGGTGGAAAGAGAATCGCAAGATTGATTGACTCACCGCATCTACCCGAAGGAGAAGCGGTAGTGATGGTGTCAGAGAACGGAATCTCCGACAGCATCTAGTCAGCAAAGATTCTCCCCGTGCTTCAGAACTTCACAGCTTCATAGGATAGATCGTAAGTGCTTACAACAGTGCCAATCGCAGGTTTAGGATTGAAATTCATCATCTTCTGGTAGTCTGTCTGTTCCTGGAATGTGGATGCATTTATTGCGAGAATTCCCTTGTAGTTTGTTATTGAGTGACTGTGAACGTGTCCTGTTATGAAAACATCTGGAACCGGGTCTATGAGGTAGTAATCAGATTTCAGTGGAATGAATGAAAGATTCTTTCCATATTCTGGTGCCAGGTGCCCACGCCTCAGCATTTCAATCATAATCTTGTCGGTATCGTTCATGGTGGTTCCAGGAATTGCCTCCAGGAAGTCGAATATGGACGTTCCATGGTAGAGTAGAAAAATCCTCCCACCAATCTCAACCCAGACTGGATTTGAAAGAGACGTGACATTGGATGGGAAAAGTGCGTTTATCTCCTTTGGGAGAGGGTTCTGCGGTTCCATCGGGTATACAATGTCATGGTTTCCAGGAATGATGATGACTCTCACGTTGCTGTTGAATTTCGATATTAATTCTGCCAATTTCTTGTATTGAAGATTGATGTCGTTAATTGCTAGGTCCTTCTCTTGATCTGGGTAGACGCCTATGCCATCCACGAGGTCTCCGTTAATTACCACAAAAGAGATCCCCTGCGTGTTGACATAATCCATCATTCCCACGAAGCTATCTTCCAAGAAGTTCTTCGAGCCAACGTGAATGTCAGAAACCACCATGACTTTAACATCGCTCCCTCCAATCCTTGGCTCTTTCGAAACTTCGGGACGATAAACGCTTTCAGCGAAAATAGCCGTACCATCCTTGCTGAATTGTCCTGAAACACCTATGACTTCATCCTTGATTATGATGTCCTTGTATGTTCTCGGGAGTATAACTTTGATTGAGCTGGAATCATCTTCGATCTCCACAATGCCGTACCCTTTCTTTGATTCACTGAAATCAGCCACCATACCGGACACAAAGACTGTCCCTCCGTCCCTTCTTAGTTTGGAGACGGGAGAAAAGACGCGGGTCTTGCTTCTCTGATTCAGTTTTGCATGCAGAAAAGAGTACCTGCTCTTGAAGAGATCCACGAAGCTCTGGCTTATGCCAGGATAACCGTCAAGATGAAATTCCTTTACCAGGGAAAATTCGTTGACTCGTGGAAGGTTCGATACTGCAAATATCGGAGATGAAAAATCCATTTTTTTTTCGTTTCTTAGTACGTACTCCAACCCCCCTCTCTTCTCAATTTCCACTATAGCCTTCTCCTCTATGAGACACCCCCTCTCTAGAAAAAATTTTTCGATGTTTTCATTCATTAAGGTGCTAACAACACGTCGATAAAAACGTTTACTCAAGCAGAGTCCGACGTTCTGTTCGTAGAATATAAAAACTCTTATAACAATAAAAATTCGTTAATGGTGGATCAGAACTCACTCTTCAATAAAGACACCAGAATAATAGCGTTCGATGATTCCCCATTTTCAAGGAGAGATAAGCACACTAGTATAGTAGGTGTAATCATGAGGAAGGACCTCTACATTGAATCCCTGATAACGAAGAGAATTGAGGTAGATGGCACCGATGCGACCGAGAAAATATTGGATGTCATCAGGGAAAAGGGATCTGGTATCAGAGTGATAATGACTCAGGGGATCACGCTGGGAGGTTTCAATGTCTTGGACGTCAAAGAGTTGTTCAGGGAAACCGGTATTCCCATAATCAACGTGGTTGACCACGAACCTAACATGAAAGCAATCAAAGATGCTCTCAAGAAGTATTTTGAAGACTGGGAATCGAGGTATTCTAAGCTTACGGAAGACTTCTACAGGTTCGGCCCGATATTCGTGCAGGCAACAGGAATGGATTCCAAAGTTGCCTATAAATTCATAAAACAAATCACAGCAAAGGGTAACATTCCAGAACCTCTCCGCTTAGCCGATCTGATAGCAGGTGCACTCTAGACTGAGTCCAGTTTAGCAAGCCTTATGTCTTTTCTTCTGCGTTCCAGGTATTTGTAAACGGTGCTGTGCTGGTTACCTCTAAGTATCATCATGACGCTCTCCCTTGAAATTTGGTTCTGCACATAATCCCCGATGAGTGAGGCAGTGTTTCCATAGATTGAGACATAGGACTCAGAAAGCTCTTCGATTAGCTTCCTTGTCTTTCCCCCGGTCCCAATCAATCTTGACTTTACTGTCTTGGCTCTCTTTGAATTCTTTCCCGTGAAATCTTTGAGATCGATTACTTCAAGATACGTCCCAGTATCAAAGAGCCGGAAGGCTTTCTGAGGCGAGAATCCGCGTCCAATTGCCCGTATTACATCTCTTGTCTTAAGGGACATCTCTGGATCGTTTGACTTCCTATCGTCTATTACCACGTCTCCGCTTGCAGAATCGATCGTGATGCCCACCTGCGACATTTTTTCTATCTCAGCCTTTGTCTCGCCCTTTTTTCCCACCAAAACTCCGATCCTTTCCTGAGGAATCTTAACGGTATACATTTGACTCACCAATGCTGTATTTCAGTACTCTTGTTTCGTCAAGCTTATACCCAAATTTATTAAAAAATTTTGTCATTATGCCAACGTCTCTCTTGAGCAGTACCTTTGACATAACGTCGTTGGTATCAAGCGCCTGGGCTATGTCAATCATGTAAGGTTTCTTCCTGTGTATCAGGAAATTGTACTCGCTCAAATCGCCGTGGACTAACTCTGCCTTGGTGTACAGGGTTCTGATCGAGTGAATTGACTCTTTAACGATTTCGTCCGTGATTTTGCAGTTCTTCATGAGCGGTGCAGGGGTCCGTTTCGTACCTACATACTGCATTACGAGAACGTTTCCGACCACCTTCACCGGCTTCGGTGCCAAGACTCCAGCACCATTGGCAATGTCCAGGTTCCTGTATTCCCTGTGGGCCCATTGGACAATGAATTTTCGCTTGTTGCTCGTGGTGTCAATCCCCCACCTCTGACCGGCATATCTTTCAATATTTTTGAATGTGGACGCGACTGTCTTATAGATCTTCACCGCGAAATACTTGTTTCCTTTTGACGCGGCAAATACCAGGCTCTCTTTTCCGGATGCAATGGGGAATTCAAACCTTCCAATCGTTCCGTCAGTGAACAATTTGTAAATGTTCAGTATTGTAAACTTGTCGAACACATAACCAAAGACCTTCTGAGTCTCCTTGAGGCGGGCTTCAACTTTCTCTCTACGTTCAGAATCACTTGAAAACATCCAGGATCTCCGGCAGAATCTGGTTTCTCGAGAGGTAATTTGCCTGTGTCTTGGTGTACCTGAAATTCACGTCAGCTCTTTCCTGTTGAAAACTCCATGGTTTGACAATGACTAGGTCCCCTTCCCTCATCCACATTCTCTTCCTGATCTTTCCAGGTATCCTGCCGGTTCTGGTCTTTCCATCAGCACACATCACCGTAAGTCTCGAGCTTCCAAGGAGTTTCTCAACTATACCGAACATCTCCCCCTTGTTAGGGTTTGGGAGTATAACTCTTGAGATTTCCTCCGTGTAGTCTTTTTCTAGGTCAGGCACTTCTCTCTTAATCGGTCGACTTTATATAAATGTTACCAAATTATTTTTGAACGATTTCCAATTAGTTCAAATGACAAAACAAAAGGTAAAAATCTCAAATCTTGTGGAAGTCCCTGGAAACAAACAGAGTGGATATAAATGGCAAATCAGTAGAGATTACACCGTTGGCGACTTCGACCCTAGATCGTGGCCAGCATTTGAAGAACTGCCTGGAATTGAAAAAGCTACGGGGAATGCAAGTTACAAACCGAAAAATGTAGAAGGAAAAAGATGGAGAATCACTTGCTTTTTTGTCGATACTTCACACAGGCACAAGTGTCTAGCAAAAATGGCACTGGACGGTGCGCTGGAAGGGGTAACCGGAGATGGTGGAGGCCTGGTGGAAGCTTATCCGGTTATGAAGAAAAACACAGTGGAAGTCTGGTTTGGTTCCGTCGGTATGTCCCTGGAAAGAGGGAAGTCGAGGGACATTGCTAGACTCCAATCGATTAGGGGAAACCATACAGGAAGGTTCAGACGAGCACGGAGGTGCTCGATTGGGGATGGAGGTGGACTAACCGAAACCAATCACTCTCAGTGCACTCAGAGTGTTGAAGGCCGCTAGGAGAACGTCTTAAGAATCACAGACGGAACTACGGTTCATTAAAATATTAAATATTGTTATTCCAGAAGAAATGCCCACACCTCTGGAAGAATACGTACGTAAATCGATGGAAACCGTGAATTCTAAGGAAGAACTAGAAAAGATGAGGATGTCCGTTTCCAAGAAGTTCAAGCTTCCAAAGGTGGTGAGTAATACTGACATCCTTCTGATGCTCAGAAAGGATGAGAAGGATAGATACTCAGACCTCCTTGTGAGAAAACCAACTAGAACCCTTTCGGGAGTTTCAGTCATTGCGGTCATGACATCTCCCTTTTCGTGCCCACATGGCAGATGCACCTACTGCCCTGGTGGCGTCGAGTCTTCGTCTCCACAGTCTTACACTGGGTTTGAACCAGCAGCGATGAGAGGAAAGCAGAACAATTATAATTCATATCTGCAGACCAAGAACAGACTTGAACAACTGAGGAGAATCGGTCATCCTACCGATAAGATAGATCTGATAGTGATGGGAGGAACATTCACTGCACGGGGGGAAGACTACCAGAAAGAATTTATCAAGGGTAGCCTAGATGCAATGAACGGTCATATTTCAGAAAACCTGGAAACATCTATTCTGGAGAACGAAACTGCCGAAAACAGGTGCATAGGCATCACGGTTGAGACAAGACCTGATTGGTTCTTTGAAAGGGAAATGAACCTAGCTCTTGGATACGGAACTACAAAAGTGGAACTGGGGGTACAGACGGTATTCAACGACATTCATCGTGAGACGAAGCGGGCGCACAGGATCTCCGACGTCATTAGGTCAACGAGGTATGCCAAAGACTCCGCATTCAAGGTTCTTTACCACCTGATGCCAGGTATTGGTGGAGTTGACCCTGACGGGGACATAAAATCCCTGACAAGGTTGTTCGACGACGATCAGCTCAGACCAGACATGCTTAAGATATATCCGTCACTCGTAGTCGAAGGGACGCAGTATTACGAGTCATACAAAGCTGGAAAATACAAATCCTACGAGAGTGATGAAGCAGTCGAAGTGGTCTCAGAATTTTTCAAGTACATGCCGAACTACGTCAGGATACACAGGATCCAGAGAGATATACCTGTTTACAAGATAATTCAGGGAGTCAAGAGAAGTGATCTCCACGACCTAGCACTCAACAGGGCAATCGAGAAGGGGTATGTTATAAGAGAGATAAGGTACAGAGAGATTGGGCACTCGAGCAAATTGACTGGCAGGATAGAACTGAAAGTCACGAATTATCTTGCTTCCGGTGGGATTGAAAAATTCATGGAATTCGTGGACGAAGATAACAAGATAGTTGCTTTCCTGAGACTCAGGATTCCAGGAGATAATAACGAGAGACCGGAGTTGATTGGCAGATCATTGATCAGAGAGATTAAGACATTCGGCAAGGAAGCGAAAATAGATGAGGAAGGCGAGTACCAGCACAGAGGGTACGGCAGGAGACTGCTCCAAGAGGCGGAAAATATAACGAGTGAAATGGGTCTCCACGGAATCGCAGTGATCTCAGGAATAGGTGTAAGGGAATACTTCAGAAAGAACGGCTACGAAAGACTTGGTCCATATATGTCAAAAAGAACCAAATAGATTTAAACAAAGTCAAATTGTAAGCAACATGTCTACTCTGATACTGCTATCGGTCATAATATTGCTACTCTCTCTGCTATTCTTAGGGCTCTCGATCTCCATGATTCTGAAGAAATACACAATGAGGGGAGCAGCGATCATCATCTTCTTCACAATTCTGTCGGTGAAGTACCTTATCTTCATCTACTACCAGTTTGTGGGAGTGCAGGTGAACATGTTGCTTTTCTTAGGTTCTGACATCATTATGGTGTTTACCCTGCTTGCTTTGATGATTTCCAGGTGAAGAATTGAGTGCCGTAACCCGAAAGGATCAGATTCTGGACTTTGTGAAGAAGAATCCAGGCCATCACTTTAGGGGTATACAGCGGGCTCTCCGTGTCTCAACTGGTGTTTTACAGTACCATTTGAACACACTCGTAAGAGAAAACAACATCATAGTAAGGGACATCAATGGAACTAGCTGCTATTTTCCAAGCAAGTCATTCAACGAAGATCAGTTCAAGGTCCTCAGCCACCTGAGGAACAGGGTGAGGAACAAGATATTGAGAGTAATGCTGGATGGAGAACCAAGACCCCCAGCGGATCTGAAGAAAGAACTCTCCGTCAGCCCACCGACGCTTAGCTACCACCTTGCTTTACTGACAGTCGACGGTATCCTTGAAAAGGTCCTGACGGAGAAGGGCACTTTGTACAGGTTGAAAGATCTTGGAATGTTCAAGGGGCTGATAGTGGAATACAAGGAGTCGTTTGCAGACAAACTCATACAGGACTTCGTAGATTTATGGTCAGAATGAATCAATCATTTGCGTTTATAGTACGCAAACATTCCAACTATTATAACCGCGAAAATGGCTCCGCCTATGCCCAGTGAGATGGCGTTTGATGTTAGATTTTGGGTCAGGTAACTCGAAAATCCTCCAACCTGCAACTGTCCAAGGACATCGTTGGTTATCTGTTGTCCAGATGAGACCACCTGGTTATAAGTGAAGGAGAAAGCTCCATCTATTATCGGAAATGAAAAACGGATTAGGGTACTATTTGCTCCCCAGTGAGTATCTGCTGAGAGGAATACCTGAAAAACAGAATTACCTACACTGACAAATCCGGGAGATTGAAGGTAGAATGAAGAATTTCCGTAATCCAGAGTCAGATTGTAAAAGGAAGCATTCTGAATCAGTTGGGTCCCGTTGATGAAGGTCCCGTTCAACAGGATGTCACTCGTTGGAACCGCCTCATTTATTGTGATGTAAGCGAAAGAGGTGTTACCCTCCACTTTCACACTGTTCAGATAAGATTTCATAGAAGGGATTGATAGTGAGTATGTCCCATTTTTCAATGGAAAATTAACATTTATTGGATTTTTAGATAGATGTATCGAATCATTCAGGGAGAGGCTATCATTTATAGGAGAAACAAGGTTCGTCACAAAAGAGAGGTTCAAGAGACTGCTGGTTCTGTGGACATAAGAGTCACCCTTACTTATGTGGAATGTTTCCATTGTTCCGAACGGGTTATTGCCCAGAGAAATGGATTCCAGGGCGATCATCGGTACCTTTTCGGAAGAAGAATAAGAAGCAGCTCCCAGTGCAGATGCTAATATCATGATCGTAACGACCGCGATCAGCACAGCGACTGAGCCTGAAACCCGCATAAACTCTTTAAGATGAAATCATCATTATAAAGGTATCTGGTACAATTTTCAAAGGTTATATTATGGAGTACCTTATTTTCTGCCCCTGGGATATCGCCTTCCTCAGTGCTCTTCCCTGCACTGATTTTGCCTTTACTTGAATTATCCCGTTCTTTGAGACCCTTGCTATGAAAAGAGGAGAATCCTCTACCAGGACCTCTACTTCCTTGTCCTTGAACTCTCCACCAACGTCAAGATTGATTTTGCTTGCCGTGACTTCGGCCCCCACGCTTTCTGATGCCTTGAAATTCATCTCCTCTATGTCTATAGGCATCCCAATATCCTGCTCCAACCCTCTCACCCTCGTTCCACCTTTGCCTATTACCTCTCCCATGTACTGCTCAGGCACGTAGAGCTTCAGCCTTCCTGTGTCGTCAACATCTATCTTATGAGGAACATCTCGCAAGGCATTTTCGAGGTGGTTCACTACTGCTTTCATATCGCGTTTCTGTCTCTTCTTGACAGGGACAACAACTACCTGTTCCCCGAACGTGTAAATCTCGAACATGAGAGTCCCGGTGAAAAAATCCTTTATTTCTATAACTGGACGGGCAAGGTCCTCCTCACTCATTCCAGAAGGAACCTTAACGGAATAGGATAGATCAAGTACGTCCTTTATTCCTCCGTTTTCGATGTAAATGATCGTGTCTATGATTTGGGGGATCAGACCAAGTTCTATCTTTCCTACGAACCTCTGCATGGCGTCAATGGCCCTGGAAGAATGGATCACACCAAGCATCCCGACCCCCGCCAGCCTCAAGTCGGAATAAGTGGTGAAATCGCTAGAAACCCTGATTTCATCAAAAACTGTATAATCGGGGCGCTCGAGTAAGAGGATATCTCCAGTCTTCTCTATAGATCCCTCAATAGGAGTCAGCTGAGTGATCTCTTGCGAAACTTGGAGGTCTCTAGGTTTTTCGATTGTCTTGACAACTTTACCAAGAGAATTGTAGTACTCGGCGAGGGCCTGTACAAAGGTGCTCTTTCCAGCCCCGGGTTTTCCCGAGATCAGGATCCCCTCAGCCCGCTCTCTGAACCGTTTCATCAAGGAGTCCCCGATCTTGTAATCTTCAAGACCGAGTTTCGTAATCGGCCTCACTGCGGTTATTTCCAAGCCGTCGCTGACCGGTGGTCTGGTTATTACTATTCTTATATTCTTCAGTTGGACAACTGTCGCGCCCCTCACGTCCATATCGATCAAGCTCCTGACATCGTTCCTTGCCCTCTCAAGTATGTCGTTGGCTATCATGTTCAGCTCTTCTCTGTCCAAGACCGCAGCACCATATTCAAGATTCCAGGTGCCAGGGTGTCCCACCTTCATTCGTGGCTTAGTTCCCTCCTTGAGATGGACAGACATAGTACCATCTGTGAAGAAAGTCTCAATGGGTTTTGAAAGTATCTGGATCGGTTCCAGATAAAGAACCTTAATTCCCTTGATCTCAGCAATGGATTTCTGCACAAAGTCTCCCGTGACCAGAGTAGAATTGTTGTCCAGAGCCAGCTGTCTGATGAGATCATCTATCTCTCCACTCTTGGCTCTCTTGATCTGCCATTCCGCAGGTCTCTTACCTGAGAATGCAAGGGTAATTCTACCGTCATCGCACATCTTTCTCAGTCTCTTGAGTTCTTCAAGACCGGTGAAGCCAATGCTCTTCCCCTCATTTGCCTGATGTTCTATCTCGGAGATGAGGGACTCCGGCACGATTACGTCAGCGGGAGTCTTCCCTTTGAGAAATTCGCAAAATCTCCCATCCACTATGACCGAAGTATCCGGAATGTATGTTTCTTGTACCTCAATTGCCATCCTTTATCCTCACTCCCATTCTATTGTTGCAGGGGGTTTGTCTGTGATATCATAAACAACTCTGCTTATTTCAGGAATACCATTGGTAATCTCCCTTGAAATCTTTGCCAGCATTTCTAGTGGTATTTGGGTAAAATTCGCAGTCATCCCATCTAACGAGTTTACGCACCTGATCGCAACCGTCGAGCCATAGACTCTTCTGTCCCCGTGAACACCTGTGGAACGGTCAGCCAAAAGGACAACGAAGTACTGCCACGGTACTTCTTCAAATTTGGAAACATTCTTTTCAAGGATGGAAGTCGCCTTCCTGAGCAGGTCGACTCTATCCCTTGTGACTTCTCCGATGATCCTGACAGCCAGCCCTGGCCCAGGAAAGGGTTGCCTCATCTTTGGTATGCCATAATAATCGGCTATTTTCCGCACCTCATCCTTGTACAGATCTCGCAGTGGTTCTACAATCTTCAGATTTACAACGTCCGGTAACCCACCAACATTGTGGTGACTTTTTATCGTATCTCTCAGTCCTCCGCCAGACTCTATCCAGTCGGGAGCAATGGTCCCTTGAACGAGATATTTAGCTCCGAAGTCCTTAGCTTCCCTCTCGAAGACGTCTATGAAAGTTTTTCCTATCATCTTCCTCTTTGTCTCCGGGTCGGTTACGCCCTTAAGGCGATCAAGAAAGAGTTCCTCTTCTTTGACAATCTTATGATTGATACTGAGGTCCGCCAGAGTCTTTTGGACATCGATCTCCTCATCAAGTCGCATTAATCCCGTTTCTACGTATATTGCAAGAACCTCAGAACCAAGGGCCTCCGAAGCAACTTTGGCCGCAACAGTGCTATCAATGCCACCTGAAACAGCTATAACTGCTTTCCCCAGCACTTCCCTCTTTATTTTTTGTATCTCTTTCGAGACAAACGATTCTGGTGTGAACAAATCGATCCAGTTCTCAGTCTCAGGTCTTAAGAAGTACCGCGAGGAATATCAGAAGAGCGATTACCGCGCCAACTACTGCAGAAACCAGGTACAGAATAGCGTTGTATATCACGAATGAGAGGCTGACATCCAGGACACCTTTGGCAAAATAAGTCAACAGCCAGAAAACCAGCCCAACCACTCCCAGCACTATTCCAAAAGTCCTAACTTTCCCTGACCCAAAATAGGCTGCGAATATGCCGAGCACAAGCAATGAAAGCCCCAGTACAAGGAGTAGCATTGCGACAAAAATACCACCAAATGAGTTATACATGTTATTACCTACATCTTTATTCCAGTCAATGTCTTCGTGTCCAAAATACCTTCTATTACTCTGATCTTTTCCATAACGATCTGACCCAACTCCGTGAAGTCTTTAGTTTCTAGCTTTGCGATCAGGTCGTACTCTCCGAAGAGTGGGTGAAGCTCTACAATCTCCTTTATCTTCAACAATTCATTATACACCTGATGTTCCTTACCCGGAACAGTGCTGATCAAAACGAAACCAACAGCCAGATTCACCACCGAAGTTTAATCGATAGGTCTTATTAAAGCCTTTCCCGAAGTCTGCCCTCTCTAAATGACATTTTCTTCAACTCGCCGTCATTCTTTCATAGTCCAACAGTTCGGCAAGACTGACTAGGGGATCATTGAGCTTTGTGTTTTACCTAAATGCCTTGCAGAGTCGGCTTCAGGTACATCAGAACATATGGGCGAAAAGAATTAGAATACAGCGCAAACAGGCTACATTTTAGCTAATCCAAGCCAACAAAATATTTTAACTGAGAATAACTGACGTAGTCATGCCTTTAGTAGATATCGACCTAATTATTGGAGGACCCCAAGGGGGCGGAATTGACAGTGCAGCTCAAATAGTTATCCGAGCTTTTTCGATCGCTGGATATGAGGCATTTGGGATTAGAGAATATTATTCCAACATCAAGGGAAGGCACAGTTATTTTCACGTTCGCGTAAAGGAAACTCCTGTTCGGAGTTTGAGATATCCGGTGGACCTTTTGGTTTGCCTGGATGCGGAAAGCCCATTCGTTCACATGGAAGACGTATCTGATAAGACAATAGTCCTCTACGACGAAGACCTCATGAACACAAAGATAGAACAGGTTCTCACCATGGAATCTGAGACAAAGAAGCACGTTCTTGACAAGCTGAAGGAAGGTGGATTTGGTACAACTATTGCAGGAGCAATCGAATTCATGAAGAAGAGAGGGGCTGTCCCATATCCAGTCTCTTTCAGAAACCTTGTGGTTGGAGCGCTTGGACCGAACAAGCCACCAGCGAGATATGCAAATACCCTAGGTGCCTCGCTGGCGATGGCACTGATGGGACTCCCAGCAGAGTTCACCTCAAGAGGAATAGAAAGTATATTCGGAAAGAAAAAAGAGGTATTGGAAGACAACGAGAAGATAGTCAAGTCCGGTTATGAATTTGTCAAGACACACAACAATCTCAATATCAAAGAGCTCCCGGTCAGAGAGGCGAAGGAAAGGTACATACTGACTGGAAACGAGGCTATAGGCATCGGGAAGGTCATTGGCGGACTTAAGCTCCAGACTTACTATCCTATTACTCCCGCTGCGGATGAGAGCTTCTTCCTTGAAGGACACGACTACTTTGAACCGGTGATGGGCGAAGACATAGATAAGGAGAACGAAGTTCTGAAGAATGCCAGTGTCGTGGTAGTGCAGGCAGAGGACGAGATTGCGGCTATTGCTATGGCAATATCTGGTGCAATGACTGGAACAAGGACAGCCACGGGAACATCAGGTCCCGGCTTCTCGCTAATGGCAGAAGCGCTAGGTTACGCAGGCATCAACGAAGTTCCAGTAGTGGTGACCCTTTATCAGAGGGGTGGTCCGAGCACAGGACTTCCGACCAGGAATTCTCAGGCCGACCTAATGTTCGCCATAAACGCAGGACACGGTGAATTTGCTAGGATAGTTTATTCTTCAGGGGACGTTCCTGAAGCAATAGACGACGCGGTCAAAGTCTTCAACTATGCCGAGAAATTCCAGGTCCCAGTAATTCATATACTGGACAAGAATTTTGCAAATTCCTTCTTCCTTGTAGATCCCCTGGACTACAGTAAGATCAAGATTGAAAGGTGGAAACTTTCAGAAAATACAGAGAATTTTGAGAGGTTCAAACTGACAGAAGATGGAATATCTCCGATGGGAATGTTCGGCAAGAACATAATCTGGTTGACCGGCGATGAGCACAGTGAACTTGGTCACATAACCGAGGACCCAGAGACTAGAGACGCGATGATGGTGAAGAGGATGGGTAAGTTGAACACAATCTTGAAAGAGATACCGGAAGATGAACAAGTTGAGCTCATAGGAGACAAGAACGCGGACGTCACACTGCTATCGTGGGGAAGCAACAAGGGTGTTATTTTGAGTGTGTTCGAGAAATTGCGGACCGAGGGAGTGAAGGCAAATCTGGTCTACGTTAAGTTGATGAACCCTTTTCCGTCAAAACTCGTATCGAAGTATCTTTCCACTGCAAAGGTGTTGATAGATCTGGAGAACAATTACACAGCTCAGCTGGCAACGCTTGTGAAACAGAACTGTGGGATCGAAGTTAAAAATTTCATTTTGAAATATAATGGAAGACACACAACGGATGATGAAGTCTATGAGGGAATCAAACGAGTACTTGATAAAAAGGAAAACAGGGTGGTGATGATTCGTGGCGCATAATTACAGGACGGATCTTTGGGTAGACTGGTGTCCCGGATGCGGGGACTTCGGTATACTCGCAGCACTTCAGCAGTCAATGACTGAAATGAACAAGAAACCGGAAGACTTTGCAATATTCTCCGGTATCGGTTGTTCGGCAAAGACACCCCACTACATCAATGCACCAGGAATGCACACACTCCACGGGAGAGTCATTCCGTTCGCGTCTGGAGTCAAGCTGGCAAATCCGAATCTGACGGTCATAGCTGATGGAGGAGATGGAGATCTTCTGAGCATAGGTGCAGGTCATTTCGTTGCTGCAGGCAGGAGGAATGTAGATATGACGATCATAATCCACAATAATGGAGTTTATGGACTGACAAAGGGACAGGCCTCTCCAACACTGGCCAGGGGAGAGAAGACGAAAGGGCTCCAGAGACCCAACATTCTAGATTCACTGAATCCAGTAGCGCTTGCTCTTACGGTTGGATACACCTTCGTCGCAAGAGCTTTCTCTTTCGACGTCAAGAATACAAAAGACATAATCATGAAAGCGGTCAAGCACAGGGGAACATCGGTGATTGACCTTCTTCAACCCTGCCCAACTTACAACGATATCAACACGAAGGAATGGTACGAGCAGAGGGTATACTACCTTGACAAGGACCCAAGCTGGGACCCAGTCGTGAAAGAGGCAACGTCCGAGGCATCCGAGCAGAAGTATCTTCAGGCAATACAAAAGTCACTTGAATGGGGGGACAAGATACCTCTTGGAGTGCTTTATCAGAATGACTTCGTACCATCGTTCGGTGACAGGATCGCAGATCATATCACCAACTATTTCGAGGTGCCACCGGCACTTTCCCCTATAGTCAATTCCGAGGGACAGCCAGTCGCAAGGATGGAGAAAATATTCACGGACAGGCTCATAAAGAGATGAATATAGGGGGTCACCTATCAACAAAGGAGGGGTTCGCAAAGCTCCCAGAGAATGCCCATGCACTCGGACTGAAGACTTACCAGTTCTTTTCCAAGAACCAGATGCAATGGAAGGCTCGTCCACTCGATAAAGAAGAAGCATCGGCGCATGTGAAAGCGGCGAAACAGGCAGGAATCAACGACGAGTCAATCCACGCATCTTACCTTTTGAATCTGGGCAGTCCCGAAGAGGGCAAGTACAAGATGTCCTACGGCGCGTTTGTAGAAGAGATCAAGAGGGCAGATCAGCTGGGTGTGCCGCTTTTGATATTCCATCCGGGAGCCCATATGGGCTCTGGGGAGGCAGACGCACTCAAGAGAATATCAGATGCAATGAATTCCGCAATTGAAGAGACGAAGGGTGCAAGGGTGAAACTCACTGTTGAAAACACCGCTGGGCAAGGATCAGTGGTTGGTTACTCCCTGGATCATTTGGGGTACATTGCAGAAAATAGCGTGGACAAAAACAGAATAGGCTTCTGTATTGACACCTGTCACGCATTCCAGGCTGGTTATGATCTGAGCAACAAGTTCGATTCATTCCTGTCGGAATTCGACTCAAGAGTTGGAATCGAGCTGTTGAGGGCGTTCCACCTAAATGACTCCAAGTATCCGTTTAACAAACACCTGGACAGACACGAGAACCTAGGAAAGGGGAACATTTCACACAGCTTCTACGTGGACCTTTTCAGAGAACCCAAGCTGGCTAAAGTGCCCGCATTCCTTGAAACACCAGAAGGGGAAGAAGGATATCCCAAAGATCTGAAATTCTTGAAATCTCTCGGAATAGTTCTCTAAGTAAAACCAACCTGCTTGCTCAGAATTTCTGTTCTCTTGTATCTCACGCCTTCCCCTGAAAGAGAATCCCAACAAATCTGCATTCAAAAAACCCGATAGTGTTGCTAGTCCCGATATCTCGAACGGCAGCGAGGTGACGCTCAGGACGACTCCCCGTACTAGATTCCCATAGCTCTTCCAGCTGAAATGGAGGCCTTATAGAGACCATATTTTTGCCAATATTCTCAGGTTTCGAGACCAGAGAGACCATTGCTGCGGACGAAGCGAATACAACTTTATTATGTCCAATCTTGTCGGAACAAGGCCCGAAAATTTTTGGAGAATAGCTCCTGCTGGAATCGCAGCCATCATTAACAGACCATCTTCAAGGACGGACGGGACCAGAGCTTCCTTGAAGTGGAGTGCGTTAAAAATCTTGGATGACTAAAAACCAAGTCCGCGCAAGCCGGACACGGTTGCAGCAATTGAGATGTTCTTCAAGATATGATCTTACAGCTGCAGGAAAGAGATCTTATTCTAGACATTGTCAATTAATTAGTCATATGAATGTGATTTGAAGATACATCGGAATATAGTAATTCCTGGGAGCTGTCCATGCTGGATAAGATTAGCAGATATTAATGGAGCTTTAGTTTGATAATTTCACAAACCGTGAGTAACTTGCTTATCAACAAGTTTCTTAGCTTCTCTTACAATGCTTTCAGCGATCTTCTCTCCTATTCCAGGAATCCGTTCAAGGTCCCGAGGCACAGAGTTCGAAAGTCTCTCTAGGTCGAAACCGTTGGTCATGAGTCTTCTGGCCCTTACCCTTCCTACATTCGGAAGGAACACCAGTGGGATAATGTCCTGCTGAACCCCATTTGAAACCCTGTAGTTGAGTACTCTGAACTCAGTTCTTGCCATGTTAAGTGCTCTCGAGATCTCGTACAAGGAATGGGATAACCAGTCTGCAATCTCTACCCTGTTCCGTAGATCTGCGGGCCATATTTTGTATTTTTCCACGATTGCATCTTCAGGCATCTCATCGATCCAGTCGCTTAGTATTAGGGCCACTTTCATCTGTTCAGGCTCAGGGTGGAATGTCAGGTGTGATGGAGGAATGTAGGGGAATGATTCGCTGTCTGATACATACAACGAAGGCATGTCTGGAGTGGAACAGATACCCAGCAACATGTCATCCACGCTCTCGAAACCAACCGTGTCCCGAAGTATTACACCAGTAAGGGGATCGATGTAGAGTTCCGAGACCTTCCTGCCGAAAGGCGTCGGTTTGTAGGAGGAATCCCCCTTGATCATGTCGTTGCTTCTCAGAAATTCGATGCTCGTCTTTATCCAGTCGTCAAGTTGAAGCCCCCTGTGGTGAGCGAGTGTAGTGGAAAAGAACTTAGAAAGAGATGGGAAATCTTTGCTCATTCCTGAAGATATCAGTCCGAGAGTATGCATCCTCACCTTGCTCTCATTGATTCTTGAAGTTATGCTCTCAAGTTCCCCATTGATGTAGGTTGAGACAATTTCCTGGAGTCGGATCTTGGAGGAATAGATGTATCCGTTCCCTATCTTGTCATACTTGACCCTTCCTGCCCTGCCAAGCATCTGCTGAACTTCCAAGTTCGGAATCAGCACGGATGAAAACCCATCGTACCTGTAGACATCCTTAATGACTACAGACCTTGCAGGAAGGTTCAATCCAGCAGCTAGCGTGGTCGTCGCAACTATCACCTTGATTTTCCTTTCCCTGAATAACTTCTCCACCAGTCTCCTCTGCTCAGAAAGCATTCCGGCGTGGTGGTATCCAACTCCCCTCTTCAATATCGGAATAAGCTTGTCGTAACCAGGAGACTCCGAATTGATCTGAAGATCGTTGAGCTCCTCCTTCTCACTTACGCTTAGTTTTGACTCTACGAACCTGCTCATCTTTTCCGCAGTTCCTTCCGTCGACTTTCTGGATCTCACGAAGATAAGTGTCTGTCCGGAATTGTCGAGGGAACCTATAACAAAATCTTCAAAAGAATCAATATCCGATACGAGGAGACCGTCTTCATCAATTATCGATTCAGGTGTCAGCACAAACTTGCGCAGCGGAACAGGCCTGAAGTCACTTGTCACTTCAAGCGCACCCAGCCACTTTGCAATGTCTTCCACATTTTTTACCGTTGCGGACATTGCAATGAACTGGGCTCCTTCAACCAGATATCTGATCTTTGAGATGACGATTTCCAGCGTACTTCCCCTCGACTCATCCAGTATGTTGTGTATCTCATCAAAAACGACGAACCCGAGATTGTCGAATATGGCGGGATTGTTCCGGAGGAGTGAGTCCACCTTTTCTGACGTGGAAATGATTATGTCATAATTCTTAAGATAGTTAGATGGCCTGTCATAATCTCCCGTGCTTATAGCAACCTTCAGTCCAAAGTTTTCGAAGATTCTCAGGTCTTCAAATTTCTCTTCAGCCAGGGCCCTCAGTGGAACCACATACAACGACCTCAGTCCCCTCTTCCATGCCCTGACCATCCCATAATATGCAACCAGCGATTTCCCTGAGGAAGTCGGAGTGGCAAGCAACAGGGACTCACCTCTGGACAGGATTTTTAAACCTTCGATCTGGAGAGGATACAGTCGGTCTATCTTTTCTTTTTCAATGTACTTCTGAAATTCGTCTGGTACTGGAAAATCAAAATCCAAATCTTAAATTACCTCTTTACCCATCGAATCTCTCAGCACTTTTGGAACGACTATGCTACCGTCCTCTTGCTGATAGTTCTCAACTATTGCCACTAGCGTCCTTGTGGTCGCGATCAGGGTGGAATTCAGAGTATGCACGTACACATTTCCTTCCTTTCCCTTGTATCTGACCTTGAGTCTCCTCGCCTGATAATCTAGGACGTTTGACGCACTCACAACCTCTCTGAACTGGGCCTGTGCAGGGTACCATACTTCAACATCAAACTTCCTGCTGGCAACATTACCCAGGTCTCCCGTCGCAATATCAACCACACGGAAAGGCAGTTCGAGTGCCCTGTAGAATTCCTTTGCATTGTCGAGGAGTTTTTGATGATAGCTCTTCGAGTCTTCGGGTTTAACATAGGCGAATTGCTCTATCTTGTTGAATTGGTGGACTCTAAATATACCTTTGGTATCTTTTCCATGAGCACCCGCTTCTTTCCTGAAGCACGGAGAGATCCCCGCATAGAGGAGTGGGAGTTTCCCCTCTTCGAAAATTGTGTTCGAATGATATGCCGCAATTGGATGCTCAGAGGTAGCTATTAGGTAAAGGTCCTCCCCTTCCACCTTGTAAAGCGTATCCTCAAATGCAGTGAAATCGGTAGCACCGTTTGTTGCTTCCCTGTTCAGCATGAAGGGTGGCTCTACCAGGGTGAATCCCTTCTTCTGAAGGAACTTCAACGCGTAATGTTCAAGTGTCAGTTCTAGGAGAACAAGATCACCCAGCAAGTAATAAAATCTGGAGCCAGCAACAACAGCTGCGCTCTCCAGATTAGCGAGGTTCTTCTTCACCAGGAGATCGACGTGGCTCTGTGGTTTGAACGTGAGTGTTTCATACTCCATCTTGCCACCACTCTGGGTCAAGAAACTCTGAACGTCCTTGTCGAAGACTTTCGCCTTGCCCTCAAAATAAATCGCGGCATTTCCAGAATCATCCTTGGCAACGGGAGAATTTGGGTCAACGATGTTAGGAATTCTTTTCAGAACATCGTCTCTCTTGACTTCCACCTCTCCGAGTCTCTTCTCATAATCTCCAATTTTCTTATCGATCTCAACAGCCATTGCCTTGGTGGAGTCGGTGTTCTCTCCAGACCTTATCTTCTCTCCTATCTCTCTTACCAGCTTGTTCTTCTCGGCCTTCAAATCGTTAGACTTCCTCAGAAGGTCTCTCCAGTCGGCATCCAGTTGGATTGCTTCCTTAATGATCCCATCATCCTGAAACCGGCGCTTCTGGCTGTCAAATAAGACTTCAGGGCTCTTTCTGAGTATGTTTACGTCTATCACAAAATGGCAACGTATTCGTTCTAATTAATTTGTTTGTTTAGCGTCAAATTTGCAGTATCGTTTCAACGTTTTGATATTTCTATGCCACGGCTGTAGAGTGACTTGGCAAGCAGTCCGAATCCTTCAAACCTCGACAAGGAGAAACCCCGTGAGAATCTCGGGATCTTTGATAGTCTTACGTACTCGGCCATTAGTATCTCCAAATCCGCTCCCGTTCTTAGCAGAGTAGCCACTACTCTATCCTTTGCTCGAAGAAGCACGTCCTCCGCGTCGGTTCCCTCTATTTCCTTTGATATAAAAGCGGTCATAAAACCCGAGTCCGGTGGGTTTCTATTCATGATTATAGAGTCACCAAGATCGTGGTAGTAACGCATCAATTGGATGTAGTTTTCTTTCCATTCGCCGTCATCGAGCTTCAATTTACCCAGATCCGACAAGATGAAGTCATAGTGCCTGAAGAACTCCCAAACACCGGAATCGTAATCTTCCTGTCTGCGGGTTATAAAACACTTAAATGTTGGGAATTTTGCTTCTGATTTCATTGTTAATCTTGCTTAAAAAGTTATTACAGGCTTAAACTTTGCCTCACAGTCGATCGGATCAGCGATTAATTCTTGAGCAATTCTCTGATCTTCTGGGAGAGCGTATCTGAGATTTCCTTTCCTTCGAACTGCCCTCTCACCTGCTTCATTACTGTTCCCATCAGCAATTTGAAGGAACCTTCTCCTCGCTCCCTGATCAAAGACTCATTATCTTTCACAATGGCCTCGATTATTTTCACAAGCTTCTCGGAGCTCTCAGATTTCATTTTGAATTCTGGCCCAATTTCCCTCACTCCTAGTTGATCTTCAAGTTGTATAGAATAATCGAATGAGTTACTTTCCAGCAATGTCAATTTACTGCTTTCTGAAAGCTTGAATTCACCAGAAAGATATAGCGACTCCAGAGATTCTGAAGGAATGTTGCCTTTTGAAAATCTCTTAGTTAGATACCTTGCCTTGTTGAGGTTTGGGTTCTCCGACGAATAGACAACTGACAGGAACTTTGCGCAGACTTTTGGGGTTCCGAAATCTTTGACAAAAGATTCCAACACATCATCATACTCTTTCCAGAGCGAGCTGAATGCTTCCTGTGCAGGGACTCCCATTGATTCGAGATATTCAACCCTTTTCTCAACTGTCGGTGGGACTTTAGTCTCTATTTCTCCAATATAAGATGAATTTAGGGGGATCAGGGGAATGTCAGTTTCGGGATACATTCTGGCGCTTCCAGGGAGTGGTCTAAGGTACTTTGTACCATTTTCGACTGCAGCTCGAGTCTCCGCAGGAACCCCGTTCAGCGCTTCGCGAACTCTGGATTGAATGATCTCAACGCAGATCTCTATCTTTGAAGGTTCAAGGACGACGAGGCCAAAGGCATCGTCTTCCTTTGAGCCTAGTCTCTTTGAAATTTCGTTCATTGCCTTCTCATTTATTCCATAATTGGGGAGTTCATCAGAGTGGATGAATCCTCCAATGCCAACTGCCCTCAATCGTTCTGCAATTTCCTTTCCCAGTCTAAACTTGCCATTGTTCAGTACTCCAGAGAGACCTGGCAAGGAAAATCCGTAAATTTTCTTTCCTCGACTAACACCTTTCGTAAAAATTTCCGAATTAGTGAAGAAAGCAGAATTGGTCAAATCTTCGAGTAGAAGATCAGTTGAAACACTTCTTCCTTTCAAAACACGTGCTATCTCAAGGAGGGACTCCTGTCTTTCAATCTCCTTAGTCAGAACCCTTTCAATCTGAGAGAGGGACGATACTCCCTTTATCTCTACCCTGTTTCCGCCCAAAATGGATACATTAAGATCCTGTCTTATGCTACTGCCTTCCCTTCTTATCATCCCACTCTGCTTGACCGCTAGACCTATGTTTTGAGCCACTTCCCTAGCCTCTTTTGGAGAGCGGATGTCGGGATCTGTTGAAATTTCTATCAGCGGAATGCCAAGCCGATCTAGGGAGTATACAATTTTCTTCTCGTCTTCCCTGATTTTCTTGCTCGCTTCCTCTTCCAACGTCACTGAGGTTATTCCAATAATCTTTGAATCCATCTTGAACTTTCCGTGCACTCCTATTATTCCTGTACGTTGAAAACCAGAAGTGTTTGAACCATCGACCACCATCTTTCTCATAAAATGTACATTATCCACAATCTTGCAACCCAGGATCAAAGAAACAATGATCGCCGTATCAAGAGTCTCCGTTCCTGGTATGTGTGGAGGCTCTTCGTCCATCTCGACGAGGCAGGAATTTTCCGTCTTGATGTATTCATATTCCCTTCCCTTCATAGATTCCTGAAGAGCAGCTATATCCTTTTCAGACTTCTCACCAGACACTACCGTCAGTTTCCTCATGAATGATCCCAACTCAGAGTCGCTCTCTTCTCCTTTACAATCGCAGAAGAGTTTCCTTCCCTTGACTTGAAAGTGTATCTCCAACCCGATCTTCACATCATTCAGTTCTTCGCTCAGATAATTCACCTCTTAGGTTCTTGGCGAGAAGGTTTCTTGCAGTGTCGTGATCAAAATTGCCCAACAGGAAAGAAAGTTTGGTATAGGCCACTTCCGGCAGCATGTCGTGAAGGGGAATAACACCAGCATCCAGCATGTTTCTCCCTGTTGTGTAGACCTCAAGGTTCACCTCGCCGTAGAGACACTGGGTCGTAATTCCAATTATCTTTCCGTCATCAGTGTAATCCTTCACCTGAGACAAGAACCTGTTGGAAATGTGACCAAGACCGGTGCCTGCCAAAATTAATCCGTCGTTCGTCTCAGTAAACTTGTTGAATATTTCTTCGCTTAATCCGGGATAAAAATACAGGAGTCCAACTTTCTCGCTTAACTTATCATATAGTTTTGTTGGTTTGCCATTCACCTTTTCATACTTTTTCCAATGAATGTTCAGGTTGCCATCGACAGTGCCGATCGGTTCCGAATTGACGCTCTTGAACGCGTCCCTTCGGGATGAGTGCATCTTCCGCAACCTAACACCCGAGTGAATGTCGAGGGTATCATCACTGGTCGAGGAGTGCATGACGACACCTACCTCTCCCAGATCCGATTGAGCAACCTTGACCGCCCCCGTGAGATTGAAGAATGCGTCAGAAGAAGGGCGGTCCGGTGATCTCTGGGATGCTGTGATCACAATCGGGGCGCCGGGATTCTCTATCAGAAATGATAGTGCAGATGAAGTAAAGGAAAGCGTGTCAGTTCCATGTGTTATGACCACACCCTCTTTTTGATTGACCTTTTCGAACACTTTTTTCGCTATGTTTATCCAGTCGCTCTTTTTCATGTCCTCAGAAAGAATGTTCAGAATTATCTCCGCATCAATGGAGGCAATCCTTGCCAGGTCTGGTCGTGCATACAACATCTCCTGAGCAGTCTTGGCAGGTTTCACTGCTCCCGTCTCGTAGTCTACATAACTCGCAATTGTCCCCCCTGTTCCCAGTAAAAATACGCGCTTCCCCTTACCAGTCAGGTTTCCCCTCACCACGTTCTTGGGGGAGTATTTTGAGATCAAATTGATCGAGCTTATAGAAACATTCTCAAGGGAAAGATTGTAACCGTTCTGGAGCTTGATTACGGTTATCTTTTCATCCTTTGAAATGAACATTCCAGAGAAAGTGGTTCCCTTCCACTGAACTTCGACCTTGTCACCCGATTCAAGAGCATCGGACACAGTTAGGGATGTTTAATTCGTAAAAAAACTTGCCGAGGTTAGTTTCGTTCCTCCCTCTACCTAAATTCCAGAAATTATAGACAAAATTCAATCAAAGAATGTTCCCATAGCTCCAAAATTTTAAACCTCTTCATAGCACATACAATTCTTCCTTCTGTATTCCCAAGAAGTACTATGAGAAGTGGAACTTAGAATTATATCAACCGATCAATGACCAAAGTTGCAGGATGCAAGACTGACAATAGAAATATTCTTGAATTTTGGCCAAATCGAAGTAGCAGAGAAAAGGAAATCCCTTTACCAACATGGTCTATAAGATTCCCGGAGGACGAATTACTCTCGGTAACCGAAACTCCGTAGGGTAGATTTAAAGGAAGTGCTAGTTGAAATTCCGGGTGCTAGCGGAAGGATCTTAGCAACTTCGATAATCAAACTGTCACTTCCCAGTTGGACATTCCGTCTCCGTTTCGATTGAATTAACAAAAAATGAGTACTATACATATTATAGAGGTCGATCAAGAAAGGATATGGAAATGTTGGATCGCATAAAGAAATGGTTTAATCGTAGTGTTAATTTAGTTGTATGCGTCCCCTGATGATAGGGAGGTTTCAACCGTTTCACAATGGTCATATGTGGCTAGCGAGGAAAATAATCAACGAGTACGGCTCCCTGATCATAGGTATTGGAAGCGCCCAAGAGTCTCACACCCTCGCAAATCCTTTCACCGCAGGTGAAAGGCAGTATATGATTCAGAGAGCCATGGAATCGAATTCAATTCGCGACTATTATCTAGTGCCAATTGAGGACCTGTACAGGAACAGTCTGTGGGTCAGTCACATAGTTTCCCTGACTCCTCCGTTTGACATCGCGATCTCGGGGAATCCTCTCGTAAAGAGATTGTTCTTGGAAGCGGGAAAGAATGTTTTAGAACCGGCAATGAAGACAAGGGAAACTTACTCGGGAAGGGAAATAAGGAGGAGGATAATGGAAGGGGAAAAGTGGGAAGACCTAGTTCCAGATGCAGTCTACAAAGTCATTCTGGAAATAGATGGGGTCAAGAGACTTCGGGATCTCGCGAAGACCGATGAAGTTAATAAGTGAGTGAAAATAAGGTCTGAATGAAGGAAATGGAGTTTGTGGTCATAGACAAAGGCAAAGACTTCATAGTATACGAAGTACAGAACAACGATAATACCATTCTGAGGCCTCTGGTGGAAGAGATAGAAAACGACACGATGGTTGAAAACTTGAGGTATTATTTCGAGCACCCCTATCTTTCAAATCCCAAGATTCACATAAAAGTCAAGCAGGGAAAACCTCAGGCCGCACTCAAGAGGAGCCTGAGAAGAATGGAAAAGATATACGAGAATTTGTACGGGCAATACAAGAAGATAAACAGTTAATTTTATAGTTGTCCTGCTCCCTACATGAAAGTTTTTATCCGGTATATTGATTAGTTTATATGGATCATACTGAACCGCAAGTCATAAAGATAAACAACTTCGTGCCCAAAAATCCGCTTGTTATTCTAGGATTCGTGGAATCGACTACGCTTGGGTTGCTGACTTCTTCCTATTTAATTGAGCAGCTCGAACTTCATCAAATTGCTCAGATAAAGAGCGTCCACATCCCTCCCGTTACTGTGTTTGTCGGAGGGAAGATGAGGACACCATTTAGGATATATGGAAACAAGGAAGGTACTTTGCTGGTAATCACCTGCGAGGTCCCCATTGATGATAACGGGTTGTATGAAATTACTTCGGTCCTGGTAAAATGGATAGAGGGAATGCAACCCAAGGAAATTGTGGTCATAGATGGTATACCAGCAAAGGGTCTTGTAGACAAGAGAGAAGTTTACGCTGCTGCCGAGTCGGAAAATTTCAAACCGTTATCAGATGCTGGAGTTCAAAGTGCTGGTTCGGTGATCATATCTGGGATAGGAGGAGCACTCATAAACGAGTGTATCGGGAAGAAGATAGATGCAGTTTCTCTTATGACCGATACCTCTATCGATATTCCAGACCCCGAGGCAGTGCTAGCAATCGTTAAAGTGCTGAATGGTGCTTACAAACTCAACATCAAGACAGACATCTTGGAAGTGTCCGTGAAGAAGCTTCACGAACAGACCAATGAGATAATAAACAAATTCAACCAGATGCAAAAGGACAAGACACAAAAACAGGCGGAACAGTCGATATACGGTTGAGGCTGTAGGGAAAAATTCATCCCTTTATTTTGAGGTAATATTACAAATGATACTCAACATTTCAGTCATAGGAGGGAGCGAAGTATCCTCAGAGATTTGTGAGGTTGCAATGGAAGTCGGAAGACTGCTTGCAAAAGCCGGAGCAACGGTCTTCTGCGGAGGTCTTTCTGGGGTCATGGAGTGCGTTTCAAAGGGAGTCAGGGAAGAAAACGGATTGGTAATAGGGATACTCCCTGGAACCCGACCAGAGGATGGGAACAAGTACCTGTCGGCAGCACTTCCAACCGGAATGGGATATGCCAGAAATTTCCTAGTCGTAAGAGCTGGAAAGGTAGTGATAGCAATTGATGGCTCAGTGGGTACGATTTCAGAGGCTTCATTCGCACTTAATGAGGGAAAGAAGGTCATAGAGATAGGAGACATGGACTTCAATCCAAAGAAAAAGTATGAACCAAATTTCAGAAGGGCTAAGACTCCCAAAGAGGCAGTAGATTTAGCAATTGAGATTGCTGCCAAACTCAAGTGAAGCACCTGATTCCAATGGCATCGCGCATGTATGCGAGATATTCCTG
>JAJSLL010000005.1 GCA_026127935.1 Thermoplasmatales archaeon | reverse complement strand
TGAATTCTTTCCGTTCCTTCTTGCCTTTTTCATCAATTCGCACATTCCACTTGAATCCAGTGACTCGGTATGCAAAATGACGGGTATGTCCTTGTCTGCAGTCATCTGGAATATGTAATCCATTATGCTGTTGCTTTCTTCCATATTTTCCACTGACGTCTCGAAATGGGGTCTTCCTACCTCGCCGATAGCGTTGGCAGAACCTTCCTCGACGAGTTTGATGGCCAAATCCAACGCTTTCCTATAAATATCCATGGTCTTTTCAATGCCTATTTTTTCTTTCATTTCTATGTAATTTACCGGGTAAGGGCCGATACTGACTACAACTTCTAATCCCTTATCTCTCAATCTCTTTCCCAGTGAAATTGTCTCGTCGTACTTTTTTGAAAATTCATCGAGTGAAAAGCAACTCTCAGTTAGGTTTACTAAGTTGATTGAAGTTCCTCCTTCCTTTGTGAACGTTTTCACAAAGAAATCTAGTGACGAACTTGTCAAGTGGACGTGATTATCAAAAATCTTCACATGAGTTTATGAAACGACCGTTTAAAACTATATCTCGCCAAATAAAAGCTCTTAGGGAATCGCTCTTTATTCTATTGACAAACCCATTGTAGAGTATTTTCTTTCAATTATTTGAATAATTCACAGCCACATTCTCCGGGACAAGATACTCCTGCAAAAGGTTTGATTTTCCTTGCAGGATGGGAAACAATCACTAGGTGACAGTTGTGATTCCAAAGAGAAAAGTTAGGGGACTGAAGACAGCACCAAGTTTGAAATAATCTTTTGACATCTGGGATAAATGTTAGAGGGACAGTTTGGTTCTCTCGGAAATTTCATAAAGAAGAGGTACAAGATCATAATCATCGTTTGGCTCGTAGCCCTCTTGGTGCTCCTCCCTTTTGCTGCCGAGTCCACTAGTCTGGTTAATTACAACATAGAGAATGTTGAGTTTGCAGGGAGTAACCAAACAATGTCGGTCGAAGCCAAGACTCTTCTCAATAACCAGTTCAATAATTCGAATTCTTCTTCTAACGGAACTGCAGTCGTACTCTACATTGCCTCTCCTCTTGAGAATGTGACCTCTTACAAACTGTGGGAAAGGTTAAACTCGACGTACAAGAGTGATCTCAACAGTTTGGCTCCTTCAGGAATAATATCTCCCTATGATATAGGGAACGGTGTCGTAGATTCCATATCAAATTCAACGTATACTGTTTATACGGATGTTTCGAAAGCGGCCAATGGTACAATTTCGGGATACAACACTTTCAACAGTTCTGTAAAGAGCGTTGAAAATTTCACTATTGAACTGATATCCATTGACTCTTACTTTAACTCGACTCACTACAACATTTCACTTGCGGTGCAGAGTTATTCGACACTGTTCAAGTCTTACGAGGATACGATCAATAACACATCCCAGCTGTTGTATGGGATACCACTAGCATATTACACGATATACAACAACAAATCGTTGGCTGCGTATCCAACCCCCCAAAGGGACTACTTTGCTTCAGAAACACTGTTGAATGAAACTCAGAATTTTGGTAACAGTTCATTTTCTGTTGGGTATTACCAAGCCTTCTATAATACCTGGAACAATACATCGAACCCGTATTACAATGGATCAGATTATAGCAGACTCAATTTTTCGATTCAACAGGCCTATACCGCGCTCAATAATTCTCTAAACCAAACAGAAAGGGAAATTTTCTACCCAATTTATTCTTCATTCAACATAACTTCATATTCTAACAACGCGACGAGAGAAAATATCACGCTTAACCTCGTTTATTCCCTCACTTCCAGTTACGGAGCAGGAGATGTGTATATCTTTAATGCTACATATTATAACTTTAGGTCGAGTGGAAATGAAACCCTCCTGTCTCAGAATCTGACAGGCCAAATTCTTAACTCCAGCGATCCTCAGATAGCCATATTCACTAATCAGGCGTTCAACATGTCCCCGATACAATTCGCTGGATATTTTAATTCATTCAATTCTTTAAACAATTCATTTTTCGAAATGCAGCTAAACCAATCTCTCCTATCGACTTCATTGAAGCAACTTTATCAGTCTGTGGATATTCCAAGTAACGTATTCTATTCGAGTTTGATTGAAGACAAACTGGCAACGTACAGGCCTTATTTCATTAATTACACTGCATCTGAATTGAATGCTCTCTCGTCTTCTCTCGGAGTGAGTTCTCAAACTGTCGTTTCTGATTTTCTTGCAGAAGGGTCCAAAAATTCATCACTAAACCTCACGGAACAATTCCTAAAGAACCAATTCGAGGGGTACCCATATTTCACTTTCAACAACCCCGCCAAATTTGTTGCAGAATCCGTCTCAACTGGTGGAACCCTAGCAGACTCCCTGAGTGGTAACTACACCGGGGCTGGAATTTCATTATCAACACCCTTGTTCCATTCCTTGGTTCCAAACAATTTCTCTGGCTACATGGTCGTTCTTGAATTCAATCAATCTAATTTGAACAATTCTCAACTTAATACCCTCACCAATTACCTTTCAGGAATTCAACAAGAATTCGATCCGGTGAAGATTTACTCGACTAGCAGTGCGCAAATTTCGAGCGGCATAGAGAGCACAGCATATTCTGGATTGATATTTTCCCTTGTGGCAGGGATCGTTGCTTCGGTGATTATTGTTGGTATCTACTTCAGATCTCCTCTACTTGCGTTTGTACCCTTGATGTTCTTCGGGGTCAGCATGATCATCATCCTGGGCCTATCATATCTCATATTTGGCATCCTGCTCAAGACATCACTCTCCTTCATTGTTACAACTCTGAGTGCGATGTTGATTCTGGGACTGAGCACCGATTACTCTGTCTATATGCTGAACAGGTATTCAAAGGAGAAATCGGACGATAAACTCGGAACTACAGTGAAGTGGGCTGGACATGCCGTCTTCACTTCAGGTCTTACCGTTATCTTGTCCTACATCGTCCTCGGAATATTCAAGGTTCCAATCATAGGTTCGGGTGGTTTTGTGAACGCCCTTGGTATAACGATCTCACTTGCTGTCGCGCTTACTTTACTTCCCGCTTTTATGATCGTGTTCAAGAAGCGGATAAAACCCAGAAAGATTATTGTCAATTTTGAGAGGGTCGCAAGAGTTAGTAGAAAACACAAGAAGGTGCTGGTCGCAGTTCTCATAGTCATTTTCATTTCGACTCTGGTCGTATACGAAGCTACTCCAACGTCATTCTCGCTGTTCTCCTTAATCCCCAACAATACGGGCAAAACAGGCTACTATGAAATGACTTCTGCCTTTGGAGGGGATACTCTTTCCCCAAGCTATGCGCTGCTAACATTCCCAAGTCAGATATATCTCAACGGCCATTTCAACGAGACTGACATAGGAATCTTGAACAACGTTACGACTGCACTTTTGAAAGATTCAGGTATTTCTGATCTTACAACACTCACATACCCCTTCGGCACTTTCGTTAACGTTTCAAATATTGTGGGCAGCACACTGTCAAAGAATACCATCCTGAACCAGTCACTGACATTCGTAGGAAAGGACGGTAAAACAGTCCTTCTTAATTTCACCACTAAATCAGTCTCCTATATTTCTAGCGGGATAGACTCTATTGCGAGAGTCGATACGATTATGAAACAGGTCGTTCCAACCGGTGTCAATTATAAGGTTGGAGGGACTGCCCAATCTCTTCTTGACAGTTCAAATGCTATAAACGTTTCAACATACGAAATAGTTCTCATTCTCTCTGTCATGATTTTTGCCGTCCTTGCATTCCAGCTTTCATCTTTATTCACCCCGCTTCGCCTTCTGTTCAACGTCGGGACTTCCGCTCTGCTAGCAGTTTCGCTCTTCTACTTGGTATACCACTACCTGTTAAAGTTGCCGCTCATAGTTTTCGGGCCTCTGTTTGTCATTGTGACGCTGTTCGGAGTTGGGCTTGATTACGATATTTTCCTTGTTACCAAAGCAAGGGAGGCGGTAATTAGTGGCAAGAGTGATGAGGAGGCCATTTCAGAAGCGATAGATGAGAATGGAAGCGTGGTTCTGGTACTGGGATTCATTCTTGCAGGGGTATTCGGATCTCTCATATTCAGCTCCATCGGAATAATTAGTGAAATTGGCTTCGCAGTAACTGCGGGGGTTCTTATAGACACTCTGATTTCCTGGTTGTTCCTGATACCTGCTCTGATGCTTGTCCTCAAGAAGTACAACTGGTGGCCATCTCACATTAGACCGGATCATTAGCCTCCTGGTTTGAAAGTGCTTGACAATTCAAAAAAGCAGTAATTCTACTCAAGCTGATGTCCTTACTTTAGTTCAAACAATATTCTAAGGTGGATTAGTCTTACTGAAATCTTTCTAATTGTCTCCTTTATTATTACTCCCTAAAGGCTGGAATCAAGAAATTAAAGTGCATCAAAATAATTGAATGACGAAAAGAATTTCGATGGTGAATAGCCAAAAGTTTTTTAGCCAAAGTAACATAATTCTTGCATGAGTTCTTTAGAAATATTAAAAAATTTAGTGAAATCGCTTGATGCCCTCCCTGATTTAAAGAAGGAGATCGTATCTATCAACAAAACATTTCAATTCAACGTCTCCGATGGTGCCCCGTTCTACGTTCACGCAGGGGATGGAGAGGTTAGCGTCACTGAAGGTTCAAAACAACCAGCCTCTGCAACAATCACCGCATCGGAGCAGGTACTTACTGACCTGTTTGATGGCAAACTGGATGGAGTACAGGCCTTCATGCAGGGCAAACTCAAGATAAGTGGAGATATTTTCTCGGTGCAAAAGTTGTCATCGAGCATTCTCAAAGCAAGGAAGTGAGAACTTGAGAGTTACTGTTATTGGTTCGGGCGAAATGGGCAGAGGAATTGCTCTCGTTTTTGCCCAATATGGAAATGATGTGATACTTGAAGATTCCATTCCCGCTGCACTCGAACGAGGATCTAAATATATTGGCGACAACCTAGCCAAAATGCTTGAAAAGGGAATCATCAAACCTGGAGAAAAGGAAAACATCCAGAGTAGGATAAAATATTCATCAGATTTTGAAGACAGCGTAAAAGAGGCGGACATAGTTGTGGAGGCTATACCGGAAATTGTGGAGTTAAAGCAGGAGATTTTTTCCAAGCTTGACAAGACCTGTAAGAGGGACACTATCCTGGCAACCAACACGTCCAACATCAAGATCTCTGAGATATCGAAGAATGTAGTAAACAAGGAGAGAGTAGTGGGGATGCATTTCTTCAATCCAGCCAACAGAATGAAACTAGTAGAGATCATAAAGTCTGAATTCACAGGTAAAGAATACTTTGAACGAGCATTCGAAATTGGAAAACAAATCGGAAAAACACCCGTCAAAGTACTAAAGGACTCTCCCGGATTTATCGTTAACAGGATAAATGCTCCAGATATGCTCTTCTTCTGTAATGTGCTGGATAAGGGTGTAGAAAAACCAGAAGAACTTGACCTTTACGCAAGGGGACAGGGGCTTCCAATGGGACCCTACGAACTGATGGACTTTGTAGGCCTAGACACGGTCGCGCATATGCTTGATTATCTTGCAGTAGTGCTGTCAAACGAATACAACAAGTGCAACACGTTCAGGAACCTGGTAAAGGATGGCAAATTGGGGAGGAAGACTGGAATGGGTTTCTACGACTGGTCGACCGGGAAGGCTGCTATACCCAACGCTCAGCCTTCTGAAAAAGTTACAATAATGGACATTTTTGCGATAGAGATCAATGAGGCAGTGAAGCTAATAGAGGAACAGGTTGCCCTGCCGGATGAAATAGAAACTGCTGTCAAACTGGGACTCAATAGACCATTCGGACCAATATCAGTTGCAAATAGCATGACAAACGCGGAGGTAAAGAAGAAGCTTGAAGAACTAAGCAGCTTCTACGGGCTCAAGGTGTTTGAACCTGCAGAATCTATAAAGAAAGGAAAATTGAAGGATATCATTTCAATCAAGACATTTGCGGAACCGGAAAAGGGAACATCCTCAAAGAAAGTCGAGACAACAAAGGGAACAGAAGAAAAGAAGTATTCAACTCTGATCGTCGAAAAGAGAGAGAATCACGTTACGAGGATACTGCTAAATCGCCCCAAACACAATCTCATAAATTCTGATCTCCTAACGGATCTTGACATTGCAATTAAGGAGATTTGGACAGACAACGAAACTCGAGTACTCGTGATTACGGGTAAGGGGGAGACGTTTTCGGCGGGTGCAGAACTTTCTCAGTTCATACCGGGCGCATTTGACTTCGTGGAATATTCCAGAAAGGGAGAAAGAATATTCAAGCAACTGCAAGAAATTCCAAAAGTGGTAATTGTTGAAATCAAGGGGTATGCCCTAGGTGGTGGTTTCGAACTATCCCTCTCCGGAGATATAAGAGTCTCAACCCCGGACGCACAGGTGGGGCTGCCAGAAGTCACTCTTGGGCTGATTCCTGCGTGGTCAGGTAGTCAGAGACTAGCCAAGCTCGTTGGAAATTCGAGGGCCATGTACTTAATACTGACTGGAAAGAGAATAACTGGTGAGGAGGCGAAAAACTTTGGAATAGTTTCTGAACTGTTCCCCAAGGAGTCGGTTGATGAAAGCACATTGAAATTGGCAGAAACTATCTCGATGGGTACCTCTCCAATTGCAGCGAGCCTTGCAAAAAGACTGGTAAACAGGGGTTCAGACGTGACCTATGATTCTGGTCTGGAGATGGAGTCTATGGCTGCTGGCATACTTTACGGAACTGAAGACATGAAAGAAGGAATTTCGGCCCTTCTGCAGAAGAGGAAGCCAAGCTATCAAGGAAAGTAGGAAATATCCAAACTGGAAACATCGACAGACCCATTTTGCCTTACCGGTCGCTTTGGGAATGATAAGTTTGGAGTGCGATCCCCTAAATCCTTCAAAAGCAGAGACTAGATTCAAAAGAAGAAGAGGTCAGATGTCTAACATTCTGGAAGAGTTTGGGAACAAACCATTCAATTTAGGACGATCCAAGAATAGTGCCCCATGCCGCTTAAAAGGAAAGACAATTTATATTCAGTTTGGATGTAGAAATTGATTATGTACCTATTCTCTTCCCTGCTTTTGATTGGCATGCTTATTTCTGGAGCTCTTTTCCTATTTCAGATATACCGATTGCTGTGGAACATGTTTAAGGTTTCCACAAAGAAAACTACCATCGGCAAGTCCATTTTACGCAGGATCTACCTTGGGTTCAGGAACGTAATTTTTCAGGGAAAACTCTTCAAGGACTTGGGTGGAGGGATCATGCACGCACTGATGTTCTGGGGGTTCCTTGCATTTGCCTTCTATTCTGCAGATGTCTTCCTCACAGGACTGAATCCCTCTTCCAGATTCTTCCTAACGGGATTGCCAGAATACGTGGTCTTCTTTTCTGTTGATATTTTCGCATTAATAGTTATAGCTGATGTGATCTATGCAGTGGTTAGGAGATGGGTGATAAAGATCAAGAGATATCAGGGCTACAACGGTTTCGAAGCTTCTTTCATTCTCTTCCTGGTAGCCAGCCTAATGGTTAGTTATCTGTTTCTATCTGGACTAAGGATCGATGGCTACACTAGTGGAATACCTGGGGGAGTGATGGAAAATCTTCCTGCTTCGGTTACCCCTATTAGTGCACTCGTTGCCTCAATCATCCCGTCCATTTCGACGACTATGGCAACGAACCTCTATTGGTCTGTCTGGTCATTCCACGTGATCATATTCCTTGTGTTTCTTGCATACATTCCTTCCTCCAAACACCTTCATCTCGTAGCTGCTCCCTTTAACGTCCTCCTCACTGACGAAAAGCCGAGAGGTCAGCTCTCAGACATAGATTTTGAAAAGACAACAAAGTTCGGGGCAACAGATATCAGGGATTTCAGTTGGAAGGATTATCTGGATCTTTACTCATGTACTGAGTGTGGCAGATGCACGGCTGCCTGCCCTGCAAACCTTACTGGAAAGTCCCTCTCTCCAAGAGATATTATATGGGATCTTAGGACAGCGCTTCTTGAAGAAGGAACCGCCTTCAGGAGAGGTGACAGAAGCAAACCAGATGAAGCATTTCCAACGGTGCTAAATAGCGTGATCAAGGAAGAAGATTTGTGGTCTTGCACCACCTGCAATGCATGCGTTGAAGAGTGTCCTGTGATGATCAATCATGTAGACAAGATCGTAGAAATGAGAAGATCTCTCGTTCTGAACCAAGGAAGTGCCCCTAAGGGAATCACAGATATGTATGCCAACATGGAATCTTACCAGAGTCCGTGGACAAATGATCCCGCAACTAGAGCAGACTGGACAAAGGGATTGAACGTGCCCGATCTTTCGAAGAACCCGGACCAGAAATTTGATTATCTTTTCTGGGTGGGATGCTCAGGTAGTTACGATCCAAGAAACCGAGAAATTTCGAAGGCACTTGTAAAGGTCCTGGAAAAAGCTGGAGTGTCTTATGCCATTCTAGGTACGGAAGAAAAGTGCAGTGGTGATCCCGCTAGGAGATCTGGAAACGAATACCAGTTCCAGACTCTGCAAACTCAAAATGTTGAAACATTCAAAAAGTATGGAGTTAAGAAGATCGTAACGATCTGCCCGCACTGTTTCAACACGTTCAAGAACGAATATAACGTCAAAATGGACTTGGAAGTGGTGCATCATACGGAATTCATCGATTCCCTGCTTAGAGAGGGGAAGATATCAATTAAGGAGAAGAAGGACACGGAGAAATTTACCTACCACGATTCTTGCTATCTAGGAAGATACAACAGGGTTTTTGATGCTCCCAGAAACATCATCAGCCTGGTAACCACCAACTACCAAGAGATGGAGATGAATAAGACAAAGGGTCTCTGCTGCGGGGCCGGAGGAGCGAGAATGTGGATGGAAGAGAATGTTGGAACGAAGATATCGCACAAAAGGATTGGCCAAGCAGATCAAATAAATGCTTCAGTGGTTGTTACAGCGTGTCCATATTGCATGTCGATGCTCGATGATGCAAGGAAGGTAACAAATAAAGAAGAAAAAATGAAGGTCAAAGACATAGCGGAGCTAGTAGCTGAGAACCTTTCATAGGTAGGATACTATTTTTGGCACGATCTGGTAAAGATCACCTACGATTCCGTAGTCTGCTTCTTGGAAAATAGGTGCATTCTTATCCTTATTGACTGCAACCACTACCTTGGATCCCCTCATTCCGGCGATGTGCTGTATCTGTCCTGAGATGCCCAGAGCCACATATGCCTTTGGCTTGACAGTTCTCCCAGAGTACCCAACCTGCCTGTCCTCCGACAGCCAGTGGTAATCCAGGCAGACGGGCCTTGAACCTGCAAGTTCTCCCCTCACTGCTTTAACCAGTGGCTCTATCTGTTGAATTCCTTCAATCTTTCCTAGACCTCTCCCCACCGCGACGATTATGTTTGCCTTTTCCAGATTCACTTCTTTCGCTTTCTTCTGTTCAATTGCTAGTATCTTGACGACACCTTCTGGAATGTTCTTTGTTTCAATGGGAGAACTACCATCGCCAGGAACATCATCCGACAAACCAGAAAGGAAAGTGAATAACTTTGACTTGGACTCCTCCTCAATGACAGCCTTTCCTCCAAGTCCATATCGTTTCGTTGTTACCGTCCCACTGTTGAATTTGATATCAAAAATTTCAGGGATGACTTCAATGGACTTTTGTCCAGAAAACAGGGAAGCAACGTCTCTTCCCAACACCGTGGAAGCTATCATCACTAGGTCATATCCTCCACTTGAAAATTCATCCGAAAGCAGAGAGGAGATTCCCTTCACCTCCGGTTTCCCTGTCAGAAGAACGATTTTCTGAGCTCCATATTTTGTAAGCGACTCACCCTTTTCTGTTGTGTAAAGTACAAAATCTCCCTTCCCCTTCAGGAAACTCATAACCTGTTTAGCACTGTCTTCGATATCAGAAAATATCAAAAATTTCATTTCATCGCCTCCTTTAAAACTTTGGCGACCTCTTGCGCGCCTTTGTCTACATCCTCGAATATCAATCTCTTTCTTTCGCTTTTAGGAGCTTTCTTAGAGATAATCTTGGACGTATTCTCTATCTTAACAGTCGACTGTTCGGTGCTTATGCTCTTTTTTCCTGCTTTGATGATCTGTAGTACCGGTGGAAATCTTGGTTCATTTGTCTCCTGCGTTACGGAGATTACTGCTGGCATCGTGGTTTCCGATTTGATAACGTCTTTCTCTGTCGCAGTGCTCACCTTCACGATCTTATCTGCCACTTCTATTGAGACGGCATTGGATAACAGAGGAAGATTCAGTTCGGTGGCTACGAGTCCCGCAACCATGCCACTCATTGAATCTGCAGACTGATTTCCGAGTATCACTAGATCGTAGTGGAGTTGTTTTATTTTTTGGGCCAGCACTTTAGCAGTAAGAACAGGATTATTCTCGCTGTATCCAGTAATGAGGATTCCTTCATCAACTCCCATTGCATAAGCCTCTTTCATTACCTGTGTTCCCTTTTCATTCCCAAAGAGAACTGCAGTGATCTTGCCACCGTTCTTCTCCTTGATTCTGACGGCGGCTTCCACCGAGTTCTTGCTCAGATTTTCAAATTTGAAAGGCACTCCGTCGGTTATTGGTTCTTCAGTCGATTGGTTTACTTTTATTAGTTCTAGATCCGGTATTTGTTTAATAAGTACAACGATGTCATATGGCATTATAAACCACTAATTCGTAAATGCACTCTTCAGATATTATCCTTGCTTTTCAATGTCAATTTCAAAATTTCAGTTTTCGAGTGTACTTCTGTCTCCTCTATTTGGAACTCTAAAGAGAAGGCCACTTCACCAATGGGGATAACTGGCTCAGTTCTAATCGGAAATGCTGTGCTTTTCTATTAATAAAAAGTCACTAGAAATAGATGAATAACCATACGGACTACTAAACAAATTTAAGTGTCGCACAATGGCACCGCTGAACCGTAAAAGAGTTATATATCCGTCATTAATCTAAAATTGTAATATCTATGGAAAATAAAGAAGTGTTTTTGGTTTATTACAAAAGGACCCCATTCTCAAAGTCAAAACCCAGCGATCCCACAAAGGATGTGTTCAACAGCATAAGAATGGACGAAGCTCTTGCAGCGCTTATGAAAGATTCGGTGAAAGAGACAGGTGTGAAGCCAACCGAAATAAACGACACCATTTTAGGATCTGCTTTACAGGTTGGAGAGAATTGGATGTATGGAGGCAGGCAACCTGTTTTGTTGGCAGGTTTTCCGGTCGAAGTTCCTGCGATGGCAATAGATAGAGCATGTTCGTCTTCACTGAACGCAATTAGTATAGGCGCTATGGAGATAATGACGGGCAATTCGGAAATAGTCTTGGCAGGAGGGATGGAGCACATGACACACGTCCCCCTTGGTGACAATCCGATGGTCAACCCCAACCTTAAGCTACTGCTCAGACCGGAGTACATGAAATATGACATGAAGACTGGCTTTTATATGGGTCTGACCGCTGAGAAACTTGCGAAGTTGAAGGGTATCCCGAGAGACGAAATGGATACGTTCGCTTATGAGAGTCACAAGTACGCATCTCAAGCGCAGGACAGCGGTTTCTTCAAGGACGAAATACTCCCGATTGAAGTAGAATCGGAGGGCGAGACCAAGATTATCGATAAAGACCAAAGCATTAGAAAGGATAGCTCAGTTGAACAAATGAAAAAACTGCCTCCTGCGTTTAAAGAAGGAGGAGTCATAACTGCAGGAAATTCATCTCCACTAAATGCAGGTGCCTCGCTTGTCATGTTGGCGTCTGGAAAAAAAGTGAAAGAATACGGATTGAAACCTCTCTCAAAGGTGAGTGCTTTTGGGTGGGCTGGAGTCGACCCATCATTAATGGGTGAGGGACCCGTACCCGCATCAAAGAAGCTACTTGCAAAAGCCAAATTGACTTCTGAAGACATCGATCTATGGGAAATCAACGAGGCATTCGCCGTAGTAGTCCTTAATGCGATGCGTGAGCTCAACATTCCGAGGAACAAGGTCAATGTCAAGGGAGGCGCGATAGCAATAGGACACCCTCTCGGAGCCTCGGGTGCGAGACTCGCGGGAACTCTATCTCGTCAACTGAAAGCAAGCGGGAAGGAGAGGGGTATAGCCTCGCTTTGTGTTGGTGGAGGACAAGGATATTCTGTACTAATGGAGAAGGTGTAATAATGGATTTCGAATTGAGTGACGATATAAAAGAGGCCGTTGTAAGGGCAAAGGAATTCGCTAACAAGTATTTCACGGAAGAAGTTGCTGAAAAATCCGATTTCAATGAAGAGTTTCCTACAGACATAGTAGCTATCTCGAAAAAAGAGAAGGTATTGGATTTCTCAAATCCATGGAAAGTTCTGGTTACCATCGAAGAACTCGTAAGAAGGGACCCGGGTTTAGGTATATCCGTTACCATTTCTGCATTTGGAGCAGAGATTTTTATGTTCTTTGGTAACGATGCCCAGAAGGAGAAGTACATGAACCCGGTCTTTGCAGGGAAGAGGACCCTGGGTCTTGGGGTAACTGAGGCAGGAGGAGGGTCAGACGTTGCAGGCATTAAGTGCGAAGCCAGACTTGATGGAGACTCCTATGTCCTGAACGGCGGAAAGATGTTCATAAGCAATGGACAGATTGCCGACCACTTCCTAGTACTTGCTAGAACTTCCCCACCCCCGTCCCCTGAAAAGAAGCACAAGGGTTTGAGCGTGTTCGTTGTTGATTCAAAGAGTCCAGGATTTGCCATAAATAAGTTGCACGGAAAGCTTGGAGTAAGAGCCACCAACACTGCAGAACTCATATTCGACAACGTTAGGGTACCCAAGGAAGACATGGTGGGGGAAGAAGGGAAGGGATTCTACTACATCATGACCTTCTTCAACATCAGCAGGATATACGTTGCTGCACAGGGGTTGGGAATAGCCCACGGTGCACTGGATCGACTGATAGAATACTCAAAGAAGTATGCTCCAGTTTCGGAAACTGGGGAGTTGAATGAGAATTTGCAACTCGCGATTGCGGAAATTGCTACTAGAGTTGAAGCAACTCGGAACATCACCTATAAGGCGGCTTCCTACTTATTCAAATTCACACCAAATCCGATTGTGACTAGCATGGCAAAGTTCTATGCGGCAGAGACTGCGGTATTCGCCACTAAAAGGGCTATTGAACTCATGTCACTTCACGGACTGACTTCTGACCTTGAAAGATTCTTCAGAGACGCAAAGATCCTGGACATTTGGGAAGGAACAACAGAGGTAGAGAAGCTTATAATCACGAGGATGATGCTGAAGGAAGGAGGAGCGTGACCTAGATGGAAGAGGAATATGAAATTCTTGAAAATACAGTTAAAGATTTTAATGCGAAATATGTGGAAAACAACTCACTAAAATTTGAAAATGAGAGCATGGGGAAGGAATTCGTTAAGTTGCTCGCAGATCAGGGATTCTTTTCCATGATGGGACAGTCTGGAGAAGAAGTTGCAGATGTCAAGACGCTATCAGTAGTTCTTGAGAATCTTGCAAAGTCTGTTCCCGCGGTCGCCGTTAAGACACTTCTCGCAAACTCCTTTTTGAGCCTCGTAAAGGATCCCGAGGTTACCGAAGCTGTTGCTAACGGTTCCAAATCTGGGACAGTGACCTTTTCTGATCTACTAGTCGGTCCAGGGCAGAATGGCAGCCTTCTTTTGAGTGACGGTAAGATCAAGGGTGAGAAACAGTTCGTGGTTGGAAGCGATTCTGACTTTATTGTAACGCTTCTGGATACGGGAGAGCTTGTACTTCTAAAGTCTGGATTCACAGCAGGGAAGAAACTCAAGAGACTAGGGTTTAGGAGCATAGGCTTTTCTGCAGTAAGTGTGAATTCATCTGATTATGAGGTGCTGAGCAAGGAAGGAAGAAAAGAGCTTGAAAAATTGTACTATCAACTGTCAATCCCAGTGGCGGCAATTTCGCTTGGAATGAGTGAGGCAGTTTCACAAAAGGGTCTGGATTATGCAAAGGTGAGAACTGCATTTGGACACTATTTGAAGGATTTCCAACCGCTCGCATTCGAGCTGACTTCACTCATAGCAGAGATGGAGATTCTGAAACGCTATTTCGAAGTACTGATATCTACCTCTCCAAGCAGGAAAGAAGCCATGTTCCTAAAGCACAAGGCACTCGCACTCGCCAAGGACATCAGCAAGACCTCTTTGCAGATACACGGTGGATATGGGTATCTAGAAGACTTTGGAATTGAGAAATTCTACAGGGATTCGATGGCCCTGTCTGTGCTTTTCCACAACGAAGAACACGAGATGGAAGTTCTGTCCACATTGGTTTTTGAGACCAAGGCGGGGTTTGTTTAGAACTACATAAGAATACTTTCTTAAGCGGACTGATTGTGGGAATATCTCCTGAACGGCAATAGGTAAGAGTTACCGATGATTAACAATATGACACTCTAAACAACGTTACTCTCAAATGTATGTTTTCGACCTTTGTTTTCAATTGGAAACTCCTTTCGAAATTGTCTGTCCGGTAGATTATTTCTTCTTGAGTGGCTAATAGTGGAAAGGTATCTTGAGAGCTGCCTCCCTCGGAGTAAGAATAGAAGTATCGGTGCTCAGGGATATACCTCCAGTCACCTTTCCAAACAGGTAGTATTTTCTAAACATATCTTCCAATTCATTTCTTGAATTCAGTTTACCCCTTTCCTTCCTTGATCTGATTTTCACTTTTCCACGGATCTCTTCTTTATTACTTTGTAACTGGACAAAACATACTCTACCCCTTTTTGATTCGACAAGATTCCTTATGTTTTCTACATATTTGTCACCGGGACCTTTGGCGTAGAACACGGTGAAAATGGTGTTTGTGTCTTCCTGCACAGCTGCCTTTATCATTTCGTTTCTGAATTTCCCTAATAGTTGCCAGAAGATTGGAGTTCCAAAATCAAAGATAAATCTAACCTCCTGAATAGAGATATGATTGTGGAACAATTTGAATCATGTATACTTCTAGAGCTCTATTGCTACCATCAGTTTCCCCACAGGTGGTGGACCGTGCATGAATATTAACTCAACTTCTATCCTCTTCCTTCACGCGTCTCAAATAGTGGTGGATGACTAGATCCAATATGGATTATCTTTATTTTGACTCTCTTAGCTCCCTTCTCAATATCTTTCCAACCAATGTTTTTGGAAGGTCCTTCCTGAATTCTACCGACCTAGGAACTTTGAACTTCGCAATCTTGTTATGGAAAAAGTCAATGATTTCCTGTTCTGTCGCACTTTGTCCGTCCTTCAGGACTACGAAGGCTTTGACAACCTCACCGTGGGCTGCATCCTTCACGCCAATTGCTGCCGCTTCCTTGACCTTTGGATTCTGATAGAGAATCTCTTCAACTTCCCTCGGATAGACATTGAACCCCCCGACTATGATTACATCCTTCTTTCTGTCTACGATATAGAAATATCCCTCTTCGTCCATTTTCGCAATATCCCCTGTGTGAAGCCAGCCATCTTTCAAGACTCCGTCTGTCTCGCCAGGATTCTTGTAGTATCCCTGCATGACCTGTGGACCCTTTACCAGCAGTTCGCCCTCTGCACCAACAGGCATATTTTTAGTACCGTTTTCCAGATCAACGATCTTCGCGTACGTGGATGGAACTGGTAGACCGATCGAACCTGACTTTATCTTCCCAAACAGAGGATTCACGTGAGTGACTGGTGAAGCTTCAGTGAGCCCATACCCTTCGACCAGATGTCCCCCTGTGACTTTATTCCATTTCTCTATTATCTCCACGGGCAGCGGCGCAGAGCCAGATATACAATACTGGATGGATTTCATATCGACATTTTGGAGCTCTTTGTGAAGGAGAATACCCCCATATAGGGTCGGCACACCGGGGAAGAAGGTTGGGTGATATTTCTTAATCAGTTTGAAAATGCCATCTATGTCCGGCTTTGGTTGGAGGACTATTGATGCACCGATCTTCATCGGGAAGTTCATAGCTACGGTCATTCCAAAAACGTGGAAGAAGGGAATAACACTGAGCATGACGTCTTTGCCGAACCCTTGACCTGGGAGACATGCTACCGACTGGATGGTGTTACACACCAGGTTCCTGTTAGAAAGCATAGCTCCCTTTGGTACTCCGGTCGTACCTCCAGTGTATTGCAAAACCGCAAGAGAATTTGTATCGTTGTTCTCCTCTGAACTGGGCTGGAAAGACCGATGTTCTTCAAACTTCCTGTATTTCTCTGGGATATCGACAAATTTCTTGTTTTTCTTTCTCTGTAATGTGTAGAGAGAATTGAGTGGAAAGCGCAGATAATCCTCTATTCTCGTAGCCACTACAACGAGATTTGGGTACTTCTTGGTCACTCCATCTATTCTTGGAAGTAGATCATCGAATATGATGAGAACCTTTGACTCCGAGTCCCCGATTATCCGATCTATCTCTATCTCAAAATAAGTTGGGGAAATTTGAGCTACAACTGCACCAATCTTGTTGATGGCCTGAAACGCAATGATGTACTGGGGACAGTTAGGGAGATCGACAGCTACTCTGTCGCCTGCATGAACACCCAGCGATTTCAGAAATGATGCAAAAGAGTCTGTCCTTTCCTTCAAGTCCCTAAAGGTCAACTTGTAGTTGAAAAAAGCAACAGCAAGATGTTCCGGTATTCTGGCTGCACTCTGTTTTAGGAAATCATAGGGTTTCACTTCTTTGCATTCAATATCTGCTGGAACTCCTTTGTCATATAACTTTAACCAAGGTCGGTCACTTTCTGATGTCGGTTGCACAATAATAAGAGGCATCCTATAAATAAACGTATCGATTGCTATAGTTTTTAAACTAAATATTTTTAACTCCGCCAAAGCAATTAAAATGGACAGAATTCATAGAAAGGAGTTATTGCTTGTCAGGTAAATTCATATTGTTTTTATTTTACTAGATTATAGCAGCTGGACAATAGCCCATGATTAGAGGATGAATAAAATGGAAGATTTTCTGCTGAGCGACGAAGAAAGAAAGACAAAATACGAGGTTAGGCGAGTAGTTAAGGCGGTACCTCACGAATTGATCAGAAAGATTGAAAGCGAAGAAATTGTATTTCCAAGAGAGTTTATAGATTTAGCAACCAATGAAAGGACCGTAGGACTGAGATTTCCTGAAGAATATGGAGGTAGAGGAAGTTCCTGGGTTGGTGAAGCTTCTGCCGTCGAGGAGATGGGATTCCTTGGTTTCACCCTGAGCTGTATGTATTCACTCGGAACGATCGTGGGTGAGCCGATCCACAGATTTGGAACGAGAGATCAGAAGGATAAGTACCTCAGGGGAATAACGAGCGGTAAAAAGTACGGCGCTGAAGCGATAACAGAGCCTTCTGGTGGTTCAGATTTGTTCGGTATGATGAAAACCACTGCAGAGAAAAGGGGAAACAAATATTTTCTGAATGGACAAAAAAGATTCATCGTAGGTGGGAAGGGAGCGGACTTCTTTGTCACATATGCAATTACTGACAAGAACGCAAAGTCAAGGACGAGGGGAGTTAGTGCTTTCATTCTTGACAGGGATACCCCTGGATTGAAAGTCGAAACTATGTATGGCCTGATGGGGAACAAGGGAGGGGGAACTGCAAGGTTAGTTTTCAAGGATGCTGAGATTCCAGAAGAGAACCTGATTGGCGAACTGAACGGAGGCTACGAAATATTTAACAGGATGATGGTCCCAGAGAGGCTGACCACTGCAGCGGGGTCTATCGGGGTAGGCACAGCTGCGATCGAGGTAGCTACTTCTTACGCACTGAAGAGAGAATCGTTCGGGAAAAAACTCATCGAACACGAAGGAATAAGTTTCAAACTTGCAGAAAGCGTTGCGTTGCTGCAGAATGCTTCATCAATGGTCTACGTTGCCAGTAAGGCGGCCGATCAGATGGAGGTTGGTAAGACCGATCTCGCTTACGTCAGGAAACTTGTCTCCATTGCGAAGCTTCAGTCCACGGAGGCTATGTGGAAAATCGTAAACGATTCTATGCAGATGTTGGGCGGTATTGGATACACGACCGTCTATCCTGTCGAAAGGCTATTGAGGGATTCAAGACTAGGACTCATATGGACTGGAAGCAGCGAAGTAATGAAGCTGATAATACAACACGAATTCATCAAAGAATTTACAGATAAGAATTACGGGAGCACCAAACGTGAAATAGAGAAGGACGCACTGGATTTCAAACTTGAGGAGGAGAAGGTTTTCAACTGATCCAGTTAACAGCTACGTTGCTCTGAAAACCTCAGATTGAAAAGAATTCATAGCTGTAGTAACCTTCCTCCCTCTTGACTGCCTTCAATTTCATTTTCATCCCAATCTTGATGGTAGAACGGTCCTGTGTATTCAGCCAGGAAAGAATCCTAACCCCTTCCTTCAGGAGACCGATTGCAACAACGTAGCTTCCCTCATTCACAAAAGAGGTAGGAACTACCTCAACTGTGGTAAAAGTTTCAAGGGATGCATCTCCTTCGAAATCAAACCACTCCGTGTTCTTCGTCATGCAAGTTGGACACTCAGTCTGAGGCGGGAAATACTTTCTTCCACATTCTTTGCATCTGGTCCCTCTGACTTTACCCTCTTCAAGACCTTCAAAGAATTTAATAATCTGGGATATTGGCATTCTGTATCTCAGGTCAAGCACTCTTCTGTCCTCAAGCACTGTGTCAATTGGCATTCAATCACCTCTGGAATAAACAGTAACGTATGCATAGTGGCCAGTCCCACCAACGTTATGTTGAAGTCCTCTTCCTTTTCTGATGTCAGCTTGTCTTCCTTTTTCTGCTTCTCCCCTCAACTGTTTCGTTATCTCAACTGCCTGACTGATTCCTGTAGCCCCTATTGGGTGACCCTTTGATTTAAGGCCACCATCTAGATTAGCAGGATATTTTCCATCCCTGTAGGTCTGATGCTCTCTGAGCAGCTGAATCCCTTCACCTTTCTTTACTAGGCCTAGATCCTCGTATGCCATAACTTCTGCAATTGTGAAACAATCATGGACTTCAAAGATGTCGAAGTTGTTGGACGCTCCATCTAATCCTGCCTTTCTGTATGCAGCTTCTGCAGCTCTTCTGCTGGCCTCAAGGCCGGTGTAGTCATCTCTTCTCCCCATGTAGGCTGTTCCGGAAGCGTACCCTTGGGCTTCTACGAACACGGGGGTATCTGAGAGTTTCTTGGCTACATCCCCTCTAGCGAGAACAACTGCGGCCGCACCATCTGTGATAGGAGAGGAATCCATCAACTTCAGTGGTCTGGATACATATTTGGACTTCATGCATTCTTCGACAGATGTTTCCTTTTGAAATTGAGCGTATGGGTTCAAACTACCATAGTGGTGCGCTTTCACTGCAGCTTCGCAAAGGTCTTCTTCCCTCGAATGGTATGCATCGAGATACTTGGTAGCGTAGAGGGCATAGTACCCTGGAAAGGTCATCCCGAAGTTCTCGAATTCCCAAAAGTAATTCCCTGCCCTGCCTATCAACTCTATGATCGTTCCATTCGGGGAGTTGTACATCTTTTCAATACCCATCGCAATCGCAATCTTGCTGTTCCCAGACAATATGCTATCGACAGCAATCTTGAGAGACGCGCTCCCTGACGCGCAGGCTGCCTCGGTCTTCAAGCTTCCGCAGGAAAGACCCGCATACTCCCCTATCGTTACTGCCGGAAGTATTTCCTCGCTCCAATAACCAAAATTCCCAACGGAGTAGAAATCCACATCTTTCTGCGTCACTCCTGCGTCTTGAAGGGCGGGCTTTATCGCCTCCCAACCGAGTTCGTTTATGCTTACATCGAGCCTCTTCCCAAATTTTGAATGTCCTATCCCCACAATTGCAACCTTTTCATCGTTAGATTTCATTGAGTCACCCGGGTGATATTTTTCTTAATTCTTGTACGATATTTAACATTCTTGATTAGAAGCAACAAGAAACAACTTAATAGCAAGTTTTGGTAATGAGTTGGAAAGTGCCAAGAAAAGAAGAGGCGTAATATAATGGAAGAAAAGACACCAAAGGAAACTGAGTCGTCAATATCTAGGGTAATGCTCCCTCCAGATGCGAACGTTGCAGGAAATGTATTTGGGGGTACCATTTTGAAGATGATAGACGAGATAGCTGGAATAGTCGTAACAAAACACAGCCGCAGAAATTGTGTCACCGCCAACATAGAACACATTGACTTCATCTATCCGGTACACATAGGGGACCTTCTGGAATTGAAGGGCAGAATGAATTTTGTTGGAAAGTCGTCTATGGAGGTCGGGGTTGAGGTGTTCGCTGAAAACCTAGAGAGAGGAGATATCAATTTTGCTGGTAGGGCAACAGTAACCATGGTCGCACTCGATGATGGTGGTAAGCCAGTGGATGCACCTCAACTAAAGGTAGAGTCGGAAGAAGACAAAATGTTGTTTCAGGCAGGGTTGAAGCGGTACCAAGAGAGGAGCAAACGCTTGCACCATATGAAAAAACAGGAAAAGGAAGAGCCAGAGCTGGTCAAATAATCTCGTAAACTAGCTGTTTTTTATATATTCGTAAACGATGAGCAAACATGAACATTGGAGAAAAAGCACCGGACTTCGAATTGATTGACACAGAATTAAAGGAGGTAAGACTATCCAGCTTCGTGGGCCATCCCACAGTGCTGGTATTCTTCCCTGGAGCATTCACATCAGTGTGTACGCACGAACTATGCACATTCAGGGACTCGATAGCAAAATTCAACAAGCTGAATGCTACGGTCCTGGGTATAAGCGTTGACCAGCCTTTCTCGCTCGCCCAGTTCAAGAAAGAGAACAACCTTAGTTTCCAGTTGCTAAGCGATTTCACTGAGAGAGTGAGCAGACAATACGGTGGAGTTCACGAGAGTTTCGTCAACGTAAAAGGACTCAACGTTTCAAAGAGAGCTGTGTTTGTAGTTGACAAAGATGGAATGGTTGCATACAAGTGGGTCTCAGAAGATCCTAAGAAGGAACCAAACTATTCGGAAGTTGAGGGAGCAGTTGCAAAACTAGGGTGAATTCTTGCTCTTTTTTATTAACTTTAAAGCTTACGAAGAATCCACAGGATCTGACGCACTTAGATTGATAAGAACAATTGAAAGGGAGTTCGGGAACAACAAATCCATCATTCTAGTTCTCAACCCACTCGATTCCCTGATGGAGACCAAACTAGTCAAGTTCGCCCAGACCGCAGAACCCAAAGAAGCTGGGCCATACACGGGTCACGTCCCCATCGGCCTTCTAAGAAAATACTCTTATTCGGGAGTAATGCTCAATCACTCTGAACACAGGATTGGTTTTGAGGAGATTGGAGAATCGGTCAAGATTGCTTCAAAACTTGGGCTCACTACACTTGTCTGCGCTGCAGACCTCAATGAGGTAGCGAAATTGATAACGTTAAAACCAGACTACATAGCCTATGAACCCCCAGAGCTGATTGGAGGAGATATATCTGTTTCAACAGCAAAACCAGAAATAATAGGCAAGGCGGTAAAACTTCTTAAGGGAACTAGTTCCAAGCTCGTCGTTGGTGCGGGAATTAAAAATAAGAACGATGTTCACATCAGCAAGACTCTCGGGGCTGAGGGGATACTAGTAGCTTCAGGAGTTGTTAAATCCCCGAAACCCATCAAGGTAATCATTGAAATGATGAAAGAGGTATCGTAAATGGAGACATTTGACCGAGGCAAATTCGTTGTTGCAGATTTCACGAGGGGAAAAGTAATGATGGCATCATTCTTCTTGGCTGCCTTCACTGGATTTCTTGTAGGACTTCAGACATCAACCCTTATCGGGATGCTACTTCTGTTTGTGGTGCTGATTATAGCAATAACACTGGTTTCCAGGGCTAAACACGAAACAAAGAAGAGCACGGACTACGCAATAGCGTTCTTTATAACGATGCTCGCATTCCTTGGTTTCTGGATTATATCACTCAACATTCCTTAGTTGGGGAACTGCCCACTTTCCCAAAGAAGGAAAGAGAAATCCTTTTCTTATTCTTGGCGGAACGGAGCTGAGTTCCTTACCAGATATTACGAGTATCTTGTTTTTATCGAAATCCCTTGAGAGCTTTATATTGGGTATTGCGCTGGCAATAGCAGCAGCAATGTCCCTTTCCTCTCTTTCCCTGAGCACACAGACCCTGTCCCCCATCATGAAAGGCATCCCATATCTCGTTCCGTGACCCCATTTTTGCAAGAAATCGGACGCGTTTGGACTAGTAACTGGAGGACCGACGTGCACCGCCGTTTCACCGATAGGAGTAGAATCTGGGACTATGACAATGTAACCACCCTTCTCAACGAATACGGATGAATAGACCACTCGAAAACCCTTGTCTTCAATTTCACCCCGAAGCACTGAACTTATCCTTCTCAGGTTAGGTATTAGAACCTCCTCGTTGCATTTCGCGCACGGAATGTATACTACTACCGCGTCCTTAGGTAGCACAAATTCTCCACTTTTTGGGAAAAAGAAATCTTTCCAGTTCTCCCAAGAGAATAGTCCCGCTGCAAGGATGAATGTCGCAAGGTTTTCTAATGAGACGTTCGCAGCTGCATTTCGACCTGAATCGACTGGATCAACGATGACCAAGTTTGCGTCGTTAAAGTCTTTCGCACCCTTATCGAGAATGTACGGGATCGACCAATTCTTCGCTTCCAATATAGTATTTTCAAAAGTCTTGTAACGATTGATAAGGAGTTCCGCAACATAGCCAGAAAACCCCTGAACCGATGACTCTGCACCATATGCCCGTATACCCTTCAGAAACTGTTTAAGGATCCTAACTTCGTCCTTCATTTCATTTGTGAAATTCTCCGTCACAAATTTCACGTGGAATGGTGTCCTATCTACCGCAGTCTTGAGGTCCTTACCTGAAGAAGCTTTGTAGCCTGGAACTATATCGATCGAAAAAGAATTCTGAGGCAGCATAATGTATGGGTGATCAGAATACTCTTCCCTTCCTTCAGGAAACTCTTTCCGGAGTATTCCTAGAATTTCAAAGGAGTTGAACTCCTCTGGGAAAAGCAAGAATATATCAGCATCCGATCCCTTTATATCCGTACCCTTGGCGTAAGAACCTCCAAGAAATATATCGAAATTCAGCTTCTCTTTCTTCTTGAGACCCGTGAGAATATTTTCGATTTCTGCAATCTTCTCGAGCCTTTTCTTCCGCACCGCCGGCTTCTCCAGTATGCTCTCCAGTACCTTTCTCTTATCGATTTTCAATTCGTTCTTCACTTTCCGGTCATCAGAGCGATTATTGCTTCTGCGGGCTTGTACCCATTTTTCCTTAATGCCTCGGCAGCTTTTTCCCTATCCACACCGGTCTTTTGCATCACCAAATTGAGATCTTCTTCGTTTATGTCAGAATTTTGGGTCTTGGGAACTTCTCCAGCTGCTCCTGTTACTTCTTCTCCACCTACCACCTGATAAGTCCTTGTACCTTGAATATCTAATATTGTGACTTGCGGATTCTTAACTGAAACCTTCTTCTCAGGAAATATGAAGTCAACCTGAACAACTCCATCCATATCGCTGGATTTGATGCCTGCCTGCTGCATCATTCGCCTTATTTGTCTCTCGTTCATTCTTCCGTTCATCATAGAAATTATAATAACATAAAGCGATAATAGTTTTGCTAAATTGAAAAGATAAAAAATCTGAATAAATAAATATTGAAAGAACGATTAATTAAAGTGTTAAATAACAGGAATGTGATATATGTCTGACAGATAGTCAGGATAAGGTGTTAAATGTCTGATCTACCAGACCAGTCTCGAATTACTGTACGTCTATCCCTTGGGGCGGTTACCAAGATTAACGAGCTGATAGAGGAAGGTAAGTTCAAGAACATCTCTGAATTCATCAGAGAAGCAATAGAATCGCATCTTGACGAGCTTACCAGCTCGGGTCCATCTAAGAAAATGACACTTAGGCTACCGAGGAACGAAGTGGAAAATATAGACGTAATCGTTAATAAGGGAATGGCTGTAGATGGTGAAGACCTGATCAGGACGGCAGTCAGAGATTACATTAGAGACAAAATAAGAGATCTAGAAAAGGAACAGCTGAGCAAGGCTGCTAATAATGGCTGACGCTAACCTCGGTAATATAAGAGTTCTAGGAGTCGGACACTTGGGTGTAGCGATAGCTTCTTATTTCAACGGAGACACTCTTACTTCCGGCCTTGATTACGACCCGGAAAGCATAAGAGACTGCAAGGTCGACAACGTCCTGCAACTGAAAGAGTTTGATGGAAGTTACAGCCCCAAGCTGGAAGAAGTTCTAAGGAACGAGAGGAGTACAATCCTCGACAATTATTCTGCCAACGTCATATTTCTGGTCGCACAAATCGAAGGAAGGTTCCAAGAAGCTATAATACCTCCATTGGTCAAAATACTGCGATCTTCAGGTGCATTGATCGGATTTTTCCCAATCATCCCTATCGGTGCTGACAGAAAAAGGGAAATGGAAAGAATCCAGAAGATCAAGTCTGATCTTGACGTGTTAGAATTTGTCGATTCGGAATTCGTTCTGTCGGATTCAAAGAACCAGAGGATACTCGACATTAATAATCAGTATTACAAGTACATATGGCAGAAAGTTGTCAGCATTGCACGGGTTGTGGACAACTCTACAGCTCTTGGCATCTCACTCCATGACATCAAAATGTTGACAAACCTCTATGGTCCGGTTCGGATCACTAATTTCACTTATCCGTTTGTGAATTTTAGCATTGCCGAAAGGGATCTATTCGAAGAGGTCAACAAGCTTCCAAGAGATAAGATAAAGAGAATGTACATGGTGCTCGAAATTGGAAGTGAAGTGGATTCGAACGACGTTATAGCGTTTGTGAAAAAAGTTAAGAACAGGTTGGGAACCGTAGACTTCAGGCAGGGTTTCATTCATACACAGGGAGATTTTGGTCTCATAATCCTGAACTTTGGAACGTTTTGAAGGTATGCTAAAAGAAAATATGAGTACACAGAGAGTTTAATTAGGGCAGACTATTTTTCGGAGGAAGGTTCCAAATGAGGTTTCTTACGAGGAGATACGGAGACTACTATGGGTTCAAGATCCCTGATGTTCTCAGTTATGATCATCTGCCCTTCAAGCGACAAAATTTGGAAACTAGGAAGGACCGGACATTTATTGACGGAAACGTTTTGGTACTGAACAGGGTCAACAAATTGAACGCAAGAGAGTTGGTCAAGGCAATAACAGATGCGAGAACGAGATACCCTGATAAAATCATCTATCTTCCAGCATTTGGACTGCCTAACGATTACCCGGTCCTTTTCTACATCGGGATCGATCTCCTAGATGATTCTCCGATTAAGCTCCTTGGTAATGAACGATGTACGAGCGAATTCGGCATTTACGATGGAAGCGATTGCCGGATAAAGAATGAAGAGGAGAAGAAGAGATCTATTGACTTAATACGACTTTCCCTTGCGAAAGACAAGTTTAGGGAAGTGGTAGAGTCACACAGTTTCTCTAATTTTTCAAAGGAAGCTCTTAGAGTAATGGATATGGAATTCAATTCCTACACAAACAAATTCATGGACTATAGACCCAAGAGTATAATCGCCAGCAATATAGAGGGAATATACAGACCGGAGATAGTTGACTTCAGAGAGAGAGTGCAAAAACTCAAACAGACCGCAGATAACCTTTTGCTCATCCCCTGCTCTGCAATAAAACCGTATTCGAGATCAAAAACCCACAGGATCCTGCATTCTTTCATACACCCACACCTAGGGGGGATTCAGGAGGTCATAATTACGAGTCCACTCGGATTGGTTCCTCGAGAACTGGAATCTTTCTTCCCTGCGATGTATTACGACATTCCGGTGACAGGGTACTGGTTCGAAGAAGAGAAGAAAGTGCTTTATGAGTTGGCGAAAGAGTACTTCAGTAACAAGAAGTATTCAAACGTGTTTTTCATTCTCCCGAAGCAGGAGGGAGAACTGCTGGACCTATTCGATAGTTCAGAAGGCGTGACTGGGAGCATCAATTTCGAAAATTCCGAAAAACTGGCGAAAATCATAAGTGCCCACAAGATCCAGGGAAACAAGAGGTCGAAGGAATCTGCTGAATACTCAAACTTGCTGAAATTCCTTTTTGATCTAGACTTTCCTAGCAATGAAATCAGCATTAAGAGCGAAGGCAACAGGAGGATTATCTCCCTTGCGGGAGTTCCAATATTGGTCAGAACAATATCGGGAATACGTATAATGAAGGGGCTTGGAGATATAATGCAATCTCAAGGGAAGAGGGTTGTAGAGACTGCGGGAATATTCAAGGGAGATAATCTATTCATCCCAGGAATCAAGGGAATCACTGAGGACGTGAAACCAGGGATGGAAGTTGTCCTGGTCAATAACGGAATCGTTGTTGGCAGAGGGGTGTCTCAGATCTCAAATCTCGATCTTGTATTTGAGAAGAAAGGGATTGGGGTAAATGACGTGTCTTACTTTGATCACAACTAGAATAAATTATAGGGCAAACAATTTGTAGAGTTTTTCGAGATACTTCTGGTCCTTCACCATTCCTTTTAGATCTGCCTTCAGTGGAGATTTATCATAGTCGAATCTCTTCAATTCAAATGTATTCGTCTGTGTGTCAAATACTGCATAGGCTGGCTTTGGATTACCATCTCTAGGTTGTCCCGATGAACCCGGGTTAACGATGAGGTTTCCTCCGTAGTTGACCAAGAATTGATAATGTGTGTGACCCACCAAGTAGTTGCCAGGCTCTTGACTGAAGCTCATAGGTTCCCTTAGAAGTTCATTCGATATTTTCCAAGGATATAAGTACCCGTAGAGAGAGTCGGCAGGTGCCCCGTGTACGAGGTGAAATCGGGTTCCATCCAGTTCGACTTCAAGAGAAGTAGGTAGCGACTTCAGGAACTCAATATCCTTCCTTTCGATGTTTTTCATAGTGATGTTCTCACGAGTATAAACAGAAAGTTCGTGGTTCTCTTGGGAACAGAGACAGTCCTTGTTGAAGGCTGCGGCATAATCGTGATTCCCAGAAACAATATACTTGGCAGTCTCCTTTACACCGTCTATGGTTTCTGCTGGAGCACTTCCGTAGTCTACGATGTCCCCAAGGAAAACTGCTTCGTCGAATTTTTCGCTCTTGAGTACCACATTAAGTGCATACTTGTTTGCGTGTATATCGCTGAAAACTAGGACTCTCATCTTGAGTTGATAGTCAATTAGATATTTGAATTAACTGATGATAATCTATTGTTCGACCAAACGGATCTCCAGCGAAATTAACCAAAATATAATTATCTCTCTGAAATTTGGGTTCCAATAGGTATGGTTCCGTTCATCATTTTCTGGAGGAGATTCGGTAGAAAGTTGACAGAAGCCTTCTACGGAGCCATCTTGTCGACCGTAATTGTCATCACCTATGGCACTTTTTCGGAGTATTACCTCGAGAATCCGTATGCAGCATCAGGTATTCATTCCCTATTCAGGAGTCTTTGGTGGGTGTTTCAGACAATAACAACGGTAGGCTACGGGGACACTCCTATCGTTAGCTTCTGGGGTAGAATTAATGCCATGGTGATCATGGTCTTCGGGATAGGTAGCCTAGGGGTTTTTACTGCGTCCATAGCTGCAAATTTGGTCGAAATGAACGTCGCAGCAAAAATTGGAGAAAGGAGAATAAGAATGAAAGATCATATTATAGTTTGTAACCATGATGAGGGATTTTCTGAAATTGTAGGCGAACTGAATGAAAATGGGAAGGAAGTGGTGCTAGTAGATAGGGAGGACCCAAAACAGTCAAAGAACATTTACACGTTTGTCAAAGGCAGTTGTTCGACTGAAAGTGACCTGGATAACGCGGGTATAAAGAATGCGTCCAAGATCATCGTCTTACCTGAGAGAGGAGACCATGATGCATCATCAGCCGATGCCAAGACCATACTTACCTCAATGATTATCAGGAAAAACAAGAGCGACGCATACATAATTGCAGAAATATTCAAGGAAGAAAATAGAGAGCATGCTAAACAGGCTGGTGTCAATGAAGTTGTTGTGAGAGGTGCAATGTCTACCTTGCTGGTCGCAACTGCAGTAACTTCTCCAGGAGTAAGCAAGCTCTTTTATGAATTGCTGAGGGGCGGGGACGGTTATCGGATAATGGAGTATTCCTTGGACTCAAGATTCAGAGGAAAGCCCTGTATCGACATCTACAAGGAGACTGATCTGGAAGGAAGAGTCGTCCTTGGATTCAGAACTGAAAATGACATTAAAATAAGACCATCGAATGAATCGGTCAACGTCTGGAACTCGGTAATCGTGATGGAGCCAAGAAACAGATAATTGTCTTTAACTGCCCTTATTATATATACCAGTAAGAAAAAATTAATAAATAGTTTCAGAATTCCGTGCACAATAAGGGGTAAATTGATTGGCTAAGTACGTGCTGATATCTGATAACACACTGATGTATGGGTATAGGGATTTTCCACTGCTGGATTTCCTGCCATGCGCGCCAGTCTCAAAAGTCCCAGGACCTATTTTCCAGTTCTTAAAGGGTCCACCATATCCGATGCTGCCAGATGGGCAGCCGGTCCATACCACATACGCAGTGAGGAAGATGGAAGCCTCCCTGCTCAGGAAGAACAGAAGGGAAGACATATATGTTGCTCAGAACGAGAGCATAGAAAGTGCAATCAAGGATGACACCGAAGTTATCGGTGTGAGTACCATGGATCCGTTAGGACTTGGACCCACTACGATGTCCTATTACGTTCTGTTCGGCGGAGATCCATATGCGTGGGTGAGGAGAGAATGGGAAACTCTTATTGCGAAGATCAACGTCGCAAGGAAGGGAAAGAAGGCAAAACTCCTGATCGGAGGCCCCGGAGTACTAGAATTTTACCAGATGAGAGAGGAACTCGATAAGGAAGGAATCGACTACGCGTTCTCCGGAGAGGCAGACGACCTATTCCCCGAACTGTTCGAGCAAGTTTCAAACGACTCTCTAGATCCAAAGTTATTCTACAAAGGCTATACAGAATACGACGACAAATTCAACCGGAAGTACAAACAAGATGAAAAGTTGCTATCCAGGACCCTAACCGGTAAGCTGTACCCAAAACTGGAAGAGATTCCAACAATAGTCAACCCAGCGATCAAGGGAATGATTGAAGTCATGAGGGGCTGCGGTGTTGGCTGTGACTTCTGTGAGGTTACTCTCCGTCCTCTTAGATATTATACCCCGGAAATGATCCGAGCCGAGATAGAAGTAAATCTGAAATTGGGGGGAAATTCCCACGTTTGGCTGCATTCTGATGACATTTGGGGATACAAACACGATAACTTCTTCAGGCCCAATGAAGACGAACTATTTGGTATGTTCAAGCACGTGATGGATACTCCCGGAGTAAAGGGAATGAACCCTACTCATGGCAGAATATCTATCCCTTCAGGATTCCCTGAGTTGATTGAAAAATTGTCAAATGTTGTCAAAGCCGGTCCTAAAAACTGGATCGGTATTCAGACCGGACTGGAAACTGGAAGCGAGTCCCTCGCAAAAAAACACATGCCAAACAAGACTATGCCGTTAAAAATAGGCGTGGATGGCAGCTGGGAAGAGATAGTCTGGCAGGGGGTATACAACGAAACGAAATACTACTGGAGATCTGCGTTCACCCTTCAAGTTGGTCAGCCGGGAGAAACAGAGCAGGACTTGTGGGACACAGTGGCTATGATAAACAGACTGAGTAATTCGGTCATAGACGATGGCAGACCATTTGAGTTTACCGTAACTCCCCTCCAGAATGTTCCGATGGGGAGAATCACATCCAAGAAGTACGACAGTGGCCTCCTGAATGAAGCGGAGCTCGCCGTTTACTATGCTTCCTATAGACACCTCGCCAAAATGGCAGCGAGAAGAAAGTCTGAGGGAGAAGGAAACTTAATCGTGAGAGCTGGAACTGGTGCCATAATTTCTGTCGGCGGTTACATGATGATGAAAGTGGTAGAAGATGTAGCGAGAAAGAGAGGCGTGGATCTCGCAAAAGTGAAGAGATACGGTCTTGAACAGAGGAAGGAATTTTCTACTCTAAGTTCCCTGGCACATGCATAATCAGCGGAGACTTATTTGGATAAATCAATCCTTGGAGAGAGAATAGACGCACCCTCTCCAGTGCACCTTCTTTCTAACCATTCCCACAATTAGATTCCATATGTAGATGTAGGGAAGGATGAAAGTTACTGATAGAAAGTACCATACCTTGACCGGCACCTTCATCTGGCTATTTACTGAGTTGACAATGTAGGGTAACAGGAATAGCAAGAAAATACCATTCACAAAAACTGCAAAAACTAAAGATGATATGACTAGATAAGCAGCCACCGTGTAGTAGATTATTCCAAATCTGAAAGTATTGTTTGTAGAATAAATTGAGAACGCAGTTTGGCGGCTTGACCATTCAAGAAAAGTTGGAAAATCATCGTTCGAATATATCCTAGGTCTTGACTCTGGAACATAGGAAATCTTTAGTCCTTTTTCTTTTGAGATCTTCAGAATTGCAATATCATCAGAAACCGATTCTGAAAAGAACTTGAGTGATTCCTTGTCCAGGAGGGTACCTCGAAATGCCATTGAACCCCCCCAAACGAACTTGGTCAAATTAGATTCCATCATTGACTGCCCTACCAGGCCCCAAAACATTTTTACTTTGGTCCAGAAACCTCCATCTGGAAAGAAGATCGGGAAAGTGGTGGAAACACCAATGGTCGCATCAGATAGAGGGCCTATTAGGCCTGAAAGCCAGCTGGGTTGAACTCTGATGTCTGAATCGGCGATCACATAATAGTCATATTCGGGAAATTTAACAAGTGCTGAGCAAATCGCCTTCACTTTACCGCTACACTTTGCGCAGTCTCCTGTAGATGTGATGAACTTTATTCCTTCTCTCTTTAGGAAGGATACAGCCTGGTCTTCTTCAGAATCAACCACTGAGACAATATCGAACTTTTTGAAATCTTGGTCCCGGATAGAAGCAAGATTCTTGTCCATCTCGTAATCGACCCCTTTGGCCGGAATTATTACAAGAACCCTCTTTTCTGTGGAGTCAAACACTTTTGGACTTAAAGTATCATTCTTGCTGTCTCTTCTACTCAGGTAAGTCAACATTATTCCTGCAGATAGCAGTAAGTTCAGTGAAAAGATTCCCCACCAATAGAGGTTCATTTTCTTGGAAAAATAGGGACAACCAGATAAAGTTTCTTTCACTTTCTAATTAAATTTGACTCAATGTTCAGACAATTTACTAATTAATTAAGGGTAATTATGAAAACATAGAAGTATTTACTTCATCTGGTGTGCACATGGTAAATTCCCCGTATGGAGGAAAACTAAAGATTTCCCTAGACCTAAACAATCAGGAAAAGCATTTGGATGGATTGAAGGGAATGGTACAAATCGAACCTTTCATTGATTTCTATTACGACTCTCTCAAGATAGCTGACGGTTCATATAGCCCACTGGAAGGATTCATGGGAGAGGATGAAGTCGCATCTGTTCTGAAGAGAAGAAGTTTATCAAACGGACTACCCTGGACGATTCCAATCATTTTTGCAATTGACCAATCTCAGAACGAGAAAATCAAGGAAGGTGATCAGATTGCTCTCTTGAACAGAGAACAACAGCCATACGGAGAGATGTCCATAGAGTCCAAGTTCAAACTAAATAAGAAAGACATTGCGGAGACCGTTTATGGCACAAACGATCTCAAACATCCCAATGTTCAGGACCTATTCGAAAAGTATGCAGATACCGCAATATCTGGAAAGGTCCGAATTTTCAAGGAACAGGTATTGCCAGGTGGTGGCTATGAGAGACATCCTTCCGAAATCAGGGAGGAATTCTCTAAGAAGGGCTGGAAAAACGTGGTTGCATATCAGGCTAGAAACCCACCCCATGTCGCGCACGAATACCTGCAAAAGGTATCTCTGGAATTGCCAGGCATAGACGGATTATTCATTCACCTAGTTGTTGGAAGGCTGAAGAAGGGAGACTACAGGGCCGATGTTATCCTCAATTCTTACGATTCACTCATTAAGAATTATCACAGGCCCGACAAAACCATGATGGGATCGTTATCTATCACGATGAGATATGCAGGACCTAGGGCATCAGTCTTCCTTGCGATCATTAGAAGAAATTATGGGGCTACGCACTATATTATTGGCAGAGACCAAGCAGGGGTTGGAAATTACTACGAACCTTACGCAGCCCAGAAAATTTTTGAAGAGCTGGATGTGGGAATGGTTCCTATTAGATTCAAAGACACCTTTTACTGCAAGAAGTGCAGAGGGATAACTTCAGAAACCGTTTGCCCCCACTCAATGGAAGAAAGGTTGATTATTAGCCAGACGAAAATAAGGGAGCTGCTAAAGACAAACCAACAGATTCCTCAAGAAATTTTGAGACCGGAGATAGCAGACATTTTAAGCAAAGGAGACGTTCTAAACGAGGGGAATTAATTTCAAGCCCGTCAGTTGGCAGTTAGGCAGTGCTTTGGAAGTGATTAGAATCTGTGAGCCACAGCCGGAAATATTTATGTCGTTGAAGTGATAACCATCGCTGGGCCCGTAGCTTAGACCGGCAGAGCGACCGGCTCTTAACCAGTAGGTCGTGGGTTCAAATCCCATCGGGCCCGTGACGACCTTCGTCGCGATATCTGTTTTCTTCATATACTCCGTCTTGATTCTATTTTATGCTGACCTCCTTGAAACCCTGCAAGTTGTCCAAAATTCCATGTTCAATGAACGAAATGTTAGAGTCGTAAGTCCTTCCATTATAATTTATGGATGTTACTGCAAGTTCAGAGTTATAGCAGTATGAGTCGTGTTTCCTCACTGCATCATACTTCACCTTGATCGTTCTGTCTCTATCTGCATGAGATTTGATCATGAATTTCTTCCCTACGGCGCTCAGTTCTCCTTCTATGATTGAAATGTCTTCGTTTCCTCTGAATGTTGCAGGGAGTCCCAATGGTCTAATAAGTTTCCCGTTGATCCTCCCGGATAATAGAGAGATCTTCTTTCCTCCAAGGGCCCTATCGCTAATCAACAGGTCCAACCACGTATCTTCCTTATCTGTTGCACCGGACATATGCATCCACGTCCAGTGCATTAGGTAGTCCGGCTGTGAGATGTACCCAACCATTCCCCTGTAGTCCTTTATGGCGTAGGACTCATTGAGATATGTTATCTGACCATTGAACCTGGCATTAGGAGAAAGGAGATAGTACTGCGATCTCAGGTCAAGAAGTCCAGTAATGCCTGAAATTGCGCTCATCCCATTTTCGCCATTCGACCAGCTTATGGAATAGGTGTTCTCGATATCGGAAGCATATCTTTTTGCGTTATCTATCGTGTTTCCGCCAATTTTCGTCTCCCCATTCGGGTTCATTGAAAATGTGTCGTAGTGAGTTCTGAATCCTGAGGTATCATCGTTATCGAACATTGCAATCATAAACGATGCAGTGGCCTCATTTCTTGTAGACAGAAGATACCTTATCCAGAATGCCTTTTGCCCATTTGAAAGGCAGACGAATATCTCTTTGTGATCCACTATTTGACAACAACCAAATGAATATAAAAATTCATTCAATGAAATCTGTGAATGATTAAAGAAAAGGATCAGGAATTAGGTTATTCAATTACGAAATGTGCTAGGCATAGTGGTCAGTAAGCACAGTTCTGTCAGAATTATGTATACTTTCCATCTTACCCTTTTTTAGCACGTTGGCTGTTGGGAGGGTTCTTCAAGGAATATAATGCGCTCATTACTATCAGTCAGTTAACGACATTCAACTGCCATCGCTGCAATTACTGGTGTTATATTTTACTCGAATCTGGTTGATGCCCGTTCGTACTTTTATTGTGTTCTGTTCAGCAAGGCAAATCTTATCGTACGTGAGATTTATTCCTCCCGCACCAAAGGTTCTCTCCGCATAACCTCTGACACCATTATGTAGGTCGTCAGTTATTAAAACTCGAGACAACCTAAATTTTATTCAGGCGTTCAAATTAAATTGACCAGTGATTAAAAATCAATCTCCTTAATCGCCCAGTGTAATACTTCAGCGGAACGTTAGTCAATTCCCATTATTTATTTAGGATTACCAAAAGCCCCAAGCTGTTGCAGGAGTCCTAGCCAGTCTCTTGTCACCCATCCTTCTTTTATCCTGCCATCTTTCAATAGAAATATCTCGTTCTGAAGCCAGGAGATTCTCCTACCTGTGGGTGGTATACCCAGGAAATTGCCAGTATGGTTGCCTGTTACGCGTATGCAATCAGCCACCATGTCACCTTTCGCGAATAGCTGGACTAAATCCACTTCCACATCAGAGAAGGCATATGCCAAGCTCGCAAATCTACTAACTAGGCCATCCCTCCCCTTGGATGTTAAGTCGTGATGCGCAACATAGTTCTCATCGTAGTAATCTGGTGCTCTCTGTCGGATTCGCGACAACCATTCTTCAGCACTTTTCCCTCCCCCTTTTAGGACATCATCCACCCAGCTTTGCACCAACCTTTCATTTGATTCTTCAACAGACGACATCCTTAACACTCCTATGATCGATCGCGAAAGAGTATCCACCCTTTGTCTCATCTATTATGATTATACTCTTTGCTCTCTCGATCATATCGCACTTCCTTTTATTTGGGAATAAAACACCTTCCCCTAGCATATAAGCATATTTCTACCAAGATTAAGTATGCTTGTTTTACGCTTTCTCCGTAAAACCAAGATTTAAGAGTACAGAAGGGGTGCTAATATAAATCACGACTGTGGACTACGACGGAAGTGCGACCGTCGGTGGTGTTCCTGAACACACGAAGGTTCATAAAGTTGATTGAGCAAGGGTAATGAGAAGAGGGATTCCCATGCTATCGGTACCCGTCGTTATCCTCATCACAATTCTCCTGTACAGGAACTTCTATTTCCTGGAGTACTTTCATGCATCGGGTTTCAAAAACTAATAAAACGGTGAATGGGGGGATCGTTTTTGATTATGTCCGAGAGCTCGCCCCGATGGGAATTGTAGATTACGGTTTGAGTTCTATCTCGAATTCAGATTGAATTGTTTTTGACATTCCGAAGGCTGTATAGAATATACTGTTATCTAAATTTCTTGCCTGTTCTGCATTCAGATTGATCTCGCGACAATTGAAATATCAGTACGAAACTTTTGCAGACTTAATTACACCTTTCAAATCTTGTGAAACAAGAATCTTTCAAACCTAATCACTACGTCTTGCTTCGAGACCGCATTCACGTCCAGGTTAACCTTGTTCTGTCCAAGTATCAAGAAAATTTTATTGCCATCAATCATCAGAGGTATTGAGTTGGTCTGCCCAGGATTTAGCATTACATTTGCTGCATCGATTGATTTTTTGAGGTCGATAAATTCCCTGATCTGGTCCGCAATGCTGTGATGTTTCGATTGCCTCACTGCATCTAATTTACGTGTTAGTTCATTTTTCAGTTGCTGTAGGTCTTCATTCCTTTCCCTCTCTAACTGTTCCCTTTCTTCTTTCAGCTTGTCGGTATATTCCTGATCTTTGAGAGATCTTTCTATTGTTTTCTTAAGCGATGAATGTTTTTCTTTGTCCATCATCTCCTCTAGAAATTTTCCTTCGATTGGACTCAGTTTCTTGCCTGTACTTTAGGGCCCTCCTTTCTTAGTCACTGACTTGAAAGGGTTTAGCCTATTGCCAATGAAGACCTTGGTGGAATCATCCAGCATCTATTCTTCTGATAGGAATCTTTGTCTTTCACGTCCCCAACATGGAGTCAACCCACACCTTGATTGTATCGCGTTTTGTCTCAAAGTACTATGAACAAATCAAGGCAAGTCTGTGATACAAAAGACCATAGATCCGCATACCAATGGTAAGGATAACAATTCATTTAGGAATATTTCCGATTCTCTTTTCCTTCCATATTCGTCGAGACAAGATTATTATCGGTAAGCTTATCTAACCTTAATATGCAGATAAGGATAGTCGTGTCGATTTTTGTCATCCTTCTTCTCCTTTCCGCTGCGTTATATGTAGTAAACGGTACGAACGGGCAAGAGACTGGAAAGAAGTCTGCAATAGTTTGGATGGGACTTGAGCTGACCAATGAAAACATAACCGTGGATTTGTCGAGTCTCAGTATTCATCGATCAGACTTGACAGGAGTTTCGTACGAGCACTATATGGTAGACTCTACTGGGGACATGATTGCACTATTTCCTATAACAAATGTTACGGGGAAAATCCAATCTTTCGGCCTCAACACTTTCCCGATGATAATTAGTGACAACCTAAATGACATAATCTTTCTTCTTAACCATCCTTCAAGATTCATCACAGAAGCTATACAACAAGCAGAAGAATTTGATTACACTGGCTACAATATTGATTTCGAACCAACCCAGAGTGCTAACGATACGATAGCTCTTGAATATTCTCAGTTTCTGACATCTTTCGCGAAAGCCCTCCACTCGAGTGGTTTCGAACTCACTGTTGACATTGCTTCGTGGAATACTTTCTGGAATTTTCAATATCTCAACAACACCACTGTCAATATTCTCTATGATATGGATACCTATGATTCACCCGCAATAAACTATGGAATTGCTTTTCAGAACGGAATCTCCCAAATATCCCTTAGCAAAATTGGAATTGGATTGATTACAGTGAATGTGAACAACAACTCAGTTTTGAACAGTTCTTCGGTTGGATCTAGGTTCAAGTATCTTGAATATTATAATGCAACCAACGTGGGAATTTGGGACATGCCGTTAAACGGTTACTGGTGGACAGATCTTTCACAATTCTTACATGGAGAAAATACTGGAAAAATGATTTATAACTACGTGCTGGCATTACTCTTGATTTTCGCAGTTGTGCTAGTTCTCATTTATTACTTCGCAAAGAGATCTAAGAAGAATTAAAAACCTTTTGATAGACGTTCAGTTGGATTCAATCTTGAATCTTCCAATTTTCTCCATAATTCTTAACAGTTCTTGCGAATATGGAGACTTATCAAAAAGATCCGTTTCAGTAATTCTAGAATGCTTTCCATTTGCATGGATAATCCTACCGTGTCCGAGATAGAATGCGACATGGCCCTTGAAAAATACCAAATCTCCGGGAAGAGCAAAGTCGAAATTCTTGACTGTCTCTGAAGCATCTTTCTGCTGATCAGAATTTCTTGGAATCTCCGTTCCTGAGAAACGGAAAAGCCTCTGGGTGAAACCGGAGCAGTCAAATCCAAAATCAGATGTACCGCCCCAGAGATATGGAATGCCTGCAAATTTTCTTGTAAGTCTAATAGGAACGAATCTCTCTTCGATAGAATGTAGATATCTCTTTGGAATGTTGTATTTTTCTACGTCTTTATTGCTTACATAGGAACCGAATGGAAAAGACATCCTATCGTTTCTGACCTGATGGGACAACTTGAAATGCCTTTTGGTCCAGTCGTCCAATATGGCGCTCTTAACGTAACCTACAACCCCATCCACACTCTTGACTTTAGAGAACTGTCCCAAGTTTTCCAAGGCTTCAACCTTCTCTCCATAGATCACTTGAGAATCTCTTTCTGAGTCGGTAGACGGTTTTGTCCAGATATCTGCTACGCTTGTTATGATCATCAGCATTGCAGTTCAATCGAGAGGTTTCTAAAAAATATTGCGCTCGTTTTGACACGAGATGTTTTACTTTTCTCCTGAGATTGTGGTGAGAAAGTCTGGCAATTCGACCACATTACTCTTCTTGTTGAGATTGGCGAAACACACCGGGCAAGCGGTGACAATCTTCTGAGCTTTTACTCTTTCTAGCTGAGTAAACCGTTCTTCGGCCACCCTTTCTGCTATTTCCCCATACAATAATTCGTCAGGACCGCCGCAACAATTCGTATTTTTCCCGTTTCTATTTGGTAGTTCTAGATCAGACAGTTTTGACAGGATTTCAACTGGAGAATTGTTTTCCTTGCTTCCTCTCACCAGAAGACACGGTTCGTGGATAGTTGTTTTGACGTTAGTCCTGTTGAATTTTGAAATGTCGAGTAAGTCCAGATAATACACGACCTGCAGGTCGAAGTTCTTAACATATTTTGGATATTTTGAACTCAGAATATCATAAGTGTGAGGGTCCAATACAATTAGTTCCTCAATTCCTTTAGATTTGAATAGAGAATAGACCCTGTTTGCATATTCTGAAAATTCCTTCTCATATCCCAAGTCATATAGAAACGTACCGGGGTATGGTTCGTCCTCGCCCAAATAGGAAAAAGAGATACCGGAATCTTTTAAGAGTCTCACGATGTTTCGGAGTTCCTCACGCATACGGTCACTTAAGTCTCTGTCAGCTGACATACCAACAATCTTGATGAATGAAGGATGATTTGAAATGAATTCTGAGATTCTATCAGAAATTTTCTTCCCTATTTTCTTCTTCATTTTTCCTAGCGAAATGCTATAAGGCATCAGTTGAAACATGTTTCCAGTGTAGAAGAGGGACTTTGATTTGCTATCGAATGCGATGTCTCTTGACCAGTTCGCACACTTCTCCCTTACCCCGAGTGGGTTCATGTATTTCATCGTGACATTAACTATCATCTTCGCAGTTTTCTGTTCGTTTTCTGTGGTGAAAGAATCGTAATCTGCTATAAGTCTTCTTGACAGTTCACTTACCTTCCCTGCATTGACTCCAGCAGGACATACTTGAAGACATGCGTTACAGCTAAGGCAACTGTAAAACGAGTCCTTGAATCTAAGGCTCAACTTACCATTCTTCAGTAATTCTTTCAAGATATAGTTTCCAAGGTCGACCCTCCCCCTTGCACCGTAAATTAAATTATATCCCATGGCAGGAAGTGTTGGACAGACGGATTCACAGAATCCACAGTTTGTGCATTTCCCTGCCTCCTTTGAAAGTTCTTCAAGAGTTTGGATTTCGTCAGTCAAATATCTTTCCCCTGTTCATAAGATTCTTTGGGTCAATAGCCAGTTTTACCGCCTTCATCAAGCTCAAAGTTCCGGGTGAGTTTCTCATCGTGAACTCTTCCTTCAACAATTCCTTTTTTTCGATTCCAACCCCGTGTTCCGCAGATACGCTTCCACCGTGACTAAGCGCGATCCTCCCTAACTCCATTTGAAAGTTGTCTACTCTTCTCATATTTTCCACGTCATCTGGATCTGAGAAAATGTTGGCGTGAATATTGCCATCCCCAATATGCCCGAAGATTGAAACGAATATCCCGTGCTTCTTGATGGCTCGTTCGATTTCATTCAGGGCGGCAGGAAGCTCGGAAGCAGGTACTACAACATCTCCGAGAATCAGGTACTCAGAAGCAGATTTTCTTTGAGAGAGCAGGGTAGAGTACAGTCCCTTTCTGGCCTCGTACATTTCACTCATTTCCCTCTTATCGGTCGTGAGCTTGAGAGAAATCGGATTGAACTCCTTTAGAATTTCCGCAGCATCATTCATTTGTCTTTCTAGGGATTCTGCGGTAGAGGCTATGTCAATCATAAGCATGTAGTTTGTTCTTTCTGGGTACCCTATTCCCTTAGCTACTCTCATGGACTCTAACGAAATCCTGTCCATAAATTCTGCAATCAACGGGTTGATACCCTTGGCCTTCAGTCCAGCAAGCGCTTTTCCTCCACTTTCAATTTTCTCATAGTAAGAGAGGATCCTTCCCGTCTTCTCAGGTTTCGGCCAAATCTTCAAGATTGCTTTTGTGATTATTCCAATGGTACCTTCGCTGCCTATCATAAGGGAGGTGAAATCATATCCTGCACTCCTCTTCAGGGTCTTGCTGCCAAACTGAACTATCTCTCCGTTAGGAAGAACCACCTCCATTCCTAGGACCCAGTCCTTGGTTACACCATACATAGCTCCTCTGAGCCCACCGGCGTTTGTTGAAATAGTCCCTCCAACTGTGCATATCCTTGAACTCGCAGGATCTGGGGGATAGAAGTGATCAAAATTGGAAAGATGTTCATTCAGTGCGTCCAACCTCACTCCTGATTCTGCCACTACATATCTGTCTTCAATTTTTGTTTCCAATATCTTATCAAACTTTGCGAGACTGATGACGATCCCTTCACCTAACGGAACCGAAGAACCTGTAAGTGACGACCCGCCTCCCCTAGAAACCATCAAAATGTCGTGTTCATAACAGTATTTTACAATACGAGATAATTCCGTTACGTTTTCAGGAATTGCCACTGCAAGTGGTGGTTCTCCGTGAAAAGGGGACGCGTCCCTCACATAAGGAATCAATTCTTCTTGTGAGGTGAGGATATTTTCTCCTGAAATTTTCTTGAGATCAGACTTAATGTCCATCGGAAACTTAAATCAGGGACGATTCAATAATCTTTTGATGTCATTCCTAAGAGTGGATTAACCACCTTATAAATAGTGGACTCCAAAGCAACGTTAGACCTGTTGGTGGGAGTGATTAATTATTTAACTCAGAAACCTATAATTTGCGTATGAGAAGAGTCTGGCTTATTGTCATGATCACCTTTCTCTTTGTGGTCACAGTTTCTATTGGTGGCACACATATTGGGTCGGGATTTCACACAACCAGCAGCGGATTCTCTGAAAATCCTCTTTCAGCGACATCTTCAGGTTATTACAACCAGACTGCGGCAGTTGATTATGGCATGCTGATATTCAAGGATTATGCGCACACGAAATACTATCCATCTGGGATAAACGAGTCTGTAATGCAAAAGAATCTAGATCAATTTGGATCCGAAGATTGTGCCCACTTTGTTTCAGAGTCACTTATTGCGGGTGGCCTCACCATCTTGGCGAACAATCCTCCTGGTGATAATCTCACCACGTACTTCAGTGGATTCCCTGGCAGCTACGGCATAGTAGGGGTATACAGGCTTGCAGATTGGCTTGCTGGTTACGATCTTCCAGTATTCCCGGTAAACTCTACAGATGAACAAACTATCGGTTATCAGCCAATACCTGCCTCTTATACCGGCACACCACACGCTTCTGTCTTTTACGTGTTCAACTATTCTATGTTCCCTTCGTATTTCCTTTCTCCTGGAGACGTGATAGTAGATGGAGGTGCTGGCAATGGTCACGCTATGCTCTACATAGGAAATGGAGAAGTTGTGCAGACAGATCCGCACGGGATGTGGAACTACAGCCCCGCTGTGGACTCAAATATTTCTTTCTATGGAATGTTAACCTACCTTGGAAAAAATGTCACTTCTTTGTATATTCACATTCCAACATTCGTAGACCCAAGCATCAGAATCTCCGTACTGAACAATTATCAGAACATTACAAATAACTTAACGAAAGTGAAAAGCGGAGAGAAGTTGACATTCATAGGATCATTTCCTAATGGAGTAGGACAGGGAAACTACTCTTACAAATGGCTCGTCAACGGAAAGCAGATGTCTACCGGTCAATTCTTCAATTATACCCCAGACACGGGGAACTATAGGATCGAGGTTGTAGCGACAGGTTCAATTGGTTCCGTAGAGGAGACTGTGACGTTTTCAGCTGGAAGTACATTAGAATCGATAGGGTCGACGATTTTATACATAGCCATCGGAAGTACACTCGTGGTTGCGGCTGCCGCAACTTTGTACGTTAGGAGGAAAAAGTGAGTGTGGATAGGTGTGCAATCTAACAACTTAGCAGAAATGGGAAGTTCGTGGTGGATTAGAATTGGAACTGACTGACTCTTACAGATTCTCCCTCATTTATACCCATGAAAAGACCCTAGCAGAAAAGTCACTGGAGATAAGTGGTGACACAATCCAGCGGATAGGAGGCAGACATTCTAATTATTTTGACTTTAGAGATAGAATAGCGGTTCCTGGGTTCATAGACATCCACACACACGGGATAGACGGGATAGATTCGTATGAACTGAACAAGCAAAGCTTGAAAGAGTGGAGTGCAAATTTGTTAGAGAGGGGAACCACAGGATTCGTTCCAACGCTTGTTTCCGCCCCTGAAGGCAGGACAAGGAGATTTCTGAATACAGTTTCCAGAACTATGGGAGAGGAGTCAGGGGCCGAAATACTTGGTGCAAGATTGGAAGGACCGTACATCAGTCCCGAAAAAAAGGGGGCTCATGATGCGACTCTTTTGAAAAGACCTTCCGATGGCGATTACAAACTTGAACTACTGCATCGCGGTAATGTACTGAGAATTCTAGATATCGCTCCTGAGTTGAAAGGTGCTCAAGTGATGATCAGAGACTTATATGAGGCAGGAATAATGCCTTCTATCGGACACACTAACTGCGATTATGAGACAGCTCAAATGGGGTTTAATAATGGCGCAAGATTGATAACTCATATGTATAACGCTATGAGGGCATTCAATCATAGAGTACCGGGCTTGATTGATTTTGCATTTCTAGAAAACAGGATCTATGCAGAAATTATTTGTGATTTTGTGCACGTTTCTCCAGAGGCTATTAGGATGGCAATAGTAAATAAAGGATCTGAGAAGTTGATTTTAGTCTCTGATTCAATTCACGCAACTGGAAAACCGGATGGAATTTACAAACTTGGTACTCTGAGTGTCAAGAAGCAGGGAGAAAGATGTACCCTTGTTGATACTGATACTCTTGCTGGAAGCGTTTTGACCCTGGATAAAGCGGTACGAAATCTAAATTCCATAGGTATTGGACTTAAAGCGATTTCGAAGATGGCTTCAACCAACCCATCCAAAGTTTTGAAAAGAAGAGATTTGGGATTGATAAGAAAAGGCAACAAAGCAGACATAACTATTTTGGACAAGACGCTGAAAGTCAAGGGAGTAATCAAACGTGGAAAGCTCGTCGAGTTCTGAAAGTTATAATATTCTATACGCATTTATAGCAAGATGCGAGTAAATAAAAGCATCCCGGATACAGAGAAAGTCAACTCCAACACCAAGCTCATTTCGGCCATGAGTATTGGGGCCATAGTTGAGAAAATACATTCTGAAGATTTCAGAGCCTACAGTAGTGTCGGGAAGTCAGTCACAAAAGTGTCCAAGGTAATACAACGTGCACTTGATTGTGTTAAGTCCGGAGGAAGAGTCATATACGTTGGTTCTGGAACTAGCGGTAGAATAGGAGCACAAGACGCGATTGAGATGTGGCCAACCTATGGACTGGGTAGGGAGACGTTCGACTATCTCATAGCTGGTGGGAAAATAGCGTTGACTAAATCTATTGAAGGTGCGGAGGACTCCGGAGAATCCGCAGTCAGAGAATTAAATAAAAAAAAGTTGACTGATAGAGATTGTGTCATCGGAATAACCGCCTCCGGACGCACTCCATTCGTGGTAGCCGCGCTGAGAGAAGCCAAAGCAAGAGGCTGTTTTACTGCCGCAATAGTGAATTCCAGTGAATCACCCCTTAAAAAAGTGGCCGAGATTGTCATTTTCCTCAATTCAGGTCCAGAGGTGATCCAAGGATCTACCAGGATGAAGGCAGCAACATCTCAGAAAATGGTCCTGAATATAATAAGCACTACAATAGCTATCAAACTTGGTAGGACCTATGGGAACCGGATGTTTCACATGAAGGCATCCTTCAACAAGAAACTTAAACTGAGGGCCGCCCGCATGATAAGTGAAAGATTCGGACTCTCTGAGGCAGCGGCTAAGGGAATGCTAGAAGAAAACGCGTACAATCTAGAAAAAACGGTGAGACAACTAGAGAGAATCAGGAAACGTTGAAGAAAACAGCATTGTGGAAATGTCTTCGCAGGCTAAGTATCCCATCGGACTCCCTTGTGGGATATACTCTATTTGTCAGAAGTACACATATAAGGTTCAGATCCGCATTGATGCAGACAGATGTGCCGGTAAACCCCGTATGTCCAAACGTTCCATAAGGCGCAAAGTCGCCCATGAATGCATTCAGGTAAAAGGATTCGCTCCTGTTCACGGGCGCTGGAACCTTTGTCATCCATCCAAGTCCAAACATTCCCCCAAATTGGGCGTTCCTGTTGGAGATGGCTAGATTTGTGACCTTTTCAGAAACGACCTTTCCATTCAAGAAAGATTGAAGCAATTTCCAAACATCTTGTGAGTTTGAAAACAGTCCGGCATGACCTGCCTCTCCACTGATATAGTAAGATTTCTCATCGTGCACTTTTCCCCACACTAAGCCCCTGTCCTCTGTGACTTCTGTAGGGGCAACTCTTTCCTTTTCTACAGAAGGGTTGAATCCAGATGATTTCAATCCGAGTTTATCGCCGATCTCTTCTTTCCAGATTTCTCCAAGTGGTTTTCCGTAAAACTCTTCGAGCATGAAACCGAGAAGTATGTAGTTGAGATCACTGTAAATCTCCCTGCTAAATGGTACTGCTTTTTCAGCTTCCTTGTTTATACCGGAAAGATAGCTTGCCTTGTTCTTCCCTTCCAAATAAAGCGGTTTGTCAGGTATCAGTCCGGATGTGTGCGTCATAAGTGTTTCAATCGAAAGGTTCTTCAGATTATGGTACTTTGTAAACAGTCCAAGATCGCCTACAGTGTCTCTCAGAGCTATCTTACCTTTTGATAAGAGCTTGCAGAGCAGCAGAGAAGTTGCTAAGGGCTTGGTTAACGATGCCAAGTCATAGATTGTGTCCTGTTCGTACTTGAAATTTAGTTTCTTTATCGCTCCAAGAGCCCTGTTGTATAGGACTTTTCCGTTAATTGAAACTAATGCAGAAAGGCCCATGGTAGCAGAGGGGACTGACTTATCAAAAGTCAAGTTCAACTGTTCGGTCATTTTTTCCAGGTCTAAGGTTGCCACTTGAGAATCATAATAAGGATTGTTATTTACAATTTTCCAGTTCAGATACTATCCGATGAATAATCAGTGCAAAGTCAGCACTCCGGTCGATAGCATCTACCTAGCAAAACAAATAATCCGGAATAGGGCGTTTCTTATCAGGATGAACGTTTCCATTTTTGGATGTGTCAGAATAAGACTTTTTCCATTATGACAAATGTTCTGGAAATATTGAAACCAAATCTCTTGTAGATGTGAGTCGCCCTTTCATCTGTCCAGAGGAAGTACGCCTTTTTGAGTTTTAGTTTCTTCATATTCCTAATCAAATTAATCAGGATCATTGAGCCGATCCCGTTTGATCTTTCTGATTCTAGAACTCCAAATGGTCCAAACCTCTCTCCAGAAGCATACCATTCTTTGCCCGATCCTGCAGAAAACATTCCATAACCAACAATTTTGTTCAATTTCCTTGCGACAACAACTTGCTCACTTATTCCGTGCTCAAGCACCTCTTTTGCCCGATAATACCAATCGGCGGGAAAGTTATTTCCTATGAACGTCAAGAGATTACTCTTCTCGATGTCCCTAACTGCGGAAACATCCATACCGTTGATTGGTCTCGTCTCTGGAATCGCACTTTCTAAGCCAGACTCCATCGAAATTACTCTTTGAACCTGCTTGAAGCCGAGCTCCAGTAAGGCCAACTTGAGCTGTGGATATCTGACATCATCCACCCCTGGTAAGAAATAAGTTGGAACCATGTTCGAGTAGTACACTCTTCCAATCTTCATTCTGGCAAATTCTTCTAACTGTTTACGCATTAGATTCAGCAGATCTTCTCTTTGATCGTTGAATCCCGCACCCAATATCCATCCCTTACCTTCTTCATCGCTTTCATAAAAGAAGGGATTCCCTCTCGACGCAGCCAGTGAAAACGCAGTTTCGTTATAGGAAGGCTGAATTGGCTTGACGAATTCGTTGTCGTAGAATCTTGATTTAAGATCGTCCACAGTTACCTTGTCTTCGCTAAAGAATTCGTTCCACATCCTTGTGACTTTCTGTACGTCCTCAATCATACAGTACACACGCGACGAAGTGATTCTTTTCTACTTCTTTGAAGTCTGGTCTTCTCTCTCTGCAGACATTCTTCACGAATGGGCACTTGTTTGCGTAACTGCACTCATTTTTCCCCTCGTTTGTATATTCGGATATCTGTCCACCGATTTCATCCGTGTTCCATTTTTTGTTTGGGTCAGGGACTGGAATGGAGTCTATCAGTGTCTTTGTGTACGGGTGGAGGGGGTTCTTGATTATCTCCCCGGATTCTCCCATTTCGACTATTTGTCCGAGATGCATAACTGCAATCCTATCTGAAACGTATTGTGTAACCGTAATATCGTGGGAAATGAACATCATAGATTTGTTTAATTTTAGCTTCAAATTGACCAAGATGTTCAAGATGTCGGCCCGAAGGGAGACGTCAAGCATTGAGACAGGTTCGTCTGCAACTATAAAATCTGGATCACTGATGACTGCTCTCGCTATCCCAACCCTCTGCCTTTGACCTCCGCTCATTTGAGTCGGAAACTTGTTAAGAAACTGATCGGCAGGCGTAAGTCCAACAGTTTCCAAAGTCTGGATAACCTTATCTACAACTTGCTCTTCACTCATCTCCTTGTGAAAGACTTTCAAGGGGGTAGAGACTGACTTGTAGATCGTCACTACTGGATTGAGGGAGCTGTAGGGATCCTGGAATATCATCTGAGTCTTTTCCCTGAAGTTGAATAGTTGCCTCTTCTTCAAATCATAAATGTTTTCGCCGAAGAAATTTATCTTACCTTGGTTGAGGTCGATTAATCTTAGAATAGCCAAACCGAGTGTAGTCTTCCCACTTCCGCTCTCTCCGATGAGTCCAAAGATCTCGTTTTCATTGATTGTGACATTCACCTGATCAAGAGCTCTTGTGGTACTAGTGGTTCTTTTTAAGAACCCTCTCTTAGTGACGAATTCCTTTGTGACTTGATTCGTTTCGATAATGCTGTTCATTGTAAGACCCTAGTAAAGGTGGCAGGATACATAGTGATTATCTCCCACATTTTTCAACTCTGGTGATTCAGCGAGGCATCTGTCGTACATCTTGGGGCAGCGGTCAGCGAACGGGCATCCCTTTATCTCTTTTGATAGATCTGGAGGAGTTCCCTTGATTCCTTTAATTGCAGTTCCCTTTTCCAATGTTGGTATGGAGTTCAGAAGGGCCTCTGTATATGGGTGAAGCGGGTTTCCGAATAATTGTTTTGCAGAAGCCCTTTCTACAATCTTACCCGCATACATTACGTTGATTATTTCCGCTATGTTTGCGACCAAGGAAATATCGTGTGTTATAAAGACTAGCGACAGGGAGAGATCCTGTTTGAGTTTTAACAACCTGGTTAGAATCTGTCTCTGAACAACAACATCTAAGGCCGTCGTCGCTTCATCTGCAATGAGGAGCTTCGGATCACATGCAAGTGCTAGGGCTATGTTTACGCGCTGTTTCATGCCTCCACTGAGTTCGTGAGGGTATGACTTTTTAACCGAAGTTGTCAGCCCGGCCAGCTTCAATTTCTCATCTATTTTTGCGTCCACTGCTGATTCGACCGTTCCGTGCTCAATCATGACATCTTTTAGTTGATCTTCAATCCTCATCACAGGGTTGAGAGAATTCATTGCACTCTGAAAAATCATGGAGACCTCTTTCCATCTGTATCTCATAAGGTCTACCGGCCTCATCCGCAGAACATCCACCACTCCTTTTGCACCGCGATAATTGACCTTCCCGTTTCTTATCCTTCCAGGTTTTTCGATCAAGTTTAGAAATGTCATGGCAAGAGTGGATTTCCCTGAGCCGCTCTCGCCTACTATTGCTACAATGTCTCCTTTGTTTATCTCGAGGTTCACGTGGCTAACTGCTTTTATTGTTTTTCCATCGACTCCATACTCCACAGAAATATCCTTAACTTCTAGGAGGGGAAATGACATCATTTTACTTTATCCCCCCTTCTGTGGCTTGGTAGTCTCAAAGATTCCATTTGACAGAAAATTCGCACCGAGTCCGAGAATTATGATGCCGATACCTGGAGGAAGTAGCCACCACCAAGCCTTGTAAGCTATTCCGTCCTGATTGAAGAAATAGTAGAGTTCAGTACCCCAGTTTACAGATCTGAGGTCCCCAAGTCCGAAAAATGCCAGACCGGCTTGTGCAACAACTCCGCCAACTGCTATGAATATTGCATTTATGGTGATTATTGGAATCAACATTGGAATTATGTCGCGAAATATAATCTGCATTCCTGACAGTCCGGAAAGCTTGGATGCAAGAACATACTGCCTCTCTTTTAGCGTCAGGGTTTGAGACCTAATTACCCTTGCCAAGAAGGGCCAACCCAGTATCGAAAGTATAAGTACGGTGGTTTCAAGAGTGGGAGGAAGAAATGTCTGGAGGATTACCAAGAGAGGAAAACCCGGGATTACTAGAAGGACATCAACGGCTCTCATCAAAACGTCATCAGTCTTTCCTCCGAAGTATCCTGCTATCACACCCACAGTCACACCTATGAGGGCAGATAATATCGCGATGGTGAACCCCACCACCAGGGATGTGCCAGTTCCAACCATGAACCAAGAAAGGATGTCTTGACCTATGTAATCAGTTCCGAGAAGGTGAGCGTGGCTTGGGGGTTGAAATGCGGGTGCATTGTTTGCCAACGGGTTATAGGGGGCTGCAAAGTGTCCGATCAAGGCAAAAATCACGAGACCGAAGAGTATGATCAGACCAGCTTTGCCCTTCTTATGCTTCCACAGCTTGCTCATGAAATCTTTAAATCTCGTCGTCGGCCTGCTAGATGTCACAGCTTCCATTCTCTCTTTGTCTATTCTCACGTTCGTCATTTCAGAACCACCCTCGGGTCAAGATATGCATAAAGCAAATCGACTGCAAAATTAGCCAGTATAGTCACTATCACTATTATCAGGAATATTCCCTCTTCCAGAGGGTAATCATAGACTGTGACTGCATTGTAAAGCAGGTAACCAATACCTGGATATGAAAAGACCTCTTCCACTATGAATGCCCCACCTACGATTCCTGCGAATGCTAGCCCCACGCTGGTTGCAACGGGAAGTATAGCATTCTTGTTAACATATGACTTCCGGATAGTGTTAAGACTCAACCCCTTAGCTTTCGCTTGAAGTACATAGTCCTCATCTAAGACAGTCACTACAGTATTTCTCATCAAGAGAGCGAAACCTGGAAATGAGGTTATAACGAGAGTGGCAAGGGGGAGTATCGAATGTTTGAGCAGAGAAATAACAAATTGATAGTTGAAACCTGGAGTGACAAAGTACCCGTATGCACCTGCTACAGGTAGAATGTGCGTTCCGTTTATGACAACCAGGACTGCAAATACTAACTGGAAGATGAGAGCAAGCCAAAAGTATGGAACTGCAGTTAGACCTATTGAGAATGATTGAAGAAAAGAATCACTGTATCCTCTTTTCCAGCCGGAATATGAACCAACTGCTACTCCCAGCACAATTGATATAATTGTTGAAGTACCCAGAAGGAAAAATGTCCACGGTATATGGGTAATAATCAGACTCGATACACTCTGAGGATAGTAATAAAAAGATGGACCAAAGTTTCCGTGCAAAAGGGAAATCCAGAAACTAACATATTGCTGCCAAAGGGTCCCACTAATGTGCAGTTCGCTTTCAAGAATCTTCAGCTGTTGAGGTTTCACTATGCCTCCATACTTGGTCAGTAGGATGATCAATACCGGATTTCCTGGGGCCAATCTGGGAAGTAGAAAAACAAGCGTGATAGCCACAAAAAAAGTAATCGCCATGTAAATTATTCGGCGAATGACGTAGCGCCGTGTTATCATTCAGCATTAATTTACTCATCTAATATAACACTTTGCAGATGTAGTATTTTTCAGAGAATGTGTTGCTTTCAGTTCCTTAATGGGATTCGTAATATGGTGTTTTCTGAATCCCAGGTAATATTTTTAATCCAATCCAGAAGTTAAGTAGGTAATAGCTCAACTAAACTTCTATTTTAACATTTCTTTGGTGGAGCTTATTTTGAGAGTAAATGTTTAAATCTATGAGAAATTATCAACTCTATGAGTTCTGAAAAATCTAGGAACAAGGAAATTAATAATTCGAAGAAGCTCGTGGCGATGGGAATCATCGCTGTTGTTGTGTTGATGTCTTTTGCAACACTCTTCAATTTTGCAGCAGCTTCTTCAGGACCTTCGGGAACGTATATCTGGGGGACTCCAGTATCTACAACGGTAACGGATCTCAATCCCCTAACAGCACAAAACCTCGGTGCAGAAGCAACGGCAATTATGTATCCAAGTCTCCTTTATGCTCTGTCAAATGGAACGCTATTACCTTGGTTGGCTACCAGCTATTCAATAGCTTCAAATGGAACGCAGTACACCTTTAACCTGGCTACAAACGCAACCTGGGAAAATGGTACAACAGTTGCGGGCCCTATAACTGCAAACGATGTTGCATTCACCTTTGATGTTCTGAAAGCCAACTCTACGCTCGATGGATTCGGAGTCGACCCTTACGTAAAGTCTGTCGTTGCAGTGAACAATGATACAGTGGTGTTCAATCTTAACTCTTCTTCAGTAATGATGCTCACCTTCCTGGGAACACAGGTCATTATTCCAGCCGCATGGAGCTCAGCTGTTGGAGGAAATCTATCGGCAATCGGAGGATATAACAATTTGAATACCCCCCATCAGCTTCAGGCTGGGCCTTTCATACTGCAATCTGCAAGCGAGTCTGCAATGAACTTCGTTGCAAACACTCACTTTTGGAAAGGAACACCCCACGTCGAGAACTTGGTTGTCTCTCCATTCAAATCAACTTCTGCAATGACGCTTTCCTTCGAGAGTGGAACTATCTACGCGGAATATCCTTCAATAAGTGACTATGCAGCACTGAAGAATGCGCCGAATGTCGTTAACGTGATATACAAGGAACCATGGTCATACTACCTCTGGTTCAACACTCAGATAGCACCGTTCAACAATACACACTTCAGGATAGGATTGGCTGAAGCGATCAATAAGACAGAAATTTTGCAGAAGGCAGAGGATGGAATAGCTGGAAATGGATCATTCGGAGGAGAGCCATGGACCAACCTGTCTTGGTGGGCACCCAACTTGCCCTACTACCACTATAACCTGACAAACGCAACTGCACAATTTGAGGCTGCAGGGTTAGTGAAGATAGGTGGATTCTGGGCTTATGGGAACAATAACACGACGGTTCAATTGCACATAGCAGATCCTCCCATTTCTGACTGGACCACCGCAGCTTCTCTTATTACGAACGACCTGAGTTTTGCAGGTTTCGAAGTGACGGAGTCTGTAGTACCTTTCGGCAGTTGGGCAACTGATATGTTCGAAAGCAACCTCTCCAAGGCAACAGGCTTCATGAGCTACTTTGGCGCAACACCATCGTACTCTAACCCGTGGTACGTTCTACAAGACTTGTACTCCCCCAGCAGCTTCTGGGATGGATACATTTCACACTGGAGCAATTCAACGGTAAACACAATTCTCAATGAGACAGCAACAGAAGTGTCGAACTCGTCCCAAATGTTGAACAATCTCTTTGCTGCGCAAAGAATCATAGCCGCCCAGGTACCGATGGTGCTGATAGGGGATGTTGGAAACTACTATGCTTACAATAGCCAGAAGGTCACCGGATTCGTTGCAACTGAGCCTCCTGATGGACAATACAACTTGTTGAGGATATCCGTTCCTTCAACAACTACCACCACTCCAACTTCTACACCAATAGCAGCCTGGATATATGCCGTGATTGCAGTAGTTGTGCTGATCATCATAATTGTCCCAGTTGCGCTCGTGATGTCGAAGAGAGGAAAGGCAAAGAAGGAAGCAGAGACCACTCCGCCATCCGAAGAACCTCAGAACAAAACCTGACGGTCATCGTTTAAACTTTTTTTTATTTTTCTCTCTTACTTTTTGAATGTTTCCCGATTACTTTTTGCCAGAATTTTATCTGTATAGCAAGTATTCATCACGTCTTTTCTTGAATTCCGATTCATCGGCCGCAAGTCTATCCCATAGGGTGTCAAGATCACCACTAAGCAGTTTACTCCTGACGTAGGAATTTCCGGTTACTCTGTCAAAATATTTTTCATAAAAGTCAAATTCTCCACCTTCGTTTCTTATGATCCAATCAAGAAGCTTCAAACTGAACCTGAAGGGCTTAAACTTTGTTCTATCGGTCACGTGTATTTCGATGCCATAGCAGTGTTCAGTGCTATACTTTGAGAACGTCGGGGTGAATCTTATTTCGTTTACCTTTACCCCCTCCAGTTTCAGCGCGTTGATATCTCTTGCAAATTTGTAGCCGTCTATCCAAGGTGCTCCGATGATTTCAAATGGCCTTGTCGTACCCCTTCCTTCAGAAACATTTGTTCCTTCAAACATCACCTGTCCGGGATAAACTGTTGCAGTAGCCAACGAGGGCATATTTGGAGAAGGTAATATCCATGGCCATCCAGTCTGGTCAAACCACATCCTACTCCTCCAGTCTCTTAGTCGTGATACTTTCAAATTCACGTTGCCGCTAAAAAGCTCCTCATTGAACATTCTTGCCAGTTCTCCGAGCGTCATTCCGTGTCTCATCGTTATGGAGTATGATCCGATGAATGACCTGTATTTGGGATAATCAAGTACTGGACCTTCAAAATCTATACCGTTGATGGGATTTGGCCTATCCAGAACGAGGAATTCTATCCCCTTTCTGGCGCAGGTGTACATTGCATTAGCCATAGAAGAGATGTGGGTGTAAACCCTGGTCCCGATATCCTGAATATCCAACACTACCGTATCCAGCTCATCCGCAATTTCCTCTGGTATGAATTTTCCATCATCCTTGATGTCAAAAGACCTCATTTTCTCATCCAGGTCCTGCGATTTGTATTTCAAGCTTCCTTTCCCCCTCCTGTAGATACTGCGTATCTCTATCCCAAGATTCTTATCGTAATAGGAGTCCACTGCTTCTCCAGCTTGTTCGTTTAGGTGGAATCCGTGCTCTGGCGAGAAAAGAGTGGCTAACTTGATACCGAGCGCCCTCCTAAAATAGTCAGCAGTGTATTCAAAATCTCTAGTGATTCCTGTGCGATTTGTAATAAGTCCAACTCTCTTTTTCTTGAGGTCATTAATAACTTCTCTTCCCAAGTTTTCCAATCCAATCTTTACTGGCACTATTTGGTAAAAACTCAAGACACTAAAGTCTTTTGGAGAATCGAAGAACGATTAGATGACCGGAAATGCTTTAAACATTCTAAAAGGATTAGAATCAGCATCCTATGTGGGTAAGTGGAAATTCTATCCGTAGATGGTGGTGCAACCAAAACCATAGCGGTAGTTTATAACGAGGACAGAACAATACTAGGCGTAGGAGTATCCGGTTCAACCAATTTCAGGAACGTAGGCATTTCGACATTCAAACGCAATATGCTCACCGCCATTAAAAAAGCAGAAGAGAATGCACATGTGAATAGGATAGATGAGTACACATTTGCTTTGGCGGGGATGAAGGATTCCAAAAAGTCCTCGGACAAAATTATGACAATTCTGAATAAGATCATACCTAATTCAAAAATATCGTATTACAATGACGGAGAAGCTGGATTTTATTCAAGATTTCCAGAAGGTAAAGGGATCGTAGTGGCACCTGGAACTGGAATGGTTGCATACGGAATGTACAATGGCAAAAAGGAGAGGTCCTCTGGGTGGGGTTGGTTTCTTGACGATGAAGGGAGTGCTTTCAACATAGGAATGAAGGCTCTCAGGGAAACTACCAAGTCCATGGACGGGAGGGACGAGAGATCTCCTAAATTTAAAGAATTTGTCAGGAATTATTATGGCCTTTCTGCAGACAGAGACTTAATAAATATAATACACAAGTCCAAATTCGATATTAGGGGAATAGCCCTCCTCGCTAAGTTTGTTTCTGGCTTTGCTGCTGAAGGAGATGTTGTAGCTAAGGAAATAATGAACGATGCATCTGCGGAAACTGCCAACGCAGCAATATCTCTATATAGAAGACTGGGTAAACCAGAAGATATTGCGATTAGCGGATATGGGGGTGTATTGCGGGCAGGGGAATGGTACTGGAACCTGATAAAGAAAAGAATAGATGACAATATAGGCAAGAGGAAGTATAAGGTCCCACTGTACGGCTACGAAGCGATCATTGGTTCCATAGTTATGAGATCCATCTCTTTGGGTTTCAAAATAGGAGACGACGAAATAAATTCCCTTAGGAATCAACTGACAAAATTCATCGTTAATTTGAACATTGAAGACAGAAGGGAATATCTTCTGTTATGATCATGTGCGATTAACCATTCTTACCTTTCCATTCACATGGGGGGCTCATACAGACCAAGTATGGAGTAGACTGCAGTAATGATACTTTCATATTTTTCACTATATGAGGCAATGTACCCCACCTGTGTATCAATTAGTTCCCTATCGTTAGGAATGCCAACGGAGACAAAGCAGCAGTTGTTGTTTTTTGCTAATTGGTTAATTCTCTTCCAATTACCATTTAGATGGAGGTTCTTTCCAAAGAATATTATTTCTTCGTTCGAAAAATTCCATTCGTCATCGATATACTTGACGTGACACTCAATTCCCAAGCTCGTCAAGTGACTGCATATGTTGTTATACATATTGTAGGGCCAATCTTTAACGTCACCGCTTGATCTCAGTGGAACTATTGCAAGTCTTCTGTCTGCCCTCAAATTCTTCTTTCTTAACCATCTCACAGCTTGGACTGAGATCCAGTTCATAATCTCACTTGGAGGTTTAAAAGTTCCAACAGCATGAGACCTCAGATTTTCAATTCTTCTGGACCTATCTTGTGCGCCTCCCCTGGCAACACTTTCTAGGGAATCGTACACTTCTAGGGCCAATTCTGGATCAACGCACTCGAGAACGTCTGCCCCTGCACTATATGCCAGTTTTGTAAACTCTGATGCGGAATAGTTGGACGTTATTGCTTTCATATCCAATGAATCTGTGATTATGACACTTTTAAAATTCAGGTCGTTTCTAAGACGGCTGATTATGTTTTTAGAAAGTGAGGCAGGAAAATCTGAATCTAGTTTATCAAACTTAACGTGGGACACCATAATGCTCTTCACTCCTGCACGAATTGCTCTCGAAAATGGTTTGCTGCTTTCCATGACAGACTCCTCATCTCTCGAGTCTACTGGCAGCTTAAGGTGTGAATCTTCTTTTACAAATCCGTGGCCTGGAAAGTGTTTCGCAGTGGCTGAAACACCAGCAGACTGAATTCCCTCTATGTAGCTATCTCCTAAGTCGGAAACTAAATCAGGATCTGATCCGAATGATCTCTCCATCACTATAGGATTGTCGTGATTAGAAAATGTATCTAGAACAGGTGCGAGATTCCATTCAATCCCGAGTGAATATAATTGGTAACCGGTTAGCATGCCTGAGTATCTGGAAACAGCTTTACTGCCCAAAACTCCGAGAGCGTAGTTACTTGGCAAATAATCCAGATCTCGAATTCTGACAACATTCCCACCCTCTTGATCGATTGCGATCAAAGGTCTCGCAATTTTTAATTCTTTGTCATATATCTCAAAAATCCATTTGATTAGCTCTCTTATTGAATCTAATCCCGTGAAGTCTCTTCCCATCAAGATTATCGAGCCGGGTTTGATCTTGTTGATAATATTCCTCGAACGGACCCTGTCCATCCCATATATACCAGTCTGCAAGAACAAGCCTGTCCTCATAATCAAACATTCGGTACTGTTATTTAATTTAATAGTAAAATCAAATTCTCTATGCTGAACTTAATTATCCGGAAAGCATTCCTGAGCATGATCTCCTCAATTGAATACAAGAAGATCGAGATAGCAATGAAAAAACCCTTCGTCATTGCTATTGGAAGTACGGATGTTTATGAAGGATATATCGTAAGAGTCAAGACAAAGGATGGATACGAAGGCATTGGCGAAGCTGTACCAACTCCGCACATAATGGGTGATTCTATGGGTTCAGTCGAAAATGAACTGAACATTTTCTCAAAGAAACTAATAGGCCTCGACATCAGCCCTGAGAGAATTAACGAAAAAATGATTTCACTGGCCAGAGATTCTAAATCAAGCAGGGCTGCAGTCGATATGGCTATCTGGGACATCATTGGTAAAAAAGCTAATCTACCGATTCACTCCATCCTGGGAAACTACAGACCTGATGCTGAGACAAGCTACACCGTTGATCTTGTGGAGCCTGAAATTGCAGCAAAACAGGCAGTTGAGTTATTGAATGAGGGAGTTACAGTTTTCAAGATCAAACTTGGTTCTGGAATCGAGAAAGATTATTCAAGAGTGGAAAAAGTGAGGAAGACAATAGGCGACGACAAGCAGTTGTATGTGGACTTCAATCAATCTTACACTGCAAAGAAGGCGATTGCACTCTCAGAAAAGATATCGAGATTCAATATCGAATTCCTAGAGCAACCAGTTCCGGCAGATGATGTGAAGGCACTCAGATTCGTGAAGGACCATACGACGATACCCGTGATGGCGGACGAAGCAGTCAAATCCCCACAGGATGCAGTCAGAGTTATACAGAACGAAGCAGCTGACATGATCAATTTGAAGCTCATGAAATCCGGGGGCATAACTGACGGAATTGCCATCATAAAGACGTGTCAGTCTTTCAGAATTCCGGTTATGATTGGGTGTATGGTAGAGACTAGACTTGCCAACACCGCTGGATTACACATCGGCCTTTCGTACCCTGCAGTCAAGTACACTGATCTGGATGGATTTTCGAGCCTCAAGGAGGACATCGTCACCGGTGGACTCGTCTTTAAGAACGGAAAGAACTACCTCCAGGATGGACCTGGTCTCGGAGTGAATCTGATAAAAGGATTCTAAGCCATTGCTCAAGAAGAGATATTAATCTCCACCGTATCGGTTTTAAAATGAGTGAAATACTTTCGTACGTATTCAAGGACAAGAGAGGGAGCCTCCTGTACTCTGCATCACCTCACCGAGCTATGATACCTGCTTCAAACATGAAGATAGTGACTGGATTTGTTAGCTCGGTAATCCTTGGCGACGATTTTGAGATAAAGACTTATTTTAGAGTTTCAGAAAATGACTTGATAATAACTGGCGGACCCACACCTTTACTTAGGATCGGAGAAATAGAGAGAATAATTGAGAGACTGAAAGACTACAAGATTAAGCGTGTCCTGTTCAACAGGAGTTTTGACGAGGACTATTATGCCCCTGGATGGCCCTCAGAGGATCAGAGAGAGTGCTATCAGTCTAGGATTACCTCTTTCTCATTAAATGAAAACTGCATACCGAGAAGTGAAACTGAAAATTACAAGAACGAGGTCGAACCTCACTCTGGAAGAAAGATAACAGACATTCGTCCATATGACACCCTCTCCAGAACACTTGTTTCGGAGGGTGAAAGGGACATATTCCCCCTGTTCGACTTCACAGACTCCAATGATGGAAAATTGATCTATACACACAAAGAAAAGGTCGGAGACATACTGGAACATTTGGAACCAATTAGTTGTAATTTTTCTGCGGACGTTTTATTCAAATTCGTTCACCACTACAAGGTCGGTCTACTTGGAAGTTGGAGGGGTGGTTCATCTGTGACGAGGAAGTCATTGGAAAGGATGAACCTGTTGGAGCCGAATTTGACGATAGTTGATGGGTCAGGTCTCTCCTCCTTTAACAAGTTGACTCCTTCCTTCATTTCCGATCTACTCAGAAAAGCTCTCTCGATTGAAAACGGAAAGTTCATAGAACAGATGGCTTCACCCGGCTACGGGACGCTTAAGAAAAGACTCGATGAGTTCAGTGATTATGGCATCAAAGCCAAGACTGGTTCTCTTACGGGTGTAGCGACCCTTAGTGGGATCATAAAAAAACTGAATGTGACTTTCAGCATAATGTTGAACAACACTGAGAAAAAGGGAAAAGATGCACGCGATGTGCTTGATGATACTCTTACGGAGATGATTCATAAGATCGAAAAAAATAGAAAAAATGGACGGGGTAACTAAAGATGTGAATGGATGGATGAGACGCTCAAGGTGGAATTACGAAAGTGACAAGCATATCATCTAACGTTTCTTCTCTCTTTATTATTGCCTCCTTCTGACCATCAAGCAACAATTCAGTTGGTCGTTTCAACAAATTATAGTTTGATGACATAGACGTCACATATGCCCCGGCGTTCAAAATCGCAATAGTGTCTCCAACATTTACTCTTGGGAGTTGGATTGACTTGAACATCACGTCAGTATTCTCACAAACTTGTCCAGTTACTTTTCCCGTTATCACCAACTCTTCCGTAGCCCTGTTGGCGACGATTAACGGATGTACGGCTCCGTACAAAGGTATCCGAATGAGGGAGTTCATACTTGCATCGGTGCCCACTATGATCTCGTCATATTCTTTGATATTCGTTACTGTTGAAAGGAGAACAGCTGCATTTGCAATTATGAAACGACCTGGTTCTACTATCAGCCTGCTTTGTTTAAAGAATCCCCTGGATTGACTTTCCTTGAAATTGGTAAGGATATTCTTTGCAACAGCCTTTATATCGAGTTCTTCTTCGTTCTGACGGTATGGAACTCCCAAGCTCCCACCGAGATCCAGAAATTCAAATTCTATTCCTACATCCTTTGAAATCCTTTCTGCTATTGAAAAGAACAACTTTGAAGACTCCTTGAAAAATGATGGATCAAGAACATTCGACCCAGTCATCATGTGAATTCCAAATTCCTTGCATCCATTATCCTTTGCAGCTCTGTAGGCTTTGACGGCTGCATCTGCAGGCATTCCGAATTTGCTTCCTTTCCCCCCCGTTACTATTCCTTCAAATTCTCCTTTTCCTATTCCTGGATTTATTCTGTACGATACGACTTTTGGTAGGTGATCTTTGATAAGTTTCATTTGATTGATGTCATCAAAGTTTATCTTCACTCCTTTCTCCGAAATTGCCTCGAGTTCTTTCTTAGAAAGATTATTTGGAGTTGCTATTATTTTTTCTGGGGAGATGCCAACCTTTATGGCAAGTTCAACCTCATTAAGATTAGCTGCATCTATACCTACTCCTAATTCCTTGAGAATCCTCAAAATTGCAGGATTGTAATTCGACTTTACGGAAAAGTGGATCGAAATGATGTCGACTCCAAACGCAGTCAATATCTTTTGTACATTTTCTACTATTTTCCTTTTTGAATAGACTATGATAGGTGTACCATATTTCTTTGCTAGATCGGGCAAACTCCTATTGTCCAAGTACAAGGAATTGTTATTTACTTCGAAAAAATTTAGATAATTCACAAGGTAATGATTAACTATTATTATTTTAGGTATTCCTTGTAGACTTTTTTGTCGAGTTGGGTAGCCGTGACGCAAGAAAGGTATTTACATAACTTGCTATGCCACTCTATGTGTAGGATGGTGTTACTTTGGGGAGAATTCACCCCTGAGTTTGAATCTATTTTCAGATCTCTGGCTGATGTCGCTGAAGACGATCCCCTTGCCAAGAAAAAACCAGTTTCTCACAGAGATGGATGGGGTCTTCTGAACTTGTATAAAGAAGGTTTAGAACTGAAACGTTATGGAACTCCTTTAACCCTTCGGGTGCCAACCCCAAAAGTCGAGAACGGAGTTGCGATCATTCACGTTCGATTGGCTGCTCCAAGCGAAGGGATGGGTGTATTAAATGCGCATCCATTTCATTTGCAGGACGAAAGATACGATGTTTACATATCCCATAATGGATGGTTTGACAAGTTTGGGATGAACAAGACTCTGGGTCTGGAGTCAGTTAAGAATATGAACGATACTGAAACATTCTTGAAGCTAGTGATGACCCAGAATGGATCTATAGAAGATAGGGTCAGAGCGGCCCTTGATATATCAAAAGAGAACGGATACATAAAAGGAGGGGCCAACATCTATGTCGTTGCCACAGAAAGGGAAACAAATGCCACGCACGTGATATACCATTCAGATGTAGCTCCAGGAAAGGACTATACGGAATACGAAAAACTGTTTCTTTTGAGTGAAAGCAATTGGAGTGGAGTCATATCAAGCAGCATAAAGGAGTCAAAATTCTTCCCCAAGGGAGTAAATATCGAGGAGATCGAAAGAGGAAGAATCCAAGGTACTGTGGTAAAAGTTTGAACTTGAAATATTTAAAACTCTCTTCTGTTATTGCCAGCCGTGCTCCAGGAACTGCCATTCTCCTGATTGAACATCTTCGAGGAAGTCCTTGGTCCATATGTACTCGGGATGATTTGCTAGAAATTTATTGCTGTCAAATTCATCTGAACAGGGCTTACCCCACTTGACATAAGATTCTCCTTTCAAGGCACCATCTCCGGAGACTATCTTCCCGTCGATTGCTCCAAACGGAAAAAAAGGACCTTTCTTATCAAACACATCTAGATTGGGCTCTATCTCCCTATGTCCGCAGATTGAGTTCTTGCCCGGCCTATTCTTCTTGGAGTCGTAATCGAAGTGGTCAGCAAGTATTTCCTTGTAACTGTCAACACTAAGGCCTTTGTCTTTCATGAGATCGTTCAGTCTGTACAACCTGCTGTTGTCTGAGTTTATCGTTTGATCATATACTATATTGGATTCCTTCCTGACCTCGGGAAATTGCACAAAGTTACTAGAAGGAATGAAACCATTATTCTTCTTTATGAGAACGTAATTAAAAGTGGCAATTTCCAATAACCCTATCTCTTTGCTCTTGCCGTCTCCCAGGATATAGTCGTTGGCGTATCCTCCGGTGTTACCATCAATAATGTGTTTCGAAAAAGAATCAATTGAATCTGCATATTGGATAGCCAATCTCAATCTTTGGAAGATTGGAGTACCTTTCAGACTGTAAGTGTTTATGCCGTCCAATGTCGTCTCACTGGCCATTATCCCCTTCTTGTTGTAATAGAAGTCAGTTCCACTAAATACCAGACCGGGTGCTGTCTGCATTACGAAAGAGTATCCCTCCTCTGGGACAACTTTCAGCATCAGATTAAAATTGACACCGGTAAAATACCTCCACCAAGTGGTGTGAGCAAGTATGACGTCTCTGTTAACGGTATTGTCTCCAGTGGCCACAAACGAAGTACAGGATCCGTTGTTTCTTGCATTATACATTGCCAAGAAACTATCTGCGTCGAACGACACATTTAACGCCAATATATCTTCAAAATTTATCTCAGTATTCGACACTGAGTTGTATCCATCTACAATTCCCTCCATTTCCTGCCTTATTCGCTCATCAATCACGTGGAGGAAGTTATCCTTTGAGAACTCTTTCAGCCATTGCCAGCTCTTTGAAAAATCGTGCGTGAAAATGAAGTTAAAGCTTTCCAATGTTCTTTTGATTTCCTTGCTGAAATTCTTACCTACTTCCTTTCCTATCTCTGTAGGGTTTCCCGAAACTTCTTTGAAAATGAATCTGTTTCGTTCCATTGACCTAGCACCTCTTTTGCCATAGTAGTTCGATTTTGAAAATAGTTTCGGCTGCAAATGAGTGTGTTAGTCTTCTCTTCACTATTGAATAAAATATAGAATAACTTCAAATCTCTTTGAGAGGAGGTCTTCGTTTTCAGTTGTTTATAGCTTGAATGGCGATAGTTCTTCACCATATTGTAGCTTGGCCTTATTCAGACGTGTCATTTCATCATCGAGCTCTTTGAACACCTGCGGCGGGGTGGTCTTTATACCGGAATAGACCTCCCTGATCCTCATGTCCTTTTCTATCAATTTCGCCACCCGTATTCTGAACTGATTTTCGTACTGCTCTTTACTGTAATTTTTGTTCAAAATACCTTGGAATAGTGGTTTCAAATCTTCGTACTTTGGTATGAATCCAATGGGAGTAGATAACGCCTCAACTTCTCCGTGGATCCTCTTCTCCATCCACTTCAGCCAAACCGCCTTGTCCACCTTGTCGTTGAGAAAAGTATCTTTTTCCTTGAGGAAATAATTCACTGCAAAGATCAATGGTTTCTTAACTAGCTTGGAACCAAACTCGATATAATTCTGCAAGTACTTTCCAAGATCGACTGATAGAAATTCCATAATTGACATTGCGTTGAAAGTTCTGACACCAACCTTCCCGATTGAAGCAGCAGTTGATTCTGACTCGATGCTGGCTCCCTTGTTCACCACTCCGTGATCCCACGATAAAGCTTCGCAAACCGGTGGCCACGTATCGCTATCTCTTCCACCGAAAATCATACCTTCAACAGGCACACCTTCTTTGCTTTCAAGGGCTCCCTTGTCCAATCCTTTAAAAGAGCTAAGCTTGACAGTAAATCTCGCATTCTTGTGCGATGCTGGTATTTCTTTGCTTTCCGAGTCTTTGTTCCCCTTTTTCCACGATCCGCTATGATTTTCTCCATTATCTGGTATTGCGACACCCATTCCATTCCAATATGGTACTCCGTCATTTACCAGAACATTTGAGAATATCACCTCATCATTACTGTGAAGAACTTCCCAAATGGTTCTATCATCCTCTCTGTTCACTCCATCAATGATTCCGAAAACACCACTCTCAACATTTATCCCTCTGGCAATTCCTTCCTTGATCCTTATGAAAACGAGGTCGTCTCCCACTATCCTCTCAGACGGGACCATACAAGTGGAAGTTTTGCCACAAGCCGATGGGAAAGCACCAGTGAAATAAGTCACTCTACTCTCTTTGCCGTTGACTCCCATTAGGAACATGTGCTCCGCCAACCAGCCTTCTCTAAGGGCCTTGCTTATAGTTATTCTAAATGCAAGCTTCTTGAGTCCAACCGTATTCCCTGCGTACTGAGTATTTATCGAAAGACTCCTTTCGCCTTCAAGATCGAAAAAGACCCTTCTGCTCTTGATGTTCTTCGTAGTCTTTCTTGAGTCAACTTCTCCCTGGCTGTGCACAAATTTTAGGAAATCTGTACCGGGATTTTTAGCAAAATATTCGTAATCCGTCCTGTAAAGCATCATATCGCTGTGCATCACATAATATGAGTCGGTAATCTGAACCGCTTTCCTTGATAGAGTGGAATCCTTGGGCCCTAAAGAAAAGAAACCAACAAGCATTGTTCTTCCTTTCATTATACCTTTCATGAGGTTCTCTATTTCGGAGATTCCGGAGTCTCTCTCCATGGTGTTTACGAAAGGTAGCTTTTCCCCCCCTACCGTTAGAACTTTTGTATTCTCCTTATCTCTTGCCTGGTCATAATAATTGTCAAAGTGATAGGTGTGGTTGGCTGATTTCAACTGTCTCTCCTCTCCATTATCCAGTGACCTCTTTTTTATGAGTTCATAGTCTTCTTTTGAATCAGTTACAAAGTACACCGATGACGGCTTCATTAGATCTACGTAATGGGTGATGAATTCCAGAAGTTCTTTGTTTTCAATTAGTTCGATTTTGTTTAACTCCGAGATGGAGAATACTTCTGTATTTTCCAGAACAGAATTTTTCATCAAATCCTTTAGAGTTAATATTGTTATAACTTTATCTATTACATTTTGTCAAACAAAATTTGGGAAATTTTAATGGCTTCTAGGATAAAAACTGATATTCCTATTTTCCATCTTTATGACCATAATAGAATGGACTAAACAGATTCCTTACCGCGTTTATATGTACAACTATGCCTGCACGGGCATGCTGAGAGGATGGATTGTTGAATTTACCCTTCCATACTCGAGCGAGAGTATCAGATAAGGGATCTATTCTTTTTTCTCTTCTTCTGATTTCTCGTCCTTATTCTTAAATCCTTTTACTAGACCTTTGCCGAACCCCTTCACTACGCCTACGCCTTTGTTAGCTACCTTCCCTAACTCTTCTCCTGACTTTTCGACCACGCCTTTCTTTTTCTCTTCTTCCATACTTTTGACCTCTTTTGTCTTACTTCAATTTAGATATAAAATTTTGGATTGCTCCTTGCAAATTTCACTTTCCAGGAATTTACCTATCCCGATTCCCCTATGACAGATGCTAATCTTATTGTTATCTTGGATCTTCTCATACATCGTCGTGAAGAGAAATGCCAATACGCTGGTTAAGGAGGGTCGGATGGTCTCAGAAATATCCGCAAAAAACCGTCCTGCGGGATGCGACTGGATACATTCTGCCCTAACTATCTCTCAACCTGAAGAGTTACCTTGTCGTCCGTGATGTTTCGAACTGTCACCGTATCATCAACATTCGTATCGGAATCGCATACAAAGCTCCAATCTTCGTTCAGAACGTTTACGGTTCCCCTTTCACCAGCCTTCGCTCCCTTCAGGATTTTTCCGGAGTGACCAATGAGATTTTCTGAATGAAAATACTTCTTCTCTATCCTAGTCACAATGGTCTGACTGAAGCCCACAAACAATATTAGGGCGAGGAGAAAGAACACAATTGAAAGTGCGAGGAAAAAGGGCGTATTCTCTCCCGTCACAAGATATTCTACAACTGGCATCCTCTCCATCGCAAGCGACTGGAGGTTCCTGCTTCACAGACCATACTCGATCCCGATTCCACCCCATGAGTTGCCCCATGACTATGGGCAGGTCGGTTACGGAGGTATCGATTTCTACAGGCGTTAATTCGGGAATGCCCTTCCCTACCTTTAACAACCCCATATCGCTTAATATATATTTCGTAATTCATCGACATCGCAAGCTCAGTGGCTTTCTTGCTTAGATATTTGTAAGAATGCTGAAAAAGCAAGCAGTACGATCAACAACCCCAGAGTTCTGAAACGGTATTTGACCGTTAGTCTGGATATACCTCTGTTCATACTTTCTACTACTTCTGTTATTACCTTGCAATACTATTTTCCATTTCATATTTTTCGTTCTCAGAAATGGTTTTATGAATTGCTACAAAATGTCCGCAATAACCCTGTTAATCCTTCCAGTAGACGTAGGGATCGCTTCTACTAGATTGAAATCTTATATAATTGGGACCTGTGAACGAGCCTGGTCGAAGAAGAGAATAAATAGGTAATAGGAATTGAGACTTAGGAAATGGAATCCTCCCGCGCTACTAAAGCCAAACCCTCTCAGGAGTGATGATTCCTTCTAAAGGAGTGGATTTCATGGATGACCTTCAGAAAGAGCTGCGGGAGAACGAAAAACAATTGGCCTTGCTTAAGGAAAGAATAAAGGTTGCCGGAGAGGACTACGAACTGTTTATTGAAAAGTTGAAGGAAGTAGAAAGATGACCGAGCACGATACAATGGTGAAGCTGTGGTCCTTAAACAGACAGGTTGCATCCCTTCGGTTCAAATATTATGAACTCTTTACTACCAACCGTATACTTGCGATGAAATTATTTGGGTACAGAGCTACCGAACCAGAAAAATTTTCTGATGGTCTGGTTGAGAGAATGGAATTCTACGTTCTTGATGGTAGAACAGTTGACATGCCCATAAAGGAAACTGAGTCCGATAAAGCAAAAAGTGAACAGAAGACCGGGTGAATGGGCTCTGAAAAAAAAAGGTTTCTTCAAACAAAAAGAATGCTACAGGACGGAAACGACCCCATAGTTGGCCTTGGAAGTGTAATCTTGTCATTTATTTCTTCAATTGTGACTCCAAAATGGGAAATTCACTTTCCCGCTGCTAGCAGGTTTTCTAAGAATTTTCCCCTAATTCCTTCAGAGGCTTCACTCCCTATGGTAAGAGTTATTACAACCAGGTAAGTCTCCCTGCCGATTTCCTCGACGTAGCTTTGGTAACTTATTATTTCTTTAGAAATCGAAACTATGGATTCCACATCCCTCTTAAATTTTGCATAGTCCACATTCTTCAGAATTTCCGTCCGGATCTGGATTCTGTTTCTAACCGGATTTACTGCAGTCGCGCCTTGGATTACTATGCTATTTGGCATCTTTAAAACGGTTCCATCGTCCTCAACGATCGTCGTGAAGTTCATGGATATGTCCTCCACCCTTCCTTTTATTTTCCATCTGAACTCGTCCCTTGACAGGTACTTTGGAGGATAGGATGGCAGCATGTAAGAAAATTGCCACGAATTGAATTCGATATAATCGCCTGGGACGAACGGTCTCGACCATATTAGGAGGATCCCACTGAAGAAATTCGAGAGAATCTGTTGTGCGGCAAGCCCTATTATTGCACCAACAAATGCGCCGCCTAGTATAATAGAACTCAGGTTCACACCAAGCAGGTCAAGAATGACCAAAAATATAATGAAATAACCAGCAATCGACAGGAGAAAGATTAGGGGTTTTGCGTACTTCTTCTGAATTCTTCTTTCTAGAGTTCTTTCCAGTGCCTTTAGAATCAGTCTAAGCACCATGTACAGAATTATTCCGAAGAGGGTAGCCTGGATTACGTTGTCATACTGTAAGTAACCTATGGGTATGATGGATTTGATCTTCGTAAAGAAGAAGACTAGGGCAATTAACACAAGTCCCGTCAGAACTATCCACCAAATCTGACTGACTAATCCTTTATTTTTCACAGTCACGCCACTTGAATATTTGATAAGTATTTTTTGTGGAATATTCGGATATGAAGAATTAGACTGTTCGGATTATAAACGCAGATCCATCGTGTCAGGAAATTTTCACAGCAACTTTACCTTCAATAGGTTTCATCAGATCGCAAAATGCCAGGAACTGTAGCCTAACACGGGTTGATGAACGTATCTATTAAATCAGTAGCTATGAGTCGGAAAAAACCTAGTTCTAACAGTAGGGATAATCGAGATCATATATTTCCATGGCAAACCTGCTAAAGTTGATATCTGAGGCAGTATCATTCGCAATACTTATATGAAGTCGTTTCGTTGGTGCTTTACATATGAAAAAGAGAATTCAACGATTCCGCCTTCTGCCAGTTGTACAGATTGTGAACAGGGTTCTCTATTCGTGGAGGAGTGTAAACAACTATGAATGACTGGAAGAGAGAGTTGAAGAAGGAGGAGAAGAGGAAGGAGATAAAGTATGCAAAGAGGGTCAGAAAAGAGGCTCTGCAAAAGGCACTAGCTAAAGAATTGAAGAAGAGTCAGTCTTCCAAGAAGAGAAGTGTTACGCAAGCAATTAAGAAGGATCTCATTGTGGTGGGGTCTTCGGTGAGGGGTATTAAGAATAGTCTTAAGAGGAAGCCGAATAGTAAGTCTAAAGACAAGTAAGTAGCGTCTGCTGCTTATTCAATTCCAGATTCCTAAACCCTCAATTATGTAACGATTGATAGGCGAAATGAATCGCCATTACAAAGAATCCAATAACTTATGAAGATAGATAATGGTCAGAGGATTTCCTCCATAGAATCCGAACATTTGGAAACTTTTCTCACTTTTGGCGTATCCTTCGCTTCCTGAGCTTGTTTATATTTGACATTCTCAATCTTGCCTCCTCCTCTCCTATTCCAGCTTTTAGTGATTTTCGAATCACTTCACTCCAATATATTTAGGAAATCTTCTTCCCCATCACTTCACTTTTCTCGGTCTTTTTGGATATGATTTCCACTACTAGCAAGAAGCACCATTATTACCATTTTGCAAGAAGATTGCATTTCGTCTAACGAGAGATAACTACACTTGTTCTTTCAAAGTTACAAGAGTCGGAAGGAGAGACTCCTCTTCGAGAATTGCACCGTACTCCAGCTAGGTCTGCAATGTTTGAGACCGAGCCTCTTTAACCGGCAGGAGTGCTTATTCCGCAAGACGCGGGCGGGAAGGTGATGTTCTTCCAAATACAATATGACTTTCTGTCTTGCTATGTCGGCCTTAGTCTTGATGCGGAGGGAGGGATTTGAACCCTCGGATCCCTACGGAGCCAGACCCTCAATCTGGCACCTTTGACCTAGCTCGGCAACCTCCGCTTTACGGGGAAAGAAATTCTTTCAATATATCTTTAATGGAGATAAGCCATTTAGGCTCGCTCCACTGATCCAGAGAGCCTCGGTCCGTAAATCAGCATTGTAAATCGGTCATGTTGAGGTTCCTGAAAATTTGTCCAAAATTGAATATGGTAAAAGGCTCATTTCTAACGACTTCCAAAGACTTTGACCATTTACACGCGCTGCGAATGTTTGTTCAATTTGAATCACCAAACTTGCCCAGTGATTCTCTCGTATAGTTTCCTATAAAGGGAAGACGTATCGGACAGAATATCGTTAGGGAGGGGCGGAATGGCTGGCTCCACTGCACCCTTGCTTCGCGCGTCGACAAGGTTTTGATAATATCCTATTCTCCTGTAATACTGCCTCACGAATTCCTTGCTTCTCTCAACTAGAGTGCGATCTCTCTCGTAGTCTTCTTTTTCCCAGAATCTGTCCTCATCGGCAGTTCCAAAAGTATCAACTAGCACAGGGGCTCTTTCACTGTCAAGTGCGAATTCCTTCTTACCGTCTGCGTGAATCAGTCCGCGCGAATGTGCCTCGGTGTTGATCTTACTGTCCATCTTCGAGATCGTTTCTCTGATGTTATTGACGTCATCATCACTCAGCCCGCCAATCTGCTTCGCCTCCGCTAAATCCAAAAGCCTGTCTGTTTTTTCGAATTTGGTTGTCATTTCAAAGAGTGGTTCGGGTATCTTGTCCCCGTGCTTAGGAGGGTTCTTGAACCCTAGATCCTGGAATTTTGTCTTTCCCTTTTCGATCCGATCTAGCAGTGACCCCGCAACATAATAGCGCATTATGAATTCTAGGGGTACAAGATAATTTCTTTTGTCCAGGGAAGCACGTCCTTCTATTATTTCGAACTTCTTCACTATCATCTCTCTCTTGTTCTTAAATTCGAGAAGATGATTAGATATCCCCAATTTGGTTGCCTGATCGAACCAGTATTCCGAAGTTCTAGCCAATGATTCTCCTTTGTCCGGAACCAGTGAAGGAATTACTTTGTCAAAAACTGATATCTGATCAGTGAAAACGAACAAAAGATTTTCACCAATGTCATAAACTTCCTTAACCTTCCCCTTGCGTATCAATTTCATAATTCATTATGTTAGGGGGAAATTAAATTTTTCCCAATAATTTGAAAGGTTTGTTATTTAATGGGATCTAAAGAAAACAAGTCATTTAGACTATTGAATTGGAGTCAATAAAATTGGAAATGTATATTTTGAAGATTGTGATATATCTTGTATGGCAACTGATATTAAGGTAAAGTATGGAACAGATCTATTAAAGAAGGGATTTGCCAAAATGACAAAAGGAGGGGTCATCATGGACGTTACAAATGCAGATCAAGCAAAGATAGCAGAAAGTGCGGGCGCCATCTCTGTTATGGCACTTGAAAGAGTACCAGCGGACATACGTGCAGAGGGAGGGGTCGCCAGAATGGCAGATCCACTCAAGATCGTAGAGATAGTTGAAGCCGTGACAATTCCAGTCATGGCAAAAGTCAGAATAGGTCACCTCGCAGAGGCCAAGGCACTGGAGGAGCTCGGAATTGACATGATAGATGAATCGGAAGTCCTGACGCCAGCTGATCCATTCTTCCACGTAAACAAGAAAGAAATCTCCATCCCATTCGTTTGTGGAGCAAGGAACTTGGGAGAGGCAGTGAGGAGAATCTGGGAGGGAGCGGCAATGATAAGGACGAAGGGAGAGGCCGGAACGGGAGACATAATCGAGGCTGTAAGGCACGTTAGGCAGGTTAATCAGGGAATCCAAGAGGTCGTTTTGGCCGACGAGAATGAACTGTGGGAAATGGCGCTCAACGTCTCGAAGAGCTATGAGAAACTCACCAAAGAAGTTAGAGGAACGTTGTACGGAAGGGAAATGATATCCGACAAGGATATAATCTTCGGAAATTACACATATGGCGAGATAAAGTCCGGAATCCATGAGGTACTTATGGAAGTCAAAAAGGCAAAGAGGCTACCTGTGGTCAATTTCGCTGCTGGCGGAGTAGCATCCCCCGCAGATGCTGTCCTGATGATGGAGCACGGAGTAGATGGAGTGTTCGTAGGTAGCGGTATTTTCAAGAGTTCAAATCCTGACAAAATGGCATCAGCAATGGTTCAGGCAACTGCAGCGTGGGACGATCCTTCCGTAATGGTAGAAGTGAGCAAGGGTCTTCCTGGAATGAAGGGAAGGGACGTAGAGAAGATGGACGCTACTGAAAAGATTCAGGGCCGCGGGTGGTAAACCCTACTAATGTCGTTCCTAACCGTTGTTGGACACATTAACGTGGACATAATTCTTGATATCAAGCAAATTCCATCTTTCGGAAGCGAGGAGATCAGGGGAATAGAAAAGAGACTTGGGGGGACAGGGGCCAACATTGCGAGATTTGCAGCCGAACTAGGCACTCCAGTCAATCTCATATCACGTATTTCCAAGAATTTTCCAGAAGAATTGTTGCACCTTTTGAACAGAGAAAATATCTCGTTGACCCTTGAGAAGAGCAATGAGGAGGGCCCGATCTGTTACATAGCTGACGCAAAGGTCACACAGATAGCTTATATGTACCAAGGTCCAATGAAATACCCGGGGGACGATTACGAGATTGAAAGTGAGTATTGTCACTTCGCAACTTCTAATCCTGACTGGATTCTCAAGCTTTTGCGGAGTACCAGGAGCATAAAGGTTCTCGACCCTGGCCAAGAGATAAAGTATAGATGGAATCAGAACAAGCTAATCGAAGCATTGAGGATGGCTGATCTAGTAATACTGAATGAGTCTGAATTCAACTATCTTTCATCCCTAACGAGAATTGATGGAAACAAGACTATTGTGACCCTCGGGGAACGGGGTGCCATTTTTAGCAACGAGCTTATTCCCACAGAGATCGTAAAGAAGGGATCCTCACTGGGTGCTGGCGATATGTTCAGGGCCGCTTTCTATTCGTCTCTCTACCGCGGGAAAGAAATGAAGAAGGCAATTTCTTGTGCAAACAGGATCACCAGTTTTTATATGAAGAATGGTATGAATACAGGTCTTAAGTTTGATTGGGAAAAGGGATGTTAGGGTAATTTTTGATCCGCTTGTATTTCGAGCGTGAAGAACGGATGGCGTAAATATTGAGACATTGTGCCTAAAATTGGATCCAAGCGTAATATACTTTGGTTTGGGAATATGGTTTTCAGAAAGCTCCTTTCATGATATCTTGCTCCAAGAACTGATAATCCTAACATCTGTAGGCGGTCTTAAAATTTATCTTTAACATTTGTGGGCGGGAATTCCCCTTTCGCAAGATAGGGGATGAAAACGAACAAAAAGGGTTATAGTTGATTATTATATACATAACCTATGGTATATGACCTGGATAAGGGGGCACACTCTGTATATTCATTATACTACCACTTCATCCAGGTCGTGAAATACAGGAAGAAGGTATTTGTCAATGATGCCATTGTGGATCTTCTCAAGACAAAGACAAGGGAAATAGCTGAAACATTCAATGTTGATGTACTTGAGATAGAATGCGACAAGGATCACTTCCACATGCTTTTCAAAGCTTCACCACGTCTCAACATACCGCAGTTCATCAACGCTGTCAAGACGATAACATCAAGGGAAATACAGCGTAACTTCCCTAAGGTGAAGAAAGAACTCTGGGAGGGAAAGTTCTGGTCACCCTCATACTTTCTTGCAACCTCCGGGCAGGTTACCCTTGATGTTTTGAAGAAATATGTGGATTCGCAGGAGATAAAACGCAATGAGGACCTATAGGTTCAGGATATATCCTTCCAATAGACAGATCAGTATGCTCGAATCCACCATCAATCTGTGCCGTGAACTGTACAACGCAATGCTCCAGCAGAGGATATATGCTTATAAATTGGGAAGGAAGATAAACTACAACTCACAGCAGGACGAGATACCTGAAATAAAGAATGCATTCCCGGAATACCTCAGCATCCACTCTCAGGTTCTCCAGGACATTGCAAGGAGAATGGATAGAGCATATGCCAACTTCTTCAGAAGAATGGGAGAGAAGAAGAATGGAGAAAGGGCAAAAGCAGGATTCCCAAGATTCAAATCAAGAGAAAGATACAATTCGATAACCTACACGCAGTCAGGTTTCAAAATAACGGACAACGGTCATGTATGGCTGTCAAAGATCGGGGAAATCAGGATGTTCATGCACAGACCCATAATTGGAGAGATCAAAACGCTCTCAATAAAACGTGATAAGGTTGGAGACTGGTTCATTACATTGACTGTTGAGACAGATAGTATACCGGATAAATCAGAAGAAGCCGAAACCATGCAGGATTCACAATTTCAACCCGTCAAACCTGTTGGCATAGATATGGGGCTGAAGTCGATCATCACCACCAGTGACGGATCACAGATAGAGCCTCCTCATTTCCTCATAAAATCGGAGAGGAAACTGAAGAGGGCACAGAGGAATCTATCGACAAAGAAGAAGGGATCGGGAAAGAGGGAAAAAGCAAAAACAAAGGTGGCAAAGGTTCACCGGAAGATAGAAAGGCAGAGGGATGATTTCTCGCACAAGCTCTCCAATAGCCTGTTAGGAGATCATGATCTCATCGTCTTCGAAGACTTGAACATAGAGGCAATGGTCAAGAATCACCATCTAGCAAAGAGCATAGCTGATGCATCATGGAACAGGATCGTCAAGTTTACAACGTACAAGGCTGAAAGTGCCGGTGTTGTTGTTGTACTTGTTGACCCCAGATACACATCCCAACAATGCTCAGGATGCGGAAACATCATGCATGATCTGAAACTTTCAGATCGCATATACCACTGCAATGCATGCGGTCTCACTATAGACAGGGATCTCAATGCAGCAATAAACATGAAGAGAAAAGGCATGGAGAAACTGGAAGAACCCATGAATGTAGGGAGGGGCACTCCCGAAATTACGCCCGTGGAGATCGGATCAATACCCGCAAGAGCAAATCTGGTCGTTGAAACGGGAAGCCCCTTGCTTTAGCAAGGGGAGGATGTCACATAGAAATAATCGCAATGCATACCTATTGAATGAGTACCCCATCGGGGAAAGACAGATGGTTTCTGTCTTATTTCCCAATGAACACTTCAGCGGGCATTACGAGCCCATTAGCGCCACTCTTCATTACCGAGCTTCTGGCTGGGGGGATCATCGATTATTCAATTTACGTTATTGTCTCTTCGATCGCCTCAGTACTGGGACTAATGGTTTGGGGAAATCTTTCCGATAGACTCGGAAAGAGGCGAATGTTCGTCATAATAGGATTTGTCTCACTCGCGGTAACGTCCATCCTCTTAGCTGTATCTTTCAACACTACGTACTTCATTTCGATCTCCTTCCTGTCTGGTTTCTTTGGTAGTGCAGCCACTCCGGTCTCGTCAATCCTCATAATGGAACTTACTGAGCGGAGGGACTGGGCAATGAAGATCTCCAAGTTCTCACAGTACAACAGTTACGGAAACATAGCTGGAGTCGTTTTTGCTTCTGTGTTCACTGCGTTCTTTCCAAAGGTTTCGTTGCTCAGATATCTATACCTTTTTGCCGTAATTTTCTATTCGATCTCGGCAATCCTGGGTTACCGCTACATACCGGAGAGCACGGTCAAAATTAACAGGGATGAGGTTCCCCTCCGCACTTTCAGCGTAATTCAGAGAGTGAGGTACCTTCCATCCCAGATCATTCATTTCAACTTCCATTTTAAAGACCTAGACAGCGACCTGAAGTTCATAATAATCGGCTTCATGATCATGATGACGGGCTTCCAGTTGTTCTTTGTTGCATTTCCGATAATGCTAAGGACGCTGGCTATTTCTGCGTCCATATTTTTCATCATTTTCCTTGGAAACTATATTTTTGGTGCAATAACTTACGGATTTTCTGGTCAGATTGCCCTGAAATACGGAAACAGAAGGGTCACCACGTTCGCCGTGATGACAAGGATATTAATTTTTCCATTCACAATAGCGCTTGTGGCACTGTTGCAGACCCATAGACCATTTCTATTTGTCGGATTGCTTCTGGTCTACTCAGTTCTGGGATCCCTGTGGTCATTTATCTCTGTGGGGACAGGTACACTCGTCTCGAACCTATCAAAACCTGAGGAGAGGGGAAGGGTAAGCGGAACCTATAATGCGGTTCAGAGCTTTGGCGCTGTCCTGGGTTCGGCGCTGACCGGCATTATTGTCACAGGTATTGGATATTACGCAGACTTCCTCATTGCATCAATAGTCGTTGGGATAGGACTGTTTATTTTTCTCAAGGAAAAATCGAAGTGATCACTCCAACTTGACTATCTTGCCACCTTTGAAGATCGGAATCGCATCTGTGATATCCTGCTGAAGGCAGAAGTCGAGGTCCTCCTCGAACTTATGTTCCTTGAGGAGTGTGGCCCCATTTCCGTTTCTAGACCTTGCAATATTGACATCGATATTGGAACCTGGTTCCATCACCTTCTTGGTTAGAGCATATGCAAATTCGTTGTCCTCTGTAGAGACTCCGTTTTTCAGATTTGCGGGAAAGATATGAACTTCTTTGTTTCTGAGATACCTTGAAAGCGCACCTATATTTAGGAATGAACCAACGAGTGTTCCTTCACCCGCCTTTAAAATAATCCCCGACCCATTAGTCGTCATCAGAACGGCCTTCACTCCATCAAGATCTAGCTTCATTGTCTGCGTCGGCGAGTTGCCATACTGAAATCCCTCTATCGGATTCAGGTTGTTTTCACCGAACAAGACGTACCCTTCTTTCTTCAACGAGAGTGCTGTATTGACATCGTTGACGGGAATTATCTCCTTTACTCCTTTCATAACCATGGTAACGATGTTTGAAGTTGCCCTGAATATGTCTGCTACGACCGGTACTCCGTATATGTTTCTTATGTACCTCCCATCAGTGATTCTTATCATTGTATCATTTCCAGATTTATCTCTATTCCCTCGTTGTTGAACGGCCGCCAGGAGTACAGGTTGAACGGATAACCAACTATGATATGAATATTCCCGAATTTTGAGTACAAACTCTTGTCGTCGTCACTCGGATAAATCACACCTGAGGGATGAGAATGAATCGTGCCGACATACCCCAGATCTATCGGTCTGTTCCATAACTGCATTATTGCGCTCCTTTCTCCAGAAATTGTACCGGGAACGAGCGCTATTTCGTATATCACTTCCTTCTTGGCCTTGAGGAAGGCTGCGAACTCGTTCGGAAGAGAGTCCTTGCTGGTCTCCATAACGAGCTCGATGACCCCCCTCCTTATCTTCATACCATTTTCTCCCTGGTATTCTTGTAAAAGTCTGAATTGAACCTGATGAATCTTGCTGGGTGTTCGCTCTCTGTGAAAGATATCTCATCGTGGAAGCCCACCTCCAAGCCGTCCTGTCCGTCTAGAGTGAGCATTATGCTCTTGCCCTTATCGAGCGTGACCACCCTTATTGTGGACTGGGATGGGACCACCATGCTCCTGGCACTGAGACTGAATGGTGCCATGTAGGATATGATGAAACCCTTCACCTTGGGGTCGAGAATCGGGCCACCTACACTCAGGGAATAAGAGGTTGACCCAGTCGGGGTCGCTATGATTATTCCATCTGCCCTTGTATTGTGGATGAAATCATCGTCTAGGTATATCCCGAACCACCTGATCTTGGACATAATCATTGTTTTCAGGACCGCCTCGTTCAAGGAATCCGGAAGTCTCTTTGAGTTGACCGTGGTCTTTATTCTTGCTCTCTCCTCTACCTTGTAATCACCATTGAGGAGCCTGTTTATGCACCCGAGGGCGTTCGATGAATCGACCTCAGAAAGGAATGCGAGGCTGCTCACGTTTATAGGGAGTAATGGAAGTTTTGTTTTCTGCAGCGTCCAAAGGGCTGCCCCATCGCCTCCGACCGTTACCAGAGCGTCTGCGTGGATCTTCTCCACCCGCTCCCCATCCATCTTCATCTCCTTGGCTGTCCCAGATTCCAGCACATAATCGTGTCCCCTTTCTTTGAGGAAATTGGCAAGGAACTTGATGAGTTCTTGACATCTAGGGCACTCAGGTTTCGATACAAAACCTATCTTCACGCACGATGCCCCCCATCACCCAGAAAAGCCACTTTAAGGAAGCTATTCATTGTTGTTTAGGGAGTATTATCCCGTATTTAAAAATGAAGAATCATTCAATTCGACCTACCCACAATAAGGTTAAATTTTCAATAGTTTTCAAGGAAGTGCATGAAGTTGGGGAAAAGAGAGATCGCAATTATATCTGGGATAATCATTGCGGGGGTAGCCATAAGGATATTCCCCAACGTGCTGAATTATGCGTGGGGCAATGACTACGGCATCTATTACTACCTCAGCCAGGCGTTCCTTAGCAACAAGGCGCTCGCCTATCCGCCCAATTCTCCTTGGGGGACTGATGGCTACCAGTATTTCCCCGTTACTTTCTTGATTGTAGACACCGTCCATTATATCACCGGCGTTCCTGTTTCAGTAGCTCTAGATTACTCCATCCCTTTCTTGGGCGGGTTGACACCGTTCCTGATATATCTTATTTCGAGGCAGGTAGGGTTTGACAGAAACATATCGGCTGTTGCGGGTTTCCTACTTGTTGTCAGTCCAATCCAGCTTTACCAGACCTCCCAGCCCAATTATCTTACAACCGGGCACTTCTTCCTCCTCCTTTCAATTTACTTCTTCCTTGCGTACCATAAGAATCGCAATTATGCGATACCGATGGGTATTTCGATCGTCCTCCTTGTGCTCTCTCACCAACTTTCGACTTACTTTTTCCTTATCTCACTGGTGGGAATGGTGTTTGCAGTTAATCTGCTCGGCACAAAGTGGAGACAAAATCTATTTTCAGACCTGTTAATCATTGAGCTTTCCGGGACACTGATGATGGCATACCTGCTCATCAGAGTTCCGAACATGGTCTCATTCTTTTCCAAGGCTGCCTATGGATTGGGATATGGTGCGGTGATCGCTGTATTCTATGTTATGATCCTGGCTATGTATCTTGTACTCAAGAATTCGAACTCCACAAAAATAAAGGAGGTTGTCGTTAAGATAATAGAAAAACTGAAGTTGCAGATTGAACCCAAGAGAGACCTGTTGCTTGTGATTCTTTCTGCATTCATACTCATAGCAATGTTTGTGGTACTAAGCTTGACTGGATTTGTTCCAAGTTACATTTCGTATGGTGCTTTGGTACTATCACTACCTTTCATAATTTTCATCTCTGTATCTGTGGTGGGAATGAAGTACTTCCTTATAGAGAACAACATCGCAGAGGTTTTTGGCTGGACATTCGCAATAATCCTTTCCCTGTTCTACAGCTTCGTTTCGAAAAATACCGTGCTGATCCCGGCGAGGAGCCTCGAATATCTTTCTGAACCGTTCTGCATCGTTGCCGCCTATGTTCTTGTCAAGTGGTACCAATATTTCAGCTCCCACAAGAAGGGGAAAGGAGTGAAGATAAAGCAGGTGTATGGCACGACCCCGCCAATCACCGCTCCCATAGCCATAAATACTGCTGCGGGAGTGACAATGGTTACGGTACCCCGGCACATTATTTCGGCCAGCGCAAGACACGTGACCTATTCCGTGAGGCGGCCTGTGGAGAACATCATTGTGATCGCTGCCGTTTCCCTCGTCCTTCTGATGGGTGTTGCGAGCTACCCGATGGTCTCAGATTTCGTCCCCTCCCACACCGAAGCGATTACGATCCAAGACAATTCAACCATTTCCTTTCTGGCTCAGATCGGTAACAAAAATTTATCCGTTGCAACTGACCACCAGATAGGGATTCTGCTCTATTCTTACGGATTCAATTCACCGTTCAACAATCTTTCGTCAATATGGAATTCAACCAGCTGGCAAGGTGCTATAAACGACCTCACGGGTCAAAATGGGACTTATCCCCCGGTAGGGTACGTCTTCCTCAACAGCTACATGCTGAGGTATGGCGTATGGGGTTTCAATAGCTCCCTGAATCCGAACCAAGCGCCGATAATGGTCAACGGATCCGCTTTCACCAAATTTTTCACGAAGCCATTCGATCTGGTGTATGAAAACAGCTCCACCAATGCGAACAGCACGAGTTATCTGTTCGAAGTGAACTGGACGTATCTTGGCAACAGAGGCTACAACCTGACTTACTACGAAGGGCTCTACAAGAACAATACTACGGCGCCGTCGTTCATCCAACTTTCTCCCACTTCTCCAGCTTCTGGACTGACGAAAGGGTACTCCCCCTCTTTATTTCTTCTCTCAACCTGTTCTCCCTCTCCGCAACGTCTATGGCCCTATTAGCGATCTCCTGTGCTTCTTCTTCGGGTATCACCACTACACCGGAATAATCTGCAATGATGTAGTCTCCAGTTCTGATCTTTCTTCCAGCTATCTCTATTTCGCTTCCTATCTCTCCAAACCCCTTTGGATCCCCAGCATTGGATGAAACGTACTTTGAAAAAGCTGGAAATGGAATCTTCATTATGCTGTCCATATCCCTGATTGCCCCCCAGATAACCACGCCCTTTATCTTCTTGGTGACGCAGCTCCAGGATGCAAGTTCTCCCCAAACAGCGTCCTCTCCCCCATCTGCATCTATCACGATGATATCACCCTCCTTCGCGTGGTCGATCGCCTCAACTGGTTTCGCCCAGTCTCCGTTGACAGTCTTCACGGTCAAAGCTCTGCCAACAATTCTCGTTCCTTGCGGACTCCTCGATACTATTCCGTGAATAGCCCCTCCCCTGTGCATTGCGTCCGAAACGTTGGAGGAAGACACCTTGGAGAGTGCCTCTACTATCTCGTCCTTTGAATACTTCCTGTACATGTCTCCGTATTCCGCAACGCCAGTCGCAATGACCTTTTTTATTGCTGCCGTCTCTTCAGTTACGTTCGGTGCCTTGGTAATAGCTCCGCCTACAATTATGATCGAGGCACCTCTCTTGATCACATCTGGGATGGATTGCTTGTTCAATCCCCCCGCAACCGCAATAGGAATCTTGGTTGCAGATACTACCCTCTCAAGAACTTTTAGCGGGTTCTTCCCGATCATCTGCATGTCTATTCCAACATGCTCGCAGAAGTACTTGACACCAAGTTTTTCCAGCTGTTTCACCCTCTCCTCTACGTTCTCCACCTGGAGGAGGTCAATCATTATTTCAGCACCGTACTTCTTACCCGCCTTCACAGCCTCCGTTATTGTGGGATCGTCGCTTATTCCGAGGATGGTGACGATCTGCGCCCCGCTCTTGGCAGCGAGTTCCGTCTCAAACCCTCCCACATCCGCCGTCTTCATGTCGGCAACAACTATCTTATTCGGGAAATTCCTCTTTATTTCCCTTATAGCATTCATACCTTCGCTCTTTATCAAGGGAGTGCCTGCCTCAATCCAGTCTGCGCCTCCTTCAACTGCCTCCTTTGCCACCTGAAGCGCTCTGTGGAGATTCTCAAAGTCCAGGGCGACCTGTAAAACTGGTTCCATAATATCGCGTATGAATATGGAAAATGACTACATTAATTTATCAGGAAGGAATATTATTTCCATTAACTGCGTTTATGCCAGAAAAGTCTGGCCTTAATGACTTATATATGAGGTGATGAGAAACGTTATCAGCATTTTATTCGAATATTGTATTAATTTTCGAAAGTTGTACCAATAGTTAGTTAAAATAAGTGTAAATTAAAAAAATATGAGGTCTTTGATAGTACTGATGCTGGCTATAGTCCTCGCCATGATGGCTGTGCCTCTAAGCTCTGCCACAACAATGCATGCGACTATAGACACACAGACAAATGTTGCAAATGTGAACACAACCAGCAATTATGTGCTCTATTACACCTACCCCACAGGAAGCAATGCTTCGAATCAGCTCAACGGCACAGTGATGTGGCTCAACGCAACTTCCTATGTGAATGCAACGACCAGGCAGGAAATACAGCAGGACATGAACCAGGTAGAGGTCAGCGGTAACACTTCAGCTGGTGGCGTAAATGCTACTGGGACTTCCAGCACAAATAGGACTGTGATTCATGTCATAAATGCGACGATTGCATATCACGTGCACGCCTTCGCTAACCAGACAAACCTTACTGTCTACAGAAACATGACACTTCACCTGACTGTTACAAACGTTACTAAAAAGACAGGGGGGAACTCTACAGTCTTAGACATGTCGTGGAGAGCATTCGGTGTTCAGGGGAAGCTGGAAAGCACGTTCCATGGAAAATTAGCGGTGAAAGTGCCATTCCTGAACTTAACGGTGAATGCAAGTATCACCAGCAATATTGACGTCAACGAGCTTGGCGATCTCAGTCTGGGACTTGGAAGTGGAAACTCCGGTTCGCTAGACCTAAGCGGGTTATTCGAGCAATCAGGATTCAATGGCGATATCGCATCGTACAATACAGTAAACTTCCATGTATTCAGCAAACCCTTGACGAGCTGGGTCAGAGTTTACGATAGCAGTGCCAACACTACCACTTTCTACTATAACGCCACTACAAACTACACGGTAAACTCAACGATTAACGATAACGGATCCGTCTATACCCTGAAGCTAAGAATTGATCCTAACGCTGTCATGACGACGAACGGTGACGCAGAAGTAACGTCGGCGAACGATCTTGCCCTTGTTTCTACTTCAAATCAGGGGTTGTCCACAACCTACATGATTGGCATCGTTGTGGTAGCAGTCGTGCTGATAGGTGGCATCTCAGGTTACGCCATTAGCAGAAACAGAAAGAAGAAGTAGAATTTTTTCTTTTATTTTTCTTAGTTTTCCCTCCAAAGATTGATCTTTATCTCCATCCATAAATACCGTAACATTTGCTCCTTTCGTTAATTTCAGATATTATCTAGTTCTGGGAAAATCGTATATAGTGAATTAACAGTTATTTCCTAAAGAGGAGAGACTAATTGAAGATATCCACAAGAAAGAAAGTTACCATAGTTTCAGCAGTCGTTGCGGTCTTAATAGTCATAGCTGTGGTATCCCTCTATTTCTGGGGACCTTTCTCACTGTATGGCAATAGCAAGAAACAGTTGACACTAATTGCATCAGAGGATAGCCAGAGCATAATATCGGGGCAGAACATCACTTTGCGATTGGGAATATACAACAACGGACCCACGTCGATCTTCAACGTAAGTGATTTGTGGCCCACCATTGGAGGGGAGAAGATTCGACTGACTATCTCTCCCTGTAGTTTAGATATACCTTATGGTTTTGCTGTAGTTCCGGGCAATGTTTCAAGTGACTCCATCGTAACTGCAAAACCCCTAAATATGTGGCAGCCTGGGGTGTACATGTGCCCACTTATCTACGTGGTAAGCAGTTACAAAATATTGGGCCTGAGCAGCAATGGATACATCCTTTCCCAAAGCGGCAGTTCGCTGAATTCATCTAGCAACTTACTAATACCAATCACGCTATCCAATACAGTCACGTTTTCAGGATACTGGGCTCCATCAAACTCTCTCAACGGTTCATATCACTTCGTGTATTTCCCAGCCGGCCAGTACACAGTTATAGTTGCTGACGAATGGGGAGCGGTTGCATTCCTCCATTTCACGGTGACTTCATACACCCTGCTTCCTGTTTGATCTCTTTATCTCCTCGACCCTCTTCTTCAGTTTTACGTCAGATTCAGATACTATTCCCACTAGGTCCGCCCTGGCGGCTTTCACTATTGCATTTGAATAGGCTCTGGAAATCTTGCCTGCATTGTTACTTGATGCCTTGTAGATGTCTGGAATTTCGTATATTATCCCGTGCTTTGGCGGCGTTCCCCTTCCCTTTCTGAACCTGAAAAAAGCCTTTTCAGCACCTATTATCTGCACTGTACTTGCAGAACTAAGGGCCAGATTCCTGATTCCGCCAAACGACTTCAGCAATCTTGCAGCTACCTTGTACCCAACAATCTTCTTCAGATTGGGAGCGCTCCTATCGACGTATTCATCCAGTGAGTGTTCCAACTCCTTTACAAATCCTCGGATCTCAGTCAGCATTTTTGAAATCTGTTCGGAAAAACCGCTATTTACGGATGTCGCGTACTTCATAAAAGTAGATGTTTCCTCCACTTTTTGAGCGAGAAAGTTTTCAAACTTCTCCATCTCATCGAGGGTGGTGATTATCTTTTCTATTAGCTGATCTTCCGTCAGTTTCGACGACAACAATTTCCTGTTCAGAAGTTCTAGGCTGTCACGTAATACAGAATAGTCTATTCCTTTCTTCTTGAATCTGGGAGAGAGCGAGACATCCTGTCCATCGAAGTTAGATTTTCCGTTTTGTAGAATATCAAGATAGATCGTAGAGAACTCTTCTTTCGTAATTGCGAACTCCTTTCCTTCTCCTTTGAGTTTATCGACGGAAACTAGGTACAGCATCATCCATTGAAAAATGGCTAACATAAATACTTTAGTGACTCAACGGTCTGTCAACGTAACGTTTCTCTCAAATATAAATAACAAATGTCAATCAAGGAAAGTGAGAAATGTAGATTTTGATTCGCTGTTTAACGAATTTGAGAAGGAATTGAGTACTCAGACAGGGGATCTGGCAGCTTTTGTTGTGAAATTTCTAAACAAAAGGGTTCCACACTACAACTGGGTTGGAATTTATATGATTGAGGGAGAGAATCTCGTGCTTCTAACTTACTCGGGCCCTAGGGAAACAGAACACACCAAGATAAAGGTAGGAGACGGGATTTGTGGACTCGCGGCTAAAGAGGAGCTGACTGTCGTCGTACCTGACGTCTCAAAAGATTCTAGATACATTGCTTGCTTCCCGGAAACAAAGTCAGAGCTGGTGGCACCTATCTTTAGGAATGCAAAGGTAACGGGAGAAATCGATATTGACAGCGATTCTGTCGACCCATTCTCGAACAACGACAAACATTTCTTAGACCGAATAATAAACTTAATAGGGATGAGGCTATAACTGAAGAAGAGGAGATTTGTGACAGCTTCAAGTATTATCAAGTATTCTACAGGTGGTTTAATGTCTAAAAGAAAGTACTCTAAATACGAGAAGGCTAGAATAGTTGGTGCTAGGGCCCTCCAAATATCGATGGGGGCACCCATTATCATAGAGATCCCCAAGAATGTCATGGACCCTTTGAGGATAGCTTTAGTTGAATTCGAGAACGGCGCAATACCGATGACAGTCAAGAAGAGATCGAGGACAAAGTAGGTTCTCCATGAAGAACTGGAGCGGACACATAATTTTCCCTCAGACTTTTGAATGGAAACAGTTAGAGAAAAGCTTCCACGGTCTGATGGAACTTTTTTTCAGGGAAACGAACGAAATGGAAGATGAGCCAGATCACAGGGATGTGATCATTATGCTTAATATGCAGGACATCAAGAACAACAGAAAACCTGAGGGCTACACAAGGGAGGGAAAATTGAGGATGATTTTTCCATTAGACAGGAAAGAGATTACCATACTGGCACCGCTGCCGGAGACTTATGTTAGAGACGTTTCAGAAGATATGAGCAAGTATCTCATTTCGAAGAAGATCAGGCACGTCCTGGAATTCGACCAGATGAAGTATACAGCTTACAGAAAGAAGAGAAAGTGAGAACTCTTACACTGCTTCCCTTTTATTCTGCGAATCTATACTAATCCCTGGCCCAGAAGCTGAAATCAAGCCAGGAATTCGACTATTCTTTTTGCTCCCTCTTCTAGATCTTTATCCGAAAGGGCAAAAGAGATCCTGACCTTATTTTTTCCAGATGGGCCGAAGCCAGATCCAGGCGTTACCAGGACCTTCTCCTTCATCAGAAGTTTTTCCGAGAACTCTTCTCCAGTCATCCCGTTTCTCAGTTTTGGAAATGCATAAAATGTTCCAGCCGGTTTTTGGAACTCAATCTTGTCACTTTTTGACAGGATGGAGTTAAGGATATCTCTCCTCCTCTTGAATGTGTTTCTCAGATTCAATGGAAAATTTGGATCATCAAAAGTCTTCAAAGCGGCATACTGAGAAACAGAAGGTGCACACGTGATTGTTTGTTGTTGATACGAATCTATGTAGTTTGTGAATTCTGGAGGAGGAATAAGGTAACCAATCCTCCATCCGGTCATTGCGTGACTCTTGGAGAAACCGTTGATCACAAATGTCCTGTCTTCCATCCCGGGGAACGATAGGGGCGAGATGTGCTTTCCCTCGTAAATGATGCTCTCATATATCTCGTCGGAAGCGACGTATAGTTTGTGGTCGATTGCAGCATCAACTATTCCCTTCATGTCGTGTTGAGAAGCGACCCACCCATGGGGATTTGAAGGAGAGTTTATTAGTATCAACTTTGTCCTATCATCTATCATCGCGTTGAGCGCATCAATATCTGGGCTCCCGTCCTCGTTGGACGGAAAGTACCGGGGCACCCCTCCTGCTATCTTTATGATTTCGGGATAAGAGACGAAGCTCGGGTCCTGGATGAGAACGTTGTCTCCGGGATCTATCACGGACTGAACCGCCATATTGAGTGCGAACTTGACAATCGTAACTATCACGTTTTTCGGAACGACGCCCTTGCCAGTCATGGAACTATACTTCTGGGCTATCTTTTCCCTGAGTTCCTTGATACCGAGAGATGAGGTGTAGTGGGTCTTTCCCTCTCTTGCCTTTTGGGCTGCGTAGTCTATAACGACTTCTGGCGTCGTGGCATCGGGTTCTCCAACGCCAAACGAAATAGCTTTTTCTCCTCTCTCCTTCAGTTCAGCGAATTTGTTGTTCAGAGAAACGGTGGGAGAGGGCAATACTGCTTTGAACTTAGTCGAAACCATTCCCGCTTATAACCGATTTTGATATTTAATTTTGATTAAGTGGGCTCCTACTCTCACATTCTAGATGCACGTCTTCTCCTTCAAGGGTTTCTGCGGGTTTGATACGCAGCACATCCGCGAATTTCTATAGAATAGGTGTAGATCGACTAATGACTGACAAAGTCAAACTTGCAAAAGATAATTAATCAAATTGGTCTTTTCTTCTTGTGTCCATCAAGGTTCGGTCTCTCAGCAAGTTCTATGGGGAGAAGGAAGTTCTCTCCAATTTCTCTATCGAGATTCAGGACGGAGAGATATTTGGGATCCTTGGACCGAATGGGTCGGGAAAGACCACCCTGCTGAAAATACTTGCAGGCATTTCCCAATTCGAAAGAGGTTCTGTTATCATCAATGGAATAGACGCAAAAGTCAACCAGATAGAAGTTAGGAAAATAGTTGGATATGTGCCAGAGACTCCCTTCCTCTACGAGAGCCTCACCCCTTACGAATATTTCGGCTTTATTGGTTCAATCAGAGAGATACCGAGGGAGGTAGCAGAGAGGAGGGCCAACGACCTGACCAAGGCATTTGGCATGGAAGAGTACAGCGACCAATTCATTGGTAGCCTTTCTTTTGGCACGAAACAGAAAGTCTCTATTATTGCGTCCCTGATCCATGCACCAAAGATTTTGATACTTGATGAGAGCATCAATGGATTAGATCCGCAGTCCGCAAAGATTTTCAGGGACCTGCTCAGAAGCCTGACTCAAGACGGGATGACTGTGGTATTCTCCACTCACATTCTTGAAATTGCTGAAAATGTGTGCGAAAAGATTGCCATCATGAAGACTGGAAAAATAGTTGCGGAGGGCAAGACTGTTGACCTTCTGAAGGAGAGGAACCTGGAGGAGGTCTTCATGGATCTCACCTCCACTGAAGACATAAGCTCTGTCGTAAGTGCTCTTAGAGGATCTCTCAGGTAACAGGTGCAATTTGGATATTCTAAATCGACAAAATTATTTGTCATTGAAAGTAATTTAGCCTAGATGCTTTCGTACAGCAAGATTTCTAATCCGCTTGTAAAACCTTTCAAGACAAGCTTTGGGACCCAACTTACAAGAGATGCGATAATTCTGACTTATCAAGAGGGAGAGACTCGTGCATTTGCGGAGGCCGTTACGGAGGAGGCCCCTCTGTACGGCTACGAAGACAATTTCACTGTCATTCACATAATAAACAGTCATCTCAAGGGGATATTTTCGCCTGAACTTGAACCGTACAAATTCAACGAGAAGGCAGCCGCTTACAGGGGACACAACATGGCCAAAGGAGCCCTTGAAATGCTGCTATGGGATATCAACTCAAAGCGGGAAGGGAAGCCTCTACACAAGTTCCTAGGGAAGAGCAAGGGATACGCAGACGTTGGGGTTTCCATCGGTATGTCTACGATTGAGGATGAACTGAAGACGATCGAGCAATCCGTGAAACTTGGTTATAGAAGGATCAAAGTCAAAATTGAGAAGGGATTCAACCTTGCCCTTCTGAAAGCAATCAGAGACAAATTTGAGGACATTCCTATCAGTGCAGATGCAAATCAAGGTTTTACGAGGGATGATTTCAGGCTACTGAAAAAACTGGACCAATTCAATTTAGTCTACCTTGAACAACCGCTTCCCCTCGAAGACATAAATGGCCACGCTCTCCTCAGGAAGGAGATCAAAACACCTATATGCCTCGATGAGAGCATAGAGTCTGTGGAGTCTGCAACCAATGCAATAGAAAGGGAAGCAGTCGACGTGATAAACATCAAACCCGGAAGAGTCGGAGGCCTGCAGAATTCTCTCGACATCATGGAAAAGGCAAAAGAGAACGACATAAAAGTATGGATTGGCGGGATGCTGGAAACTGGCATAGGAAGGTCGTTCAACGTTTCTCTCGCCTCTAACACGATGGTGAATATGCCTGGCGATACTTCTCCCAATTTCAGGTATTTCAAGAGGGACATAACCAATGAGACTTTCGAAATGAGAGATGGAAGAATTTCACCATACAAGGGAACTGGAATAGGTGTCACCCTGGACTATGAATTCTTCAACGGGATTCAGGTTGAGGGGGGGCGACTAATTGATTGATCTATCCGAAGTCGAAAAGATATACCCACTTATGGTGGAATACAGGAGACACATCCACGAGAATCCTGAACTAGGGATGGACACCTTGGAGACCAAAAACTACGTTAAGAAGCTTGCAAATGACCTGGGTTATTCTATAAAGGAAGTGGGAAACGGTCTCATAATCGATTCGGGAAAATCACCGACAGTAACCTTGAGGGCCGACATGGATTCCCTCCCAATTGTGGAATCAACAGGGCTGTCATTTTCTTCCAAGGTGAAAGGGAGGATGCACGCCTGCGGACACGACCTTCACACTTCCGTTCTGATGGGAGTAATGATCTATTGCAAGAGAATGAGCCTGAAACCCGTCAGATTTATTTTCCAGCCGGGAGAAGAGATAGGTAGAGGGGCTGCAATTATGATCGATGGAGGAGCGATGGAAGGCATAGGTCACACTTTTGGACTCCATTCGTGGCCGGCGCTGAATGTTGGCGAATATTCGATCTGCAGGGGAAAGGCTATGGCTGCAGTGGATGAGTTTGAGATCAAGGTCAAGGGCGCTGGTGGACATGGAGGTTATCCTCACCTGGCTTACGATACCGTACTGGAATCTTCCAGGATCATTCAATACCTCCTGACTGTGCCTGCGAGAAGAATAAACCCGTTGGAATCTGCTGTGCTCAGCATAGGAAGAATTAACGGGGGCACTGCAAACAATATAATACCCGCAGAGGTCACAATAGGGGGAACGGTAAGAACGTACAGAAAGGAAGATTCTCAGATCATAGAAAGTGAGCTCAATAAGTTGAAAGGAGAGCACGTTGAGGTAACTTACAATCGAGAACTTCCTCCCCTTATCAATGACGAGAAATTTGCAAGACAGATCGATGCAGTGGCAACAGAGTACGTCAAACCAGTCATGGCGCAGCCCACCATGGGTGGGGAAGATTTTGCATATTACTGTGAGAAAGCTCCTTGCGCGTTCGCGTTCCTCGGAACCGGGAAAATCAGAGGAAAAGAAGTTTCAAAACATTCGGACCTTTTCGACATAAACGAAGAAGCACTGAAATACGGGATGATGCTCCATCTTTCTGCCCTAAATGCGGTTTTTGAAATACTAAAATAAGTTTTATTATCGATGCTGTTATTATCTAAAGTGGCTGATCCGGCAAGTAACTATTTTTCATGTAGCGATAAAGAAAGGGCAATTTTTGAGACTGGAGTCAAGCTAGGCTCAATTTATCATCAATATACCGGAATTCCAATCAATGACAACAACGTTGAGTTCCTCGAACGTGCGATAGAGAAGGCAGTCGCAGCTCAACCCTTTGTAACAAGAGTACAGGTTAACATCGATAGGAGAAAGGTAGGGAAATCAAAAGCGATCTACAAGTACAAAACGCTCCTGGGCGATATGATGGATGTTCGTTTACGAATCAAATACGGAAAGGCACTGGTGGAGGGCAAGATGGCATGGGTTCCTTCTATGGGCTATCCTTTGATGAGATTCAAGGTGTTGGAAGAATGAAGGTAAAGATATCCCTTGCTGGTTTGCCGGGTGTGGGAAAGACTCAAACACTCATGAAGACGATTGACATTCTCGAGAAGGAAGGGAATGTTGTTGGGGGGATACTCACTGAAAAGGTAATGGACGGAAAAGAGTCAGTTGGCCTCAAAGTGCTGGACTGGCACAGCAAGACCTCGATAATATTCGCGCACAAGAGCATCAATTCGAGAATTAGGATAGGGAAGTTTGGAGTTGACCTGAAAGCGTTTGACCAAGTGGCCGTACCAGCGATAGAATGGTCGAAGGACAACGCGGACGTTATCGTCATAGATGAAGTTGGAAAGATAGAGCAGGAGAGCAAGCCTTATACGGAGATCGTGAAAGAAGTGCTTGAGCTGGACAAGATGATGATACTCACGTTGCACAAGAAGGGGAGGAACCCGCTGCTCCAAGAAGTGAAGAAAAGGGACGACGTCAGGAGCCTGGAAGTGACACAGATAAATAGGACACTGCTCCCATATAAGATTGCACAGCTTCTCAAGGGAGAGGAAGTTTGATCATCAGGGAAGGAGCAGTACAGATAGAAACAATATCATCTTTTGAAAAAGGGCCGGGAAAAATTTCTCCGGGTTTCTACAACAGGTCAATGGAAGTTTCCAGGGATCTGTCCGTGGCTCTATTGAGATCACTTGAACCTGGTAATGCACTTGACTCCATGGCGGGTACCGGTATCAGAGGAATGAGAATAGCAAAGGAGACTTCCTGGAAGGTAGTTCTCAACGACATAGATAGCAGGAATGTCGAGATTCAGAAAAAGAATGCCAGTCTGAACTCACTGGATATTGAAACTATGAGAGGTGATTATTTCGCAGCGGTCTCGTCAGGAAAGTGGGACTACATCGATGTTGATCCCTATGGGACCCCGTCAGGATTAGTCGAAGCAGCGATAATGAACCTGAAGAATAATGGCATAATAGGAGTCACGATGACGGATACAGCCAACCTGGAAGGAAAATCCACCGTCAAGGGACTCAGGATATACGGTTCAATGTCAATGAACGGAACATTCGCAAGGGAGATATCAACGAGAATTTTCCTGAAATATGTTATGGAAAGGGGTGCCTCTCTTGGAAGGGCAGGGGAACCACTTTTGGTCCTCAGGGAAGGTCACTTCATAAGAGTCTTTGTAAGATTCAAGAAAGGCAACAAGGTCGCTGATGAGTCTATCAAGAAATTCAAATTATTCGATGTAAAAGGAAAGACGGTTGGACCGCTGTATTCTGGAAAAATGTACAATCTTGCACTCCTAAAGGAAATGGAGAGCTTTCCTTTTGCTGAAAATTCCAGAAGAATCTTTAGCAACTTTGAGAACGAGGACTTGATGTTTCTCTTCTATGAAAACTCGAATGGAAAGAGGGAGATAAAGAAACACAAAATATTGGACGCCCTTCACAATCAGGGATACAAAGCTGGAAGCACCAACTTCAATGAGAAGGGGATAAAATCTGACGCTGGACGAGAAGAGTATTTAAAAATTTTAGAATCTCTATAAAAATACTATATTTAAAAGGCCTTATTTAATAGATGAACCTTCGGTTTTAGGCATGAAAGGATATCTCGCCTTGATGAGACCTATAAATGCTGTGATGGCCTCCTTCGGGACCGTCATAGGTGGTGTCATTGCAGTGGAGAGCATTAGGGGGCTTTTGCATCCAAAGCTGTACCTTGCTATGGCAGTAGTATTCCTAATTCTCTTGGGAGGAAATATCCTGAACGACTACTTTGATGTAGAAACTGATGAGATAAATCACCCAAACAGACCCATTCCTTCTGGCCAGGTTTCTAGGAGATCAGCGAAATACCTTGCGATCGTTTTATTTGCAGGAGGACTGATACTTTCCATTTTCACACTCAACATATTGCAATTCCTGATAGCGGCTGTAGCCGTTTTCCTCCTGGTGACGTACGAGTGGAAGACAAAGGCGTGGGGCCTCGTGGGGAATGTGATAATATCTTCTCTTGTGGGTCTTGTTTTCATCTACGGCAGTCTTTCCATCAGGCTGACTTATGTCGTGATCATCCTTTCAATTATGGCATTCCTTGCTAATCTTGCCAGGGAGATCGTTAAAGACGTGGAGGATGTATCTGGTGACATCAACAGGACTACCCTTCCGAAGAAAATAGGCAAAGGCCTGAGCCTTGTTGCAGCCGCTGTACTGATAGTTGTTGCTGTCTCACTCACGCCTATCCCTTACATCTTCTTCAAGTGGAACGGGTTTTACGCGTTCACTGTTGCATTATCTGATATGATATTCCTGGCTTCGGTTTTCTTTTTCTTCAATGACCAGACCAAAGGGCAGAATCTCATCAAGATCGGAATGGTAGTTGGACTGATAGCTTTCCTTGTTGGTAGTGCTGTATGATTCTCGAGAACATAAAATATGGACGGATAAGACACCTGACTCTGTTGGACCCTGAGAAAAATGGCCCAGGCAACGTCGAAAATGTACTGCATATTGTCAACAGGTCTGGAAGCGACGCAATCATGGTCGGAGGTTCAACTGGGACTGACCAGAAATCCGTGGATGACCTAATCGTAGCCATAAAGAAGTCCACGAAAAAACCGGTGATCCTCTTCCCTTCAAGCCCCGATGGTTTTTCACCAAGAGCGGACGCAATCTTCTACCTCAGCCTGCTCAACTCCAATGATCTCAAGTATGTCATGGGTTACCAAGTCAAGTCTGCAAGACTTTTGAAGAGTACAAGAATGGAAGTCATTTCGGTTGCTTACCTGGTGTTTGAACCTGGAATGACGGTGGGCAGAGTCGGAGGTGCAAGATTGATCGGGAGACAAGATGTATCTGCTGCTCTTGATTATGCAACTGCGGCCGAACTTATCGGGTTCCACGCAATCTATATGGAAGCAGGATCTGGCGCGCCTCAGAGCATAGATCCCGCAGTAGTAAAATCTGTCTGCAAGGAGATGACGATACCTGTCATTGTCGGAGGAGGTATCAGGGATCCAGAAACGGCAAGGAAAATGATTGACGCTGGTGCCGCAGCAGTCGTAACAGGAACTATTGCGGAAAACGATCCCGAAATTCTTGAAAAGATTGTCAGCGCAGTGAAGGCCTAGCTCTCTGACTCTATCTTCTGCAAATTTAATTTCGCTTTGTTGTTAGAAGGATCCAACGAAAGAGCTTTTTCCAGGTCGGCTGCAGCAGTAGCGTTATCTCCCTTACCCATGTATGCAAGGCCCCTGTTGACAAAGTAATCCGCATTCTGTGGGTTGAGTTTTATCGACATATCGTAATTCTTGATTGCATCGTCATATTCCTGAAGATAGAAGTGCGCATTCCCCAGGTTGACGAAACCGTCGAGGTACAGTTCGTCCAGCTGAATGCACTTCTCAAGGTTTTCTACTGCCTTCCTGTAGTCTCCTCTCTCGAGATAGATGCTACCTATGTTGAAAAAGAGATCCTGATCTCCCCTTCCTTCCTTTACGAGCTCATCAAACACTTCCAGTGCCTTGTCATATTTTCCAGAATGAAAGTAAGTCACGGCTAGGTTGAACCGCGTTTCGAAATCGCCTTTGTCCAGTTCTAGGGCTTTCTGAAAGTTCTCGATCGCTTCCTTGTATTTCTTTAACGCGAGGTACCTGGAACCCCTTTCGAAGTATATCTCCGCACTGACTACCCTTTCCTGTTCCTTTTCGTCGTCCTGTTTCTCCTTGGTTACCCTAAAGTCCATTGGTCAGTTGAATATAAAGAATAAATAAAATATTTGTCAGGTTCTTCAGGACATCTCCCCGAGTACTAGCTTCACTTTTTCTGAGAATTGGCTTATATCGTCCTCGCTCACAATGAGTGGAGGCCTCAGTCTAATGGTTCTCTCAGAGGCTTTCAGAACCACTACTCCCTTCGAGTAGAGGCGGTCAAAGAATTCGTCTCTTGCCTTGGTTGTCTTGAAGTCAAGAGCGTCGAGCGTTCCTTTTCCTCTTGGGTTGACCACGAGTTTTGGATACTTGTCGTGCATCTCATTCAGGAATTCGACGATGATTGAGCCCATCTTTTCTGCATTTCTCACAAGCTTGTACTTCTTCATGATCTCAATTATCTTTGTAGACCTGACCATGTCTGCTAGGTTTCCGCCCCACGTAGAGTTTATCCTACTCGAGACCTTGAAGACGTTGTCTTCCACTTCATCAATTTTCTTACCAGCCATTATGCCGCAGATCTGCGACTTCTTACCGAATGCGAGGATATCTGGTTCGATATCGTGGTGCTGGTGTGCCCACCATTTTCCGGTCACTCCCATTCCGGTTTGAACCTCATCAACTATGAAGAGTGCATCGTTTTCGTGCACGACCTCCATTGCCCTCTGGGCATACTCTTTCCTGAAATGGTTGTCTCCACCTTCACACTGGACGGGTTCCATTATGAATGCGGCTATGTCGTTCTCGTTCTTCTTGAATGCTGTTTCCATTTCGCTAATGCTCTTATCTTCCAGTTTTTCAACTTCATCAGTTGACTGTGCATCGAGAGGGAAATTTATCTTGGGGTTGGTCAATCGTGGCCAGTCGAACTTCGGGAAGTATTTTGTCTTATTCGGATCGTAGGTGTTTGTCATGCTCATCGTGTATCCGCTCCTTCCGTGGAACGCTTCCTTCAGGTGGATGATTTTTGACCCTTTCTCTCCCTTCACTCCCTCCATCATATTCTTCCTCACCTTCCAGTCGAATGCAGCTTTGAGCGCATTTTCAACAGCTAGCGCACCTCCGTCAATAAAGAAGAAATGGTTCATGTAGTCCGGTCCGGTCTCATTTGCAAATGTGTCTACAAACCTCGCCATCTCTGGAGTATAGATATCAGAGTTTGTGACCTTCGTGATTGCTGCCCACTTCAGGTCCTCGAGAAAGTCCTTCTCGAACATGTCTGGGTGGTTCATCCCGACCGCGTTTGAGGCGAAGAAACCAAAGAAGTCAAGGAACTCCTTACCCGTCTCCATGTCGAAAAGCTTCATCCCCTTGCTTTTCTGGAGATTGAGTATGAGCGGAAGTCCATCCGCAAGCATGTGAGAGGAAATCATTTTTTTAATTTCATCTGCGTCTAAAAAATCCTGAGCAATCATATAACTAAATTAGGAGAAAAGATTTATATTTTTCTCAGTTTTAAAATTATTTCTTTATAAAAATAAAACAAATCAGTTTTTAATGCTGACGCAATCCTCCATTACGATATCTTCTTCGAAGACTTTTGAGAGATAGTCGATCATCTTTTCCAGGAACTCCATCTCATCAACCTTGTGTCCTGTCTCTTTAGCCAGTGAAGTCATGACTCCAGCGTCCATGTCACACGGATTTATTTTGAAAAACTTACTGAGTTCAGTGTTCAGATTTACCGCAATACCGTGAAAAGTTGAAAACCCCTTCACTGCAAATCCGATGGAGCATATTTTTTTATCACCTACCCACACTCCCGTTTCCTTGAAGAGGCGCCCTTTGCTCTCTAGGCCATAACTCAGTAAAGTCATATTTAGTGCAGTTTGCACTTGTTCAATCAGATCCCTCACGTTTATCCCCCGCTCTTTCAGGTTGAAAACAAAATACAGGACAAGCTGCCCCTTTCCGTGGTATGTCAGATTGCCTCCCCTTTCCACTCTCAAGATGGGAACGGAATAGTTTGTCGCGTTCTCTTGCTTGAAGTGGATTCCACCTGTATAGGTATCACTGTGTTCAGTTGCGATAATCGTATCTCCTATCGTACCGTCATTCCTCTCTTGATTCAATCTTCTCTGCAGCTGGAGACACTCCTCGTAGTCCATTGGAATGCAACGGTAGAGTCTGATCATCTTTTCACGGATTCATTCGACAAATAAATCTTGATTGGGCTCCTTTTCACTTTCTTTTCAAGTCGAACCGATCTAGGTTCATCACCTTTGTCCAGGCCGCCACAAAGTCCTTGACGAATTTTTTCTCACCGTCGCTGCTCGCGTATACTTCCGCAACTGCACGTAACTCGGAATGAGAACCAAATATCAGATCGACCCTGGTGGCAGTCCACTTGAGTTTACCTGATTTCCTGTCCTTCCCCTCAAACTGGTTTTGAGATGATCCCTTTGTTTTCCACTCTGTTTCGTTGTCCAGGAGATTCACGAAGAAGTCGTTTGTCAGCACACCTGGTCTTGCTGTGAACACTCCGTTCTGCGAGTGATCGAAGTTTGCGTCTAACACCCTCATACCACCTACCAGTACGACCATCTCCGGTACCGTGAGAGTGAGTAGCTGCGACTTATCGACCAGCATGAGTTCCTCCTTCATGTCATTTGATGCAGATGAGTAGTTACGAAAACCATCCGCCCTTGGTTCGAGGTAGGAGATAGATTGCACGTCTGTCTGTTTTTCCAGAGCGTCCATTCTACCGGGGATAAAAGGGACTTCAATCTTGAATCCTCCATCTTTTGCGGCTTTCTCTATTGCCGCATTTCCGGAAAGGACTATGAGATCGGCAAGTGATACCTTCTTCCCACCCTTTGCCCTTTTATTGAAATCTTTTCTGATTCTTTCCAGGACCCTGATGACCTTGTTCAGCTGTTCCGGCTGGTTGCACTTCCAGTTCCTCTGTGGATCGAGCTTTATTCGCGCACCGTTAGCCCCTCCCCTCTTGTCACTCCCCCTGAACGTAGATGCAGAAGACCATGCTGTGTACACGAGCTCTCTCACCTCAAGGCCAGAGGCAAGAATGGTTTTTTTCAAAATAGCAACATCCTTCTTGCCTATCAACTTGTGATCCAAGCTTGGAATAGGATCCTGCCATAACAGGTCCTCACCAGGGACCTCGGGACCTAGGTATCTCGCTTTTGGGCCCATGTCGCGATGAGTCAGTTTGAACCATGTTCTCGCAAATGCTTCCGCGAACTCGTCCGGATGTTCAAGGTAACGTTTGGATATCTTTGCGTATGTTGGATCTAGTCGCAGCGAAAGATCCGTTACGAGCATGGTTGGAAGCTTTTTCTTGACAGAATCGTGAGCATACGGTATCTTATTGTCCCCTTCACTTCCTTTTGCGACGAACTGAAAGGCGCCGGCTGGACTTTTCGTAAGTTCCCATTCATACTTGTACAGATTTTCAAGGAAACCCATTCCCCATTTGGTTGGAGTCTCTGTCCAAGTGACTTCCGGTCCTCCTCCTATTGTGTCGTCACCTTTGCCGGACTTGTACTTACTTATCCATCCTATACCTTGATTCTCTATGGGCGAGGCCTCTGGTTCAGGTCCCACATACGTTGGAGGACCTGCTCCATGTGTTTTCCCGAACGAGTGACCGCCTGCTATTAAAGCAACCGTTTCCTCATCGTTCATTGCCATCCTAGAGAATGTTTCCCTGATGTCCTTCGCAGCAGCAATTGGATCGGGATTGCCATTTGGGCCTTCTGGATTTACGTATATTAGACCCATCTGTACTGCCGCAAGAGGATTATCTAGCTGTCTTGCTCCTGAGTAACGCTTGTCCGCAAGCCAAGCTCCCTCGCTTCCCCAGTAAACAGATTCATCTGGTTCGTATACATCCTCTCTGCCACCCCCAAAACCAAACGTCTTGAGACCCATCGTCTCCAAAGCGACGTTCCCTGAGAGGATCATCAGGTCACCCCACGAAAGTTTCCTCCCATATTTCTTCTTGATTGGCCAGAGGAGTCTTCTGGCCCTATCTAGCAACACATTATCAGGCCAGCTGTTGAGGGGAGGGAAACGCTGTTGAGCTGAGCCTGCACCACCTCTGCCATCTCCCACCCTATACGTTCCGGCAGCGTGCCAAGCCATTCTGATAAATAAGGGACCATAATTTCCGAAATCGGCAGGCCACCAGTCTTGTGAATCTTTCAAGAGCTTTGCGATATCCCGTTTCACCGCTGCCAAATCCAGGCTTTTGAATTCCTTACTGTAATCAAACGTTTTATTCATCGGGTTGGATCTACTTGAGTACTGACGGAGAATCCCAAGATCCAGTCTGTCTGGCCACCATTCCTGAATACTTTTGAATGCCTTCTTGCTTTGATCCGTAGAAGAACTGCTCTTTTCCATGTTTTCACACCCTCATCAAGAAATCCATTCCGTGAGACTTAACAATCAGTTCAATTCCTTTTGATAACATTTTCTCAACCTTGCTTGATGGATTGCGAAATGAATTAATAGAATTATCGGACGGGGAAAGCAGAGTTATGTTCTTTTGTCTCGAGGGATGTCGTACGTTAGTTCATGATGATGTTTGTTTGAATGAAGCGAGTTGGTGTATCCACTTTTCTGGGCATCCTGAACTTACCCATATCATTTAAAAGCCCCATTTCTATAATTTCTCAACGCTGCTGCGACCCGATTCAGTGCAGTATTGAGGGTCGCACGAGGACAGGCAATGTTGACTCTTTCGAAACCCGCTCCTCCGGTCCGAAATACCTCACCCGTGTTGAATGAAACTTTCCCTTCCTTCAGTAAAAGGTCCTGTAGCTTTTTTGGATCCGATTCAATCTTTCTAAAATCCAGCCAGACCAGGTAAGTTCCTTCCGGGTCTATGACCTTCACTTCTGGCATTTTCGTCTTGATGAAATACTTGAGAAACTCAAGGTTGCCTTTCAGATATTCCAGTAATTGATCAAGCCACTCCTCGCATTCATTGTAAGCAGTTTGCACGGCAATAGCAGCGAATGAATTTGGCAGATCCATGCCAGTCTTTTCGATAGTGCTCAAGAAACCTTGTCTCAATCTGTCGTTGGGTATTATGATGTTGGAGATCTGAAGACCGGCAAGATTGAATGTTTTTGAGGCTGAAGTGCAAGTAATGGAGTTTTTTTCAAATTCCTTGGAAATTGCAGCAAAGTTGGTATGAATGATTCCCGGGTATCTGATGTCGGAATGTATTTCATCTGAAATGACCAAGATTTCATTCGAGAGACATATTTTGCCCAGTCTTGTCAACTCATCTCTTGTCCAAACCCTTCCGACTGGGTTGTGAGGTGAACACAGTATGAGCATTCTTGCCTTGGGGTCCTTCACCTTCTTTTCCAGGTCTTCAAAGTCCATTTCATATCGACCGTCCTTTAGGATCAATGGATTTTCCAGAACCTCTCTTCCGTTCGATTCTATCGCTTGGAAGAAAGGATAATAGACTGGAGTTTGAACTATTACCCTGTCTCCGGAAGAGGTGAAAGCCCGGATTGCGAAATCTACAGCAGGGATCACCCCTGGAGTGAAAACGATCCACTCTTTCCTAATGGACCATTTGTATCTTCGTTCGTACCACCTTATGACAGAATCATAGTAACTGTCGGTTAGAACTGTGTAACCGTAGACCCCGTGCTTAGCCCTCTTGACGAGTGCGTCGATCACATGGGGAGGAGATAGAAAATCCATATCCGCTACCCATAGCGGTAGAAGATCATCATAACCAAACGTCTCCTTTAAAAAGTCCCACTTCTCTGAAGACGTATTTCTGCGGTCGATAATCTCGTCAAAGTCATACTTTTTCTTGGTCATTACTGGGTCTCTCCACTTTCAGATATGGATGTTTCTATTTTGTGTTTTCGGAGATGGTATAACAGTTAACAGTCCTGTCAAGACATTAAGACCTTGGAGGAAGAGCGTTGATCTGTGTCGTTTCGTCTCCCGCCTTTTTGGTTGTTCCATAAGGTACAATTCTTTGGAGGTCTATTCCGGTAACTTTCTCGGTGGCAGAAAAGTACCTTATGAAGAATGCTTTTGCGAAAATTGTTGGAATGATCAACTTGGATTGAACTCTTCCTCCAGTATGATTCTCGAAGAAACCAGCAGGCTGAAGTTTATCCTTTAGAAGCAGAGACAGCAATGGTGCAAGAGGGCTTTTGGAGAGATCTATTCTCTCTATGTCCCCCTTTCCGTCTTTCCCGTACGAGACTGCGCCTAGAGGATCAAACACTGTTCTCCATTCCGATATGTACTCTTCCTGATTATTGTCTATATAGCTGAAATCCACTACCGTCAATGGAATTCTAGACTCAATTTCATTTAGTGTATTGATTAGTCCCTTTGAAGGGCCTAGTCTTGTCACACTGACATCAAATGAGAATGAGCCTAGGGATTTCATTATCTTGTTGACTTCATCTAAACAAGTATTTGGAAATCTAAAGTCCACAAAGAGGTACTTTCCGTTCGAGTAGAAACTTCCAAGGACCATTCTAGAGACGGAAGCAATGTTTTCATAGAAAAGCCTGAGAACTTGCAAATCTATCAATTGTGTAATCATCGACAGAGTGCCTAGCCTGATAGGATCATAGAAGCGGAGCAGTTCAGTCTCTTCTTTATTAGGGGAATCCACGAAAAAATTGAATCCCATTTCTTTTTCATGCAGGTACAGTGACATCGGCACGTCCTTTCTACTGTTAATGAATTGAGGAGCCATGGTCCCCAGTGCTGCAGTAAAAGAAAGAGATGAGTCCAATCTTTTATCTATTTTTTCAAGCACAATAGTAAATTTACTTCACCTAATCAAATTATTGACTATAGACCTAAACATGCTGGTATTTGGTCAACGAGTTCGGTTCCACTTGGAGTGCTCCTGCTTCTGCCTTGTAGGATACGGAGAACTCCCGTTGTTCGTTATTGCCATTTCAAAAAGCCTGCCTAGGAAAGTTGCAACCAACATTCATTCGCTTACTGCTTATATACTACAGGTAATATACACATTCCAAGGTACGTATGACGACTCGGGAGTGCAAGTCGTTCATGCCTGAAATTGTCATTGAAATAGAGGCATTTGAGGATATCTGAACGGACGCAAGAATTGAAATGAACTGGTTACTTTTGACATTGATGAAAATTCGGCAAAGTTTCCCACTCCTTCCCTTCGAAAAGTCAAATGTTCACATTAGCGTGTTCTTTCAATGTTCGATAACGATTTTATACACAAAACATCTTTAGGTCTACTTTGCAGGTAGATTGAATGGCTGAACAGAAAGTGAAGAATGAGAATATAAAGTACATAGTTAGACTAGCAAATACAAACCTTGATGGTACTAGACAGGCTGTGTATGCTATTTCGAATATAAGGGGAATTGGTTACAGGACTGCCGAAATATTGCTGAAGAAGATGAATATTCCAAGGAACGTTAAACTAGGGGAACTGGAAGACAGCAAGATTGAGGAAATTAAAGAGATTCTTGAGAAGAAATACACTGAAATCTATCCGAGCTGGACGCTAAACCACCAGAATGATATCCAGACCGGAGAGAATCTGCTGAAAGTGGGACCCGATCTTGGAGTTGCACTCCAGGACGACATCAACAGGATGAAGAGATCTAGGAGTTATAGGGGTACGAGACACGAGAAGGGCAAGAAGGTAAGGGGTCAGAGAACAAGATCAAATGGCAGGAAGGGACTGGCAGTGGGAGTTATGAAGAAGAGAGGAGAGGCGGCAGCACCTGCAGAAGCCGGAGCGGCCCCAGCTGCAGCACCTGCAGCTGCACCTGCGCCAGCAGAGGAACCGAAGAAGTGATGATTTATGGGAGATCCAAGAAAAATTAGGAAGAAATACGAAACTCCGAGACATCCTTTCGAAGGCGAGAGAATAAAGGCTGAGAACCAGATCGTTGGTGCTTATGGTCTGAAGAACAAGAGAGAACTGTGGAAGGCGGAATCTGAGCTCAGGAAGTACAGGACCAATGCGAGGGATATCCAGGCGAGCCTGAGACTCGGAGACGCGAGAGCGATTGAACAGATAAAGAGTATGATAGGGAGACTGTCAAGATACGGAATAATCAGCGAGAACGCCACCGCAGATGACATCCTTGCACTTAACATTCAATCCTTCCTAGAGAGAAGGCTCCAGACATTGGTTATGAGGAAAGGACTTGCACGGACTCCCGGAATGGCCAGACAGCTCATAGTTCACGGGCACATTGCAGTTGGTGACAGGAAGGTTACAATACCTGGCTACAAGGTCCTGAAGAATGAGGAGGAATCGGTCAACTATGCTCCGAATTCTCCGATAGCAAACGAACTGCATCCGATGAGAGTAGTCGGACAGCAACAGGGGAATGCGCCTGGACAACAGCAGGAGAATAGGGGGGAAGCATAATGGGAAAATTAGGGGTCGTCAACATTTACGCTTCACAGAATAACACGGTCATCACTGTAACGGACATCACAGGTTCAGAAACACTTGCAAAGGCATCTGGAGGAATGGTTGTCAAGGCAGATAGGGATGAGAGTTCACCCTACGCAGCCATGAAAGAGATCGATCTTATCGTTGAGAAACTGAGGGAGAAGGAGATCACGGATGTGGTCATCAAGATCAGAGCCCCAGGAGGGGCCAAGAGCCACAATCCTGGACCAGGCGCACAAGCCGCAGTTAGGGCACTGGCAAGGGCAGGAATAAAGATTGCGAGGATAGAGGATGCAACACCCATTCCCCACGATGGAACCAAGAAGAAAGGGGGGAAGAGGGGAAGAAGAGTATGAGCGAAAATATCAAGATACTTGAAGAGGGAGATTCGTTCATCAGGTTCGAGCTGAGCGATATAACTCCAGCATATGCGAACCTTCTGAGGAGGACCCTCATAAATGACATTCCCAAGCTGGCCATTTCAAAGGTAAATTTCCATCATGGAGAGATCAGGCAAGAAGGGGAGAAGGTCTATTCATCTCTTACATCACTCTTCGACGAAGTCATTGCATCGAGACTCGGCATGATTCCGCTACCCACGGATCTGAAAATGAACGAAAGGGAAAATTGCAGTTGTGGTGGAGCCGGATGCTCGCTATGCACGGTGAACTACAGCCTGTTTGTTGTTGGTCCAAAAAAAGTGATGAGTGGCGACCTGGTCGCAGTCGGAGACACGGAGATGTCGCCGAATGACAAGGAAATACCCATCGTGGAACTGAACGAAAGACAGGCAATGATCCTGGATGCAGAAGCTGTCGTTGGACGGGCAAAAGAACACGCCAGGTTCCAGACGACCAGCGGAGTGTCGTACAGATATGGAAGGGAGCTGAAGGTCTCAGCAAAGGAGCTGGAACTCGATGAAATCATCAAGCACTCTCCGAAGAATGTCCTGAAGAAGAATGACAAGGAAGTCGTGTTCACTGCAGATTACCCATCAAAGTGGATCGGCAAACTCTACAGGATGGATTCGTTAGAAGTAAAGGAAGACGAAAGAAGATTTATATTCTATTTTGAAACTGACGGTAGCCTGAAACCAAATCAGGTCCTCGAATATGCGCTTTCCAGAATAAAGGAAAGGCTCTCAGGGATCGTGGAAACGGTTCCGGGCGAATAAAGAGACTGGTGACCTATAATGGTGTTGGATTCCCTAGCGAAAAGCCTGCGTGAAGCGCTGAAGAAGATCAACAGGAGCTCTCTCGTAGACGACAGACTAGTGGAAGAGATTGTGAAGGAGATGCAGAGGGCACTTCTAATGGCTGATGTCGACGTTTCTTTAACACTTAACATCACAAACAACGTCGAAAAGAGAGCAAAGGAGGAACCCGTACCAAAGAATTCCAACCCAAGGAATCATCTCATTAAGATCATTTATGAAGAACTGCTGAGGATCCTTGGAAAACCGAGAGAATTCCACATAAAACCAGCCACACTGATGCTCGTTGGACTGTACGGACAGGGAAAGACCACGAGTGCGGGAAAGATTGCAAAGTTCTACATGAAGCATGGCTACAAGGTTGTTCTCATTGCTGCGGACACACAGAGAGTCGGGGCATACGAGCAGCTGGAACAGGTCTCAACATCCGTGGGAGCCAGCTTCTTCGGCATCTACGGGGAGAAAGACAGCAGGAAAGTTGTGAAGGAAGGGCTTGAAAAGTTCAAGGACTGGGACGTAAAGATCATAGATACGAGCGGAAGAAACGCCATCGATTCTTCTCTGACTAAGGAAATTACCGACATTAACGGCATTGCCAAACCAGACGAAGTTGTGCTCATTTTGGATGCTACGATCGGTCAGCAGGCAGGAAAACAGGCCAAGGCATTCAATGAGTCCGTGAGGATTACTGGAGTCTACATTACAAAGTTGGACGGGACAGCGAAGGGAGGAGGTGCGCTCAGTGCAGTAGCAGCTACCGGTGCCCCCATACTATTCATAGGAACTGGGGAGCACATGGAGGATATGGAATATTTCAACCCTGCAAGGTTCCTGTCAAGGCTGCTTGGAATGGGAGATTTCGAGACCCTGATGGCCGCTGCAAAAGAGTTCCAGAATGAAATAGATGAAAACTCAATAGAGAAGATGTCCCAGGGTAAATTCACGCTCAAGGAAATGTACGACATCTGGGACCAGATGAACAAACCTGGTCTCTTCAAGAAGTTGTTCGATTCGCTGCCAATGGCAGCAGGTGGGGCAGTAAGGAAGGACGCGGACGACCAATTTTTTGATGAGTCTGAAAACAAGCTGAAGAAATACAAGGTGATCATGGATTCCATGACCTACTGGGAAATGGAGAACCCTGACGAGATCAAGGGCTCCAGGGTCGAGAGAATAGCCTCAGGATCTGGTTATAATACGACTGACGTAAAGAATCTGCTCAAGGACTACAAGAGAGTTAAGGACATGGTCAAGAACATCAGGGGTAACAGGAAGATACTCAGCATGATGAAGAAGCAGTTCAAGGGCGCGAATCTTCCAGAAGACTTGAGCAATCTGTCTCAGTGACTGAACCTCTCAAAATTTATGATGAAAAGTCAATTTTAATCTCTTTGCAATTTTCATCTCATTACCAATGAGTTAGAGAGACTTCCGCAAACTGAAAATGCTATGTGGTTATCTTCAGTAGTCCTTTAAAAAGGTGTTCCACCGTCGAGTGGTCCATTCTTGCGTACTTTTCAATTGCCGCTTTTTGATCCGATACTTTCTCTAGAAAATTTATAAGGAAGCTATATTCATTCAACGAATGTCCAAGATAAACTGTATCGACCTCTCTGCCTCCTTTGGATTCATCTAGTAGGGCGAGAATATCTCCGTAGTCTTTCACTAGTTTGCCTCTTTCCCAGTCCTCATCTTGAGAAGTTTTGCTATCTATCCTATTTGATCTGTCCCAAGCGGCTTTTATTTTGTACATAAGTAGCAGACTCCTCGTGGGAACCATCACTACAGTCCTGTTTCGCAGAGATTTCTTAACTGTCTGACCATCCAATTTGTCAAAATTCAACTCTTCAGTGCGTCCTTCAAATCTGTATCTTTCCTCTTTATTTCCGAAATCCAAATAGATTGGTCCATAATTTGTTCTTTTGAATATAGTGTGATTTTCTCTAATAGATTTAGACCGAACGAAGCCACGTTCTCTGATCAAACGAAAAGATATCTCCTTTCTCGTCTTGCTGTTTGCAACCATGTCGATGTCAGTGGAACCATACCAGCTATTGTAAGAGTCAACCGCCCAACCGCCAACCAGCACTAATTTGGGAGAGTCTACGCTGTATTCATTTTTGGATACTGATTTCCAAATGAAAGTCAGTTCCTCCAATGAAGCTTCTATTAGCCCAAATGACTGCTCATAACTTGGCATAATAATCGACCATGGCTCTTGTCAAGTCGCGTGTACTGTATCCTGAACCCGCGAGGTCAAGAATTGTTTGTTCTGGAGATGTCAGTACAATTGACTCTAATTCTCTTGTACCATTAAACACGTTCCTATCTGGAAGATAGAGTCTTACTGTTATTCCATCTTTTCCCCTCGGTCCAATAAGGTCCTCGACTTTTTTCAGCTGATCTCTTTCCACGTACAGATAAAGCATGTCATGCCTGAATGCACTACCAGTGTACAAACCGCCCGATGTGCTAGAGGTGAATGCGTGATTTATTCCTGATACCCTCAGAAACGACGATATTTCTTGTGCGGCCACAAGAGCATTCTGATATTCTGAAACCACTTCCTCGATGAAGAGATTTTCGAATGGTCTTCCCCAGGCTACAGCATTAAGAAGCTTAGGGACATCTGATATTTGAACGTAATTCCAGTTTCTAGATACAACCGCCTGATTGATAAGAGTAGAAATTACCTTATTCGACCATGCATACGACACACCCTCTAGAATAGATAGCTGCCTTATCGAGGTAGATTTCTCCCTCAGAAGTCTGCAAATTATTCTCCAAGATTTCTCAGATGTTATATTACTAATCTGTGACCTTGAATATTCTCTTGGGGCCAGATCAGAATCTCTCGGAAGATTCACAGTACGGACATCAAGATATTTCGATAGCTCTTTCACCTTTGCTGGAAAAATTCTAGCAGCAAGAACCAGAATTGGTTGACCAAGCTCTGAACTTTGTTTTTCAACCAGTTCCTTAGCCAGCGACAGTCGACCAAGGGATTCTACTGATGCTTTAGACTTTACTTCTACAATGTAGATTCTGCCTTGATCTTCAATTACAGCATCCGGCCCTAATAAGCCGTTTAAGGATCTGACTGGAAATTCCTGATATACATTAGCCTTCTGGCTAAGTTCTAGTTCAGCTTTAAGAAAATTCAACAGCTCATCTTCTCTCAAGTCATCCGACATAGGATACTGTTAGTTATTAGCGATATATATATAAACTTATCAGTGATAATTCATGACGGTGGTAATAACTATAAGAACTCATCGGTGATAAAAATCATTATATAATTATTACAGTCCTCTGAGGCATCTCCAGGCGAGGGCGAAAGAAAACAGTAATTCAAAAGAGTCAAATCACTGAGGGTCTGTCAGAAAACTTCAGTGGGACGTGTCTTAGGTTAAAATTTCTCGTATTTTCCTTCCAGGTGCTTTTTGATGAGCTTTTGATAGATTTCTCCATTCTTCCTCGCTGTCTCTCCGATTGATTCGTCACACCTGACGACCTTTGCCGGAGATCCCACTGC
>JAJSLL010000004.1 GCA_026127935.1 Thermoplasmatales archaeon | reverse complement strand
TTGTCGAAATCTGACATTCTTAAGATAAAGTCAGAATGCTTTCTCTACCAGGAGATCCCAAACTCTGAAATGGCCAAACAGTTTGCAGAAGAGGCACTAAAGATATCGTTGGAGAAGAATGATCAGAAGAGAGTGGCAGAGGCAAATCTCCTGCTGTCGCAGGTAACAGTTCTTGAAGACGGCAAGAAGGCTGTGGAGTACGGTAGAAAGGCACTCGAGATATACCAGAAACTCAATGACAAAGGAGAGTACATTTACTCCATGATTTCACTTGCTACAATACTTGAAGATTTCAAGGAAGCCTCTAGCCTGTTCGAAAAAGCCATTCAGGATGCGGAATCCTCAAATAACATTGACATGATGGCGCAGGCCGCGGTCAATTACGCATATCTTCTCGTTGAAGAGAAGGGAGGGGAGGCACCCCTTAAAACGCTTGACAGGGTCATCAAGAAGATCCTGAGCGAGGGGGCGAAGCTGAAGAGAAAGGAGGAGAGGATCAGAGCGGTAACCAACTATTCTGAGATTTTTGACGCTGCTTCTGACATTGCGATGGAACAGGATCAGTACGACCTTGCAACGAAGTACGCTTCATACCTGAACAAGGATCCGCAGGAATTTGTCAAGTAGTCTCTTCTAATTAAGGAAACGTGAAACGTCTACCCCATTCAATCTCGCTACAATCATGGATGCTACTTTTGCGCTCAAGAAGGGATTCTTCTCCCTCAGCTTATTGATTTCTGAAATGACGTCCCTCTTATTCATCTTGGTACTTGCAGTTATTAGCCCAATTATAGTCTCTGTAATGTCCTCTCCGTCGCTTTCATTCATTAGAGCATCGTAATTCGGCTTGTAGTTCAGGCTCAGTTCGATTCCGTTTATTGAACAAGTGATTGAATATAGATCGTCTGCATGTTTAAGACATCTCTGATCTATGGCTACTTTCAAGAACTCCTTCACTTGGTCAGGGGTGAGAAACCTTGCCTTTATTGACAATGTAGTCAGTATCTCTGCCTCACTGAATTCGTATTTTCCAGTGGACTTCTTAAGGTAGAGAAGAAGCTTCCGTATTTCTTCTACCATCGAATCCTCCTATAGGGATAATGGTGTTGCATCGATCACAATTTAGTTTACTTGTGAATTGCACGGCGTTTCCGTCAAACAGGTATGTGTCAGAGTACACTTTATTTCCTCCGTTCGCAAAAAAGTAGTCTGCGACCTCCCTCTTGTCTCTTACGTATAATACCAGTGATTCTGTGTAGAAGAGTGCTCTCCTCAGCTTTTCCCTGTCCATCATTTCTGATACCGTGACCATCGTAGCACCGCCGGTAATTGCATCCGCTACATCATCAACCGATGAAATTTCTGCATCCAGATAGAGCTCGTATATTCCTGACAGCTCGTCATATCTCTTGAAATTCAGCTCCCTTCCGTTCTTGTAATCTTCGTCAATTAGCCAAAGGGGACCAGACTCGTATTTATCGAGTGCATCCACTTGGTCTATCTTCTTTTTACTTAGCGTAATGGAAGGAATCATCATACCTAATCTTTAGATGTGTAAGCCCCGGGAAGATAAAAAAGATTGGCCTGTGCGATCGTTATATTGCCATACTCCGTGAACGAATAGACCCTGTCATTCTCCTGTACGGCTATATTTATACCATTAGACGGGGCCAGTAGCTCCGTGTGGTAAGCAACCATTGCGGTTGAGTTTCCGTTGTCTGTCCATTCCACAAGAGAGTATGGGAATTTGACCAGGAACCCCCTGCCAAGGTCCTTACCACCTACCGCTACCGTGAGATCAATGTTCACAAAATTTCCCGTTCCATTGGAAATGGGAATGTAAGTCTGCACCCAAGCGTGTTCTCCCAAACTTGTCTGTCCGTTCGTATCTTGGATGAGAAGACCGTACTGCGTCCAAGATGGGATTCCGATGCTCCTGCTCATTGACTCGAATAGATAGGAAAGCTCTTCACAATCCCCCTCCTTGAGTTGATAGACCTGCTGGGCTGAGAGTGGTACATTGCCCAGATTGTAGGTTATGTTATACCTGTAGTTCTGAACGATGTAATTATAGATCGACCTGAGCTTTTCAACCACAGTGGTGTCGTTCTTTGTCAGGTTCAGGGTTATGTTCCTAAAGAAGGAAGGGCTTATGACCTCTAGACTGCTACCTGAAGAATTGAAGTACTCAGGATGATTGTATTCATTCTTCAGAATAGATGGTATCTGAGATATCAGTCCAGAAGAATTTGTATCGTTTTTCCAAATTTTTGAGTAAGACTTGATGTTATATGAGACATTAACATAGGAGTTCCCTGGGCTTATTTGCAGAGCTACAAAAGTCCTGTTCTGAGAACTCTTGACTGTTTCATTGACATTGGAAGAGTGGCTGATAGCAATGTTACTTTGTTGAAGGGAATCGTTTATGGTTGGGGTGAAGTAAAAGGTGAAAGTTTCCCCCGAACTAGAAGATGATGTGAATGTGAAGTTTCTGGAAAAATGAGTCGTGATCTCGGAAGGAATTTGGTAAGAAGAAGTTGTGGTTGTGACAACACCGTTGAGTAGATTTGTATCCTCAACTACATAGTAAACGGCTGTAAGCGCCATTATTACAACAATTGCAACGACTATTCCCTTTACTGCCGCTCCCATCTAATTTGACCCTAGCCTCTCGTGAAAGAATTTCATATATAATAGTATTGCAACTGCAATTTCTGGAATAATTGTGATCAGTGCGTAAGAACCGAATAGATATTCTACGAATATTGAAGATGAGAACATCATCTGAACCAGGAAAGCAAAATTGTAGTAAAGCAGGACCCTATTTTTTGCAATACCAATGGACAGAAGTGAAGCCGACATCACATTAGCGAGGAAAGCAAATAGAGTCACCAGGGCCACGAAGATGTAGTTTATCGTTGATGTATAGGTAACAAGGGCGATCGCGAAAGCGACAGGAAAGGAGAACGCACCCCCAAGAGAAGTGGAGAGCTGGATGAGATCCTTCCTTGTCCTGTATTTTCCGGTGAGTATTGAAAGCTGCTCGCCTGCCGAAAGCAACGGAAGAAACAGCATTACGGAGAAAAGCATCAGATCGATGTACCTCGAGAGCGTGTAGAAGGTGTATAGAAATAGGAATACATACACGATTCCGAGTAAAAGTCCGAAGAGGAGGAAACGCCCGAACAGCGACTCCTCTACTACCTTGTCGATTCTGTTCCAGTTCAGGTAAAACAGTGGAGTGAAAATCGCCAAAGGTATCAGAATCGCAGGATAGAAATTCATTCTCCGAGGTGATAAAATAAATAGTAATTATAATTTCTGACATAGTGAAAATGGCCATAGCCGTCAGAAAGGACCTCGGTATGGGCAAAGGCAAGATAGCTGCTCAGGTCGCACACGCAGCTGTAGAGTGTTCCATGAAAGTCTCCGAGAAGAGGACCCAGTGGATTTCCGAGGGACAAAAAAAGATAGTTGTATGGGTCAAAGATGAGAAAGAACTTCAGGAGCTGGTCAACAAGGCAAGGTCCATAGGAGTCAACTGCTGCCCTATTAGAGATGCTGGCCTTACACAACTTGAGCCTGACACGCTGACGTGCTCGGGTTTTGGACCAGACGAAGAGCCCGTAATCGACTCTCTGACTGGCAAATTCAAGTTAGTGTAATTTTCAAGTTCTGCAGTTAAACTTATATCAACTCTTTAACTGAGTAGATGTGGTAAATCAACCAGACAATGCTGGCTCAAATCAACAAATCTTCGATGCGCCAGAGAAGTCGACGATAAAGGACATGCTGACGATTGCCTGGGTTCTGTCACTCATTGTGGGTATAATCCTCCTGATCACAGGGATAATTACCTTTGGAATAACTGCAATATTTGGGGTTATAGACATAGTAGTGTTCTACGAATGCAGGGAGATCATAAAGATGACAGAGCAGAGAAAGCTATCTGCTGCGAAGGAAAAGACCCTCATCTGGATGATAGTGGGATTGATATTTGGATTCATCGTAGTTGGTCTATTCATGGTCATAGCATATATAAAATTCGACGACCTCATACGAGCATATCAAAACGCCGCCAAGTAGTCGCCGTCGCAATGATTATTCCATCCAATCCGAACCTACAGAACGGAAACTCACCTTAGGGATGTACAGATTGACCCTCTTGTGAGCACTGCTCTGGACCAATGTGTATATCCTCTTTACCTCTTTTCTATTGATTCCTTCGAACTTGCACTGTTCTGGTGTTTTCAAGTATTCCAAGCACTCCAATATTTTGTCCAATTTCTGGTAAGAAATCCCCAGTTCTTTCTCGTCCGTCTGCCCCTCCCACAAGTCAGCTGACGGTGACTTCTTCATCAGCCAATCTGGGAAGTTGTACCTTCTAGCTATCTCATATACCTGGGTCTTGTACAGGTCGCCTATTATCTGAAAATCGGAGCCACCGTCACCGAATTTTGTAAAATAACCGGTGAGGAGCTCACTTTTGTTCGAAGTTCCTGCTACCAGACCATTGTACTTATTGGCGACAGAGTACAGGTAGATCATTCTCAGTCTCGCCTTGATGTTACCCAACAGTCTTGCATCCTTAGAAGTGTTCTTAAAAAACTCAAGCGCCTTGTCCATCTGTATAGTTTCGTATGGAAGTTTCAGGAAATCTGAAACCTTCTTCACATCTCGGTTCTCTTTACCGAAAGGAAGTGAGTAAAGGTGGATCTTTTCCTTACTGATGTTCTTCTTCAGAATGTAGGCTACTAGTGCTGAATCAATCCCCCCCGAAATACCCAAAATGACATCCTTCTTACCGACAAATTCTTTGGTGAAAATATCCAGAACTTCAGTCGTTCCCTCAAGAAGCTCCATTGTTGCTGGAAACGTGGAAATAATAATAAACCTTGTGCATTTGAGGTAGAGTACAGCCGAGGTGGCCCAGCCCGGGAAGGCGCAAGCCTGGAACGGATTTACAGATAGCTTGTTCTCGCAAGAGATCGGGAGTTCAAATCTCCCCCTCGGCGTTTTTAACGCAGAAAAGAGATTCAAATGAACCTTCAATTGCAGGGATGAAGTGATCGAACGGGTGGAATTTTAATTGTTCCGGTTTCAAATAAGGGAACAAAATATTTGCACAATCAATTGTATCTTTTGGAGATTGGGTGAAATATTGAAGAAATGCATCGTCGCAGGAGTCTTGATTATAAGTAAGAATGGAAAGAAAGTCCTTCTGGTAAAACACAGGAAGCTTGGAATTTGGATCTATCCAGGTGGTCACATTGAGGAGAATGAGAATCCGCTAGAATGCGCCATACGAGAATCCAAGGAAGAAACCGGTGCCTCTTTTGAAATTCTCTCTACGAGTGATTTCACTGTCGATGCCGTATCTGCAAGAAGTACACCACAACCTCTTGTTTTAATGAATGAACTCGTCCCCTACTCCGAAGGACCTCACGAACACTTTGACATGATTTATCTTGGGAAAGCAACGAGTTCAGAATTCAAGAATAATGAAGAATCCTCGGACTGCAAGTGGGTAGACGAGACTGAAATAGAAGGACTCGAAACCTTCTCCAATGTGAAAGAAATCATTAAGTTCGGCTTTAAAGAGTTTAGAAGAATAGAAAAGTAGGGACTCCCTTATCGATTAAGCCCTTTAGAAAACCTTAATTAAAATATCAGATGTCATGCTATGGACGAGGGAGAAACAATTGAATATCCAACTTTTGATGGTTCAAATGTCAAGTCATTTCTCGTAGGGAACCGGAACTCAAAGAGCGCTATTATCGTGATCCAAGAGATATGGGGTCTAACAAACTTCATCAAGAATTATTCAAGGCGCTTATCTTCTCTTGGATTTCTTGTAATCGCTCCACACTTGTACTCAAGAAAGGAGGAATACGACCTATTCACACAGGAGAACATAGCGATGGCTATGAGGCTCTTCTTCGAAATTCCAACGGAAAAAAGAGGAGAACCAGAATCAATAAAGGCAGTGATGGAAAGAGCTACGGCCGAACAGAGAGAAGTGATAACCAAGCTCATGATGGGAAGAGATCAGCTACAATTGAAAATGGCAAAGGATCTTGCAATGGCGTATGAATATCTGAAGAGTAATTTCAAACCTTCAAAGTACGGCGTTGTTGGATTCTGCATGGGCGGTGGACTCTCATTCAGAATATCGACCCAACTTCCATTTGATGCTACTGTAGTTTATTACGGAGCAAATCCACCAGACCTTAATGATATCTCGAAGATGAAAGGTCCAGTGTTGGCACTTTATGCGGGAGAAGATCCGGGAATAAATGCGGGGATACCGGAAGCAATAACGAATTTTCTGAAATTCAAGAAGCAGATTGAGCTGAAGATTTACCCGAATACGAGACACGCCTTCGCAAACACGGATGGGGCTGCTTATGTCAAGGAAGCTGCAGAAGATGCTTGGGAGAAAACAGAGTCGCACTTCAAGAAGAATCTGCTATGAAGAAGGAAGATCAGCTACTGAGCAACTGCTTCCTCACTTGGACAGAAATACTTGAGGAAAAGGAATTGAAGAAGAATAAAATAGAATAGGTCAGAATTTTGAAAGGTAGTCGATCGTATTACTTTCTCATAGCCACGGAAATGGCACTTACTGGGCAGGCAGTAACACAAGCGTTGCAGAAAATGCAGTCCGTCTCCCTGATTGGATCGCACTTGTCCGTTCTGTACTTGTTCCATTCATCCGTTCCTTCAGCAACCTTCTTGTCGTTGCCCGTCCCCTTGTTTCCTGCATTCAGGAACCACTCGTAAACGTTGACAGGGCACACATCCATACAGGATCCGTCTGCTATACAAGACTCCCAGTCAACAGCTACATTAGTCCCGTGGATTCCTAGTTTAGTTGGATAGGTCTTTCCATCCTTATCTAGCCTTTCCTTGCCTTCGGCCCTGACCTCGTGACCAGCATGATTTCCAGTGATTGGAAACTCATCTTGCTTGTCAAAGAAATTGTCATCAATAGGTTTAGAATTGTAGTCAACCTTGGCCATATTTTGATAGGAAAAGATGATATTAATAATTTTTGACTTTGGTTCTCTGTCTGACCAATCCTCAAAAAACATTAATACGAACTATCGATGGACTGCTATGATAATCCCATATATGGCAACAGCACTAGCAATCTCTACTAACGTGGGTGAGGACGCCCTCATTGCTCTGGTTGCGATAATTCTACTGGCATTTTTGTTTTATTCAATTAAAATAGTGAGAGAGTATCAGAGAATTGTCGTTTTCAGATTTGGTAGGGCACTTGCTCAGAAGGGACCCGGAATAGTTTTCATCTACCCGATAATTGATGTTCCAGTAAGGGTCGACCTTAGAGAGAGATTCCTCACCATTCCTCATCAGACCTGCATCACGAAAGATAACGCACCGGTGGATGTCGATTTCATCATTTATTTCAAGGTCATCAGCGCCTCGGACTCTGTCATTCAAGTACAGAATTTTGAAGGGGCTGCGATGGGAATTGCTACAACTACACTGAGGGCCGTTGTGGGAGACATAATTCTTGATGAAGTTCTATCAAAGAGAGAGAACATTAACGCAATACTGAGGACGAAGCTTGATGAAGTAACGACTAGGTGGGGAGTAAAAGTGACCAACGTGGAAATCAGGGAAATACTGCCTCCAAAGAACGTATCAGATGCAATGATAATGCAGATGAGCGCTGAAAGATCAAGGAGAGCTGTGGTCACAGAAGCTGAAGGAAAGAAACAGGCAACTATCACAGTCGCAGAGGGAGACAAGCAATCCAACATACTGAGGGCTGAAGGAGACAGGCAATCTGCAATATTGAGGGCCGAGGGATACGCCATGGCGCTCACAACGATATTCAGTGCAGCCAAGGAAATCGACCAGAAAACGATGGCACTCCAGTATCTCGACATGATGAAAACTCTGGGATCGAGCAATTCGACCAAGTACGTGATACCTATGGAATTCACTGAAATGTTCAGGCCATTCACTGAAACCCTTAGGGCGGCATCAGCCTCAAATAACAAGAAAGAATAAGTAGAACAATGACAAAGGAACCCAGTGACTTTGCCTTGAAATATGGCTTCAGGACCGTAATTCCTGTTGCCATAATTCTTATTTTTGCGATCATACTGTTGGTCGAATACTTAGCAACAGGGATGAACAACACATTCATTCTTGCTTTCTCGATCGTATTTTTTCTAATAGCGTTACTACTCTACGTTGGTTTTAGGATAACCATTTCTCACAGAATCACGAAGAAATACTTTCATGTCGAAACCTTGGTAGGACAGACCGGAAGGGTCATAAATGGAGTCCCAGCAAACGTCGTCGGAACCGTCACGGTCGTCAATGAAGACTGGAGCTTCGTCTGCGACTCGGATACCTCGGACAATGAGCTCGTCACCATAACCGAAGTCCAGAGCGACAACGTGACCGTCAGGGTCAAGAAGATTTCTTGACCGTTGCAAGTCCTTCACTATAACTCAAGACCTCAATCTCCTCTCCCTTCATTATGGCTTCAGAAGAGGTTGCGCTCCATTCCTCTGACAACACATTAACTACTCCTTTTTTTCCAGGTTCTATGTCCGTGATTGCCTTGCCCTTCTTCCCTACTATGATCTGAGGGCCCACTCTTGCAGGCTTGCTCAGCGCTGCCTTTCTGATACCGATCAGATAGAGAGCCCCTATGGGGAGCACCGTTGCCTCCAGTGCAATCAAGGCATAATTTGATCCGGTAATTATTGGGCCTTTGGCGGAGTAGCTGACCCCTATGAGCAAAATCAGTCCACCTGCAATGACAAGAATCACTCCTGCAACCATTGCCAGACCGTGGCCAAGTTTGATTTCCAAGAATATGAGGGCAATTCCCAGTACCATCAACAGAACTGCTATAGGCTGGAAGCTGACTAGAGTGACACCCCAGAATCCTAGCGCAAGGGCAACAATGCCTGCCACGCTTAGAGCTATAGATCCGTGGAATATGTCGAGTAATATCGCGACAGCTCCAATGAGTATCAGGAAATCTGCGACCGTGGAATTCGAGAGGAACGATTCCAGCTGTTGAACATCGTTTTCATAGAACTGAATTTGGGGAAGGTTTTGGTACCCCCGTTGCTGAAGCACTCCAGCCAGGCTATCAGATAGCCCTGATACAAGTCCAATCCTTGAGGCATTCTGAGCAGTATAAGCGACATTGTTTTCGACCATCTGATAAACCGCTGATTGATTCCAACCGTGCGTTTGGGCAAGTGATTCCATGAAAGAGTAAGACGCGTTTGTGACGTGCTGTTCTTCAAGTGCACTCCCGCCTATGATGTACGGTTTTGATGGACCGATGAAGCTAGAATTACCCATATAGACGTAGTTGGAAGAAAGTGCTATGTAGGAGCCAGCCGATGCCGCCATGTCCCCTGACGGAACGTATGTCGTGATGTTGATCGTCTTTTCTGCAGCAATTGTGTAATTTACTATTGCAAACGCATTTGTCAAGTACCCTCCAGGAGTATTCATCACAATAATCACAGGATCATTATGTGAAACTGCATACGACAGTACAGACTGGAAATAATCCTGTGCGCCGCTGTCCACGGGGTAACTGAAGTTTATTATGACTAAGGAATGAGTATTCGCGTGAGCAGATGGAATTGAAAAAACAACCAGTAATGCTAAGAGCAGCACCATTACAAGTGCGAGTTTCATTCTAATATATTCATTGCGAAGAAATAAGGTTTCTTCTTTGATTTTTGCTTGGACGATTAAGCTAATGTTAAGTATTTAACATCAATTATCTGACTTGATTATTGTGAGCGCAAAACCAGTCATTAACTATGGATTGGATGGAATTTACGTTGACGAAAGTTCTATTTCTAAGGTGGATGGTCTGAATGGCAAACTATGGTACAGGGGATATTCGATAGAAAGTCTTGCAGATCAGTCAAACTACGAAGAAGTTTCCTACCTCCTACTAAATGGTAAACTCCCATCTTCTAAGGAATATGAGGAGTTCACAAAAAAGCTGAAGGAAAGAAGTGATCTGCCGAAGGAAGTTATTGATCTGATAAAAGTGATGGCGACGAAGAGCCACCCGATGGACGTTATGAGAACTGCAACGTCTATGCTCGTTATGTATGATAAGGACCCAAATAACAGGGAACCGACCTCAACCCTAGATAAAATCGTGACACTTATCGCCAAGACCGCATCCATTGCGGCTGCAACTGGAAGATTTAGAGAGAACAAGGAATACATTCCTCCGGATCCATCACTCGGTCATTCAGCAAATTTCCTTTACATGCTCACAGGCAAGAAACCGAACGAGTTCGAGAGCAAACTCATAGACCTGATGTTCATTCTTCACGCAGAACACAGTACAAACGCATCGACTTTTTCCGTTCTTGTCACTGCATCTACTCTGGCAGACGTTTATTCTGCAACTACTTCAGGAATTGGAACGCTGAAGGGACCTCTTCACGGCGGGGCAGATGAGGCAGCATTGAGCATGATGAATGCAATAGGAGATCCAAAGAACACTGAAAAATACATCGAAGAAGCCCTGGAAGGCAAGCAGAGAATCATGGGGTTCGGTCATAGGATATACAAGACGTATGATCCAAGGGCCAAGATCGTGAGGAGATTCTTGGATGAGAGCCTCGCGAAGGAGCCCTCGGACGAAGTGAAAAGACTTCTCCAGATTGCCTTGAGGGCAGAAAAAATGATGGTTGAGAAACTAGGAGCTACCAAGGGCATCTGGCCAAACGTTGATTTCTTTGCAGGACCGCTCTACAGGGTCTTGGGAATTGATGGTCACCTGTTCACTCCCATCTTCGTAGCATCAAGAATGGCTGGTTGGGGTTCCCACGTGGTCGAGTACTGGGGAAACAATAAGCTCGTAAGGCCCGTAGAATGGTACGTGGGCTCGCTTGACTTGCCGTACGTTCCGATAGCCCAACGGTGATTTGCTTTCTAGTCGAAATCAAGGTGAAACATTTAACTACTTTTTCACCATAGCGATTTCACATGGCCATATATCACGGAAGAGCAAGTGCTAAAATTAGTGGTGGCAAACTCAGGTCGAACAGACACAAAAAGAGATTCGAGCTAGGGAACGAACCAACACTGACCGTACTTGGAAATGTAAAGAGGAAACAAGTCAGAGGAATGGGAGGAAATAACAAGTCTGCCCTGCTAAAAGGAAACGAAATAAATGTCACGGATCCAAAGGCTAGGATCACAAAGAAAGTTAAGATCCTCAACGTGAAGGAGAATATCGCAGATCCGCACTTTGCCCAGAGAAACATCATAACAAAGGGGGCCATAGTCGTTACAGAGCTGGGAAACGCTCGTGTGACATCAAGGCCAGGGCAGAGCGGAAGAATCAACGCAGTACTTATTCAGAAATGAAGCGAACCCTCTGGGAGACCTATTTTAATACTGCAGTAACCCGCAAGATGGGTAGAAGGGTAAAGAAGAATTTTCCTTCCGAAAAACTTATAGATATTTTGAAGTCTATGAACCTGGATTTCCAGGTTTATGAAGCTAGATATCCCAAATCTCCTTCAAGAGCAGAAAAAAAAATTGAGGTGGAATGGGAAGGAAGCAAAGAAAATTTAATAAAAAAAATAGAAGAATTAGCAATTAGTGTGTCTTGACGAATTTAGCTAAGATGTCAGTCAGGTCTGGTTTCCCTATTTCCTGAAGCTCATACTTCACATTTATGAGTGGCTTGTTTATCTTTACCACTTTTGTCAAGTCTATTGGAGTTCCGGAGACAACGACGTCTGCCGGAGTTGCGTTTATGGTTGCTTCTAGATCTTTTATCTGCTTGGGAGAATATCCCATTGCTGGGAGATAGTTGTGGATTTGCTTGTACTTCTCGTAAACTCCCTTGATCGTGCCCTTGGCATAGTCCTTGGCGTCTGCGAGCTCCGAAGCGCCATACTTGATGGAAAATAGCACTGCCGCGCCGTAGCTCATTTCGCCATGAGTAAGTGTTGGACCATCCTCTATCGCTAGGACTCTCTTTCCCCTGACCTTCTCGGAATCTGCACTGAAGAAGGGGGATGCTCCGTCCACTACTATCGCCTTCGGGTTAACTTTCCTTATATTTTCTCTCACGATGTTTATGTTGTCCAGTGTTGCCGTTTCTTCCTTGTTGATCACTATGACGTCGGCAGACCTCAGGTTAACTTCACCTGGATGATATTTCATCTCGTGACCAGCTCTGTGCGGATCTGCAACAACGATCTCCAGGTCACTCTTGTAGAATGAAAAGTCGTTGTTCCCTCCATCCCAGAGAACTATATCCCCTTCCTTCTCGGCCTGCCTCAGAATTGCCTCATAATCCACTCCAGCGTATATTACAACATTTCTCTTGATGTGGGGTTCGTATTCCTCCCGTTCCTCGATAGTGCATTTCTGTTTCACCAAATCGTCCATTGTAGCAAATCTCTGCACTTTCTGATCAAGAAGATTGCCGTATGGCATTGGATGCCGAATCGCGACTACCTTCTTTCCCATCCCTGTGAGGATGTCTTCGACCCTCCTGGTTGTTTGGGATTTTCCTGAACCAGTTCTGACTGCGCAGATCGAGATCAATGGTTTCTTGCTCTTGACTTGCGTGTCCTTGGGTCCGAGCATTAGGAAATTAGCGCCCGCCGCCAAGACCTCTGATCCTTTGTGCATCACGTATTCGTGGGGCACATCGGAGTATGAAAATACAACTAGATCCACCTTCTTCTCCTTTATGAGCTTGGTTAGGTCAGATTCCGGATGGATTGGTATTCCCTTTGGATAAAGTTTACCTGCCAGCTCCTTCGGATAGGTCCTTCCTTCAATGTTTGGTATTTGAGTGGCTGTGAATCCAACAACGTTGTACTCCTTCTTATCCCTGAAGTACGTATTGAAGTTGTGGAAATCACGTCCTGCTGCTCCCATGATTAAAACATTCTGGGTCATATTATCACTCTTCCCGTATTGCCTGAATAGATTTATTCTTTCCTTCTTTTTAGTGCATTTGAAACGCAATTCCAGAAAGCGTTATTAACGATTTAATGATGCATCAGAGTGGTCAGTAGTCCTGAAACATTTTATGAGAATGAGCTGAATGACGCTAGCCTTTACAAAAGGATTTCGAAGAGGATCATGACATCTTGGAGGAGGAGCGAGAGGAAACAGGATATAGCTATGAAGCTCATGGAACTGGCAGCAATAGAGTCTCATCACTCTGACTTCTGGGCCGAACTTATCAAGAAAAAGGGCAGAACTCCCCCCCCTTTCAAGAATAGAAATACGTGGTACTATTCTTATCTTGGTTTTCTTCAGAAAATTTTTGGAATTTCGTTCCTCGTCCGATATCTGGAGCGCGGAGAGGTAGATGCGATCAAGGAATATTCCGATTACTTAGAAAAAGAATCAACTGAAGTGTGGGAAAGAGAGCAACTCAACAAGATTCTGGCTGACGAAAAGGATCACGAAGACGTCTTCATCCAGATGAGCACGGAACTCAAAGGAAACGCAGACAAGGTGAGGGATGCAATTTACGGAATGTCTGATGGGCTAATAGAGGTGCTTGCCAGTGTTGCAGGACTTACAGGGGTCTTTATCAACAACATCTATGTTGCTGTAGGAGGGATAGTCTTCGGTGCTTCTGGACTTGTTTCAATGACAATAGGGGCCTATCTTTCTGAGCGTGCAAAAGGACAGATCGTCTCAACGGATAGTTATTCTGCAAAGAGGGCAGCAGGCAACACTGCTCTTTATTATTTCATAGGAGCAATTGTGCCCATATTCCCATTCCTGTTTCTTCAGCGATATACAGCGTTGATCATCTCTTTTGTCTTAGTCATTATTGTCGACGGCGTTGTAACTTCTGTGGTCTCTATCCAATCAAATGGGAAACTCCGAAAGGACTTGCTCCGTTCGCTTGGACTTGTAACTCTTGGATTCCTAGCCACCTTTGCGATTGGGTTGATAGCCCATCACTTCATCGGCTATCTCGGCTGATTCAACGCTTATACCTACCCATTGCTTCAGCCTGATCCAATATCTTACTGCCCATTGACTTTATCACTTTTTCTCTTGTCCCAACTCCTTCGAAGTCCAAGACCGAGCTCAAGGCATATAGTTTGAAAAAGTATCTGTGGAATCCATGGCCACTTGGAGGACAAGGTCCGTCATAACCCAACTTTCCAAAGTCATTTTTTCCCTGAAGATAACCCTCCCTTGTTTTCACCGACTTTTCAATATTCTCATTGATCGTTTTGGTGTCAGGAGGAATGTTGAAGATTACCCAGTGCACAAAGAGTCCAACTGGCGCATCTGGATCCTCAACAATAAGAGCTAGTGACTTTGACCCATCGGGAGTTTCTTTGATGTTTATTTGAGGAGAATAATTCTTTCCGTCACAGGTGTAATCCACCGGTATTGTTTCACCCTGCCTGATGCCTTTTATTTCGATGCTGAGTGACATGATTGTCCATGCCTGTTTCGATAAAAGTAATTTCTGTGAAAACTCCAATTTCTCATAGGATCTGTTTTGGAAAGACAGCCAAAAATGATTTTATTAAGTGTCCGCATTACTCAATGTGGCGGAAGACGATTTCAAGGTCACTCCTTGGGAAGTTACGGGAAAAGTCGACTATGAGAGATTGATCCAACAGTTTGGCACTCAGAAGATCACGCCAGATCTACTGAGGGAGATATCCAGATTTTCAGGGGAAAAGATGCACGTTATGCTCAGGCGAAACATATTTTTCTCCCACAGGGACCTTGACCTGATAATCAAGGACTACAAAAACGGAAATGGATTCTTTCTCTATACCGGGAGGGCTCCTTCACTTGGGATGCACATTGGTCACCTCGTTCCTTTCCTATTTACGAAATGGCTCCAGGACATATTCGACGTTAACGTCTATATTGAGATTACGGACGACGAGAAATTCATGAGAAATCAGGACTACACACTTGAGCAAACCTCTGAGTGGGCACATCAGAATATATTGGACATAATAGCTGTCGGATTCAATCCGGAAAAGACGTTCATCTTCAAAGACACGGAATATATCAAAAACATGTACCCCCTCGTCACGTCCATCGCAAAGAAACTGAATTTCTCGCAGATAAAAGCAACATTCGGAATGGACGCTTCTTCCAACATAGGAATCCTATTTTACCCTGCGATACAGATCTTCCCAACAATGTTTGAAAAGAAAAGATGCCTGATACCCGCCGCAATAGACCAGGATCCTTACTGGAGACTCCAGAGGGACCTTGCAGAGTCTCTCGGCTTCTACAAAGCTGCGGAGATTCACAGTAAGTTCCTCCCCCCACTAACGGGATCAGACGGGAAAATGAGCTCGTCCATACCAGAGTCGGCTGTATATCTCTCAGACTCGCCAAAGACGGTAGAGAAGAAAATAATGAAATACGCTTTCTCGGGTGGGCAGGCGACCACCGAATTGCAAAGAAGCTTGGGAGCTGACCTAAAGGTCGACGTCCCTTATCAGTGGTTGTTCTATATTTTTGAGGACGATGACAGCGCTATACAGAGAATTGCAAATGAATATTCCACCGGTAAAATGTTGACCGGGGAGATTAAGAAAATACTGGCTCAGAAGGTCAATCAATTGCTTGAAGAGCACAGAAAGAAGAGGGAAAGGAGTGAAGAACTTTATTCAAAATTCTTGTACGACGGAAAACTTGCCAAGCAGATGTGGGAAAAGATTCATTCCGGATGATTTCAAGAAGATAATCGGCTTTCTATTGATGTTGTTTTGTTCTAATCCTCTTGGCTATCTCAGAGAACTCCTTCAGGGATTCCGGATTTGCCATCGAACCCAAGTTCATCGCTCTTTCAGCCGGAATGCCCATCAGTAGTTTCTTTAGAGGAACTTCCATTTTCTTTCCATTGATCGTTCTCGGAATCTGTGCGACACGTATGATTTCATCAGGCACGTGGCGCGGAGATAATGCGACTCTAAGGCTGTCCACAATATTCTTCTTCACCTTTTCAAAGTCCCCCGTGTTCTCCGTTACGACAAAGAGCGGCATGTAATACTCTCCTCCCTCTAATTCAATTCCCACAATTATGCTGTCTTTTACCTCATCAATTCCGTCAAGAACCCCATATATCTCCGCCGTGCCGATTCTTATTCCCCTTCGTTTGAGAGTTGAGTCGGAACGTCCGTAGATTGTCGCAGAACCATCCTGAGTTATCGACAACCAGTCTCCGTGTCGCCATACCCCAGGGTAATTTGAGAAGTATGTTTCCTTCAATTTTTCTCCGTTGTCGTTCCAGAGGTAGATCGGCATTGAAGGCATCGGTTTCTTGATGACTAGTTCGCCCACCTGATCAAGGACAGGCGTTCCCTCTTCGTCGAAGGAGTGTATGTCGGCCCCAAGGTCTATGCACTGAAGCTCACCTTCTATCACAGGTAAGCATGCGCATCCGCCGAGAAATGCCGTGCAAAGGTCAGTTCCTCCGCTGATTGATGCCAGCCAGACATTCTTCTTGATGCTCTCGTATACGTACCTGAATGCTTCATTAGAGAGAGGCGAACCAGTGGATCCTATTGCAACGAGATTCTTGAGCGGGTATCTGTCAACAAGATTTACCTTCTCTTTCATTAGATAAGAAATGTAAGCAGCACTTGTTCCAAAGAATGATATCTTATTCTCCTCAGCAATTCTCCACAGATTATAATTGTCTGGAAAAGTCGAATTTCCATCATACATCACCGCAGTTGCGCCGGTACCGATAGAGCTCACCAGCACGTTCCACATCATCCATCCTGTTGTTGTGAACCAGAAGAATCTGTCACCCTTTTTCTGATTGTAGTGCAGGCTCAGCAGTTTCAAGTGTTCCAGCAAGATTCCTCCCTGACTGTGGACAATTGCCTTGGGGGGACCAGTGGTTCCCGAGGAATAAAGTATCCAAAGGGGATGATCGAAAGGAACTCTATGGAAGCTCAGATCTCTCTTATCGTTGACAATTGATTCCATAGAAACGAAGTTGCCCGGTACATTTTGAATAGGATCACCAAGGATCGCGACACGTTTGATACTGGGAATCTGGTCGACAACTCTTTTCACTGTTTCAATCTTGTCGTATTTTTTTCCATTATATGTGTAGCTATCCGGAGCAAACAGCACCTTAGGACTTATCTGCTTGAATCTGTCTAGGATTGCTTCGGAACCAAAATCCGGAGAAGAGCTAGACCAGATTGCCCCCAGTGCAGAAGTTGCATAAAGAGCTTCCATTGCTTCAGGCACGTTTGGTAGGAAAGATGCAACTCTGTCTCCTGCTACTACACCTGAATCGGTAAGGAACCTTTGTATTGCTCCAGATTGTTCCGTGAACTCCTTTCTTGAGATTTTCCTCTTCTTTCCGGACTCGTTGAAAAATAGTGCGATTTCCTCCTGATCCGCCAGATTCAGGTTATTCTCGGCATAATTGAGTTTGAGTCCCTCAAACCACTTGTTCCCTGGCATCTCTTCAGTGTTCAATACATTGGAGTACGATCCCTTAGTTTTGACGTTAAAGTACCGGAGAATAGATTCCCAGAAATCTGAAATGTTCTTGATCGACCATTGTCTGAGTTCTTCATACTTCGCGAAGTCCTTGCCATATTCACGATTGACCCAACCAATGTACTTTCTTAGGTTAGACTTCTCACACAGTTCGTCGGATTTCCAGAGGACATTTCTTTGAGTCAAGGATTGTCAACGATTATCGAACCATTGATAAAATTCTTTTCAAATGTTTCCAATTTGCTCTATGATAGACTCTTTTCCCTTTCCTTTCAGTTTCTGAAGTTCTGAGCTCTTGTATACCCCGTACTCTGTAATGTAAGCAGTCACGTACCTGTTTGGTGTCACGTCGAAGGCGGGGTTGTATGCATGGGACTCCCTCGGTGAAATGGCCATACCCTTTATGTCCTTGACCTCTTCTTCCGATCTTACCTCGATTGGTATGTCTCTGCCATTTTCGATGCTGAAATCAAACGTGCTCAGAGGAGCTGCAACATAGAAGCTCACACCATTCTCCTTTGCTAAGACCGCCTTTTCGTAGGTACCTATCTTGTTTGCAAAATCCCCATTCTTGGTTATCCTGTCAGCTCCAACTATTGCGAGGTCAACCTGCCCTCTATACATCAGAAAACCAGCAGCGTTATCTGCTATCACTTTGTGTTCGATACCTTCCTGAACCAGTTCCCATGCAGTCAATCTTGCACCCTGTAACCTTGGTCTTGTCTCATCCACCCAAACGAATGGATTCTTTCCGCTCTCCTTTGCTTTCCTGATTGGAGATAAGGCAGTTCCGTAATCAACTGATGCGAGGGCCCCTGCATTGCAGTGAGTCAATATCTTCTTGCTATTTCCAATCAATTCATTGCCGTTGACTCCAATCAGACGGGACCTTTCCACTATAGAATCGACGTACTTCTCCGCATATCTACTAGCTTCCTCCTTGTGTTGCAGAACAAAATCGACTGCAAAGAATAGATCGTAAGCCGTTGGTCTCGCAGACTTTATGAGTTTCCCCGCCTCTTCTATATCCTTCCCTAAGGCACGAGCTTGGGCAACCCCGTAGGCAGCCGCAGCCCCGATCGATGGAGCTCCCCTCACAGTCATATCCTTTATCGCATCATAGAGTTCCTTCGTGTTCCTTATGTCCACAATCTTGAAACTCTCTGGCAAGATTCTCTGATCAATCATTTTTATTACAGGTTCCTCGTACCAAACGGCCTTAAAGTCACTGGTCTTGCCGTCAATGTTTATCTTCATGATTCCAAAACTGCAAAGGATTAATTTAATCTTTGTCTCCCAAACAGACAAATGTTTAAACCACAGAATAATCCATAATCGTGGAAATCCCTTGGACTGAGAAATACAGGCCCTCTCTTTTGAGTCAGTTGCGGAGAGACAAGACAGTGGAGTCGATGATTTCTTGGGCAAGGAAATGGGAAAGTGGGACGCCTTCAAAGAGAGGGTTGATAATTTACGGAGCTCCGGGAACTGGCAAGACTTCCTCAGCAATCGCGCTTGCCAAAGAGATGGACTGGGAGTACGTGGAATTCAATGCATCCGACATCCGATCAAAGGCAGCCATTGAACAGAATGCGACAAAGGGATCACTTTACTCCTCCATCTCCGATGAAAAGAACCGGAAGAAACTGATAGTGATGGATGAGGTGGACTCTCTATACGAGCGAAATGTTGAAGGTTCAGACGCAGGAGGAAAAGCAGCAATATCCAACTTGCTGGATAAAACTCTGAATCCAGTCATCCTGATTGCCAACGACTTCTATGCTCTCAAGTCGTCCACTACAGGAAGGTCAATAGCAGACAAGTGCGAAGCGATTGAATTCAGGAGGTACATGAAGACTCAAATTGTGAGTGTACTGAAAGAGATACTTCAGAACGAGAGCATATACGCTCCGCCTGATAGAATCAACGCAATCGCAGAAAACGCAAACGGAGACATGAGGGCAGCGGTCAATGATCTCCAAGGAATCGGACAAGTATATGAAACGAGTGAAAGGGATCTTACTTTGAGCACCTATACGGTGATAAACGATATCATTCACGGTCACAGAAAAGACATAAGGGGCATAAGGGCAGAGATAATGAATGTCGGAATGGACCCCAACGATTTCATACTGTACCTCCTCGAGAACGTGTACCCTCTGCATGCAAGGATAGACGATTTTGTAAATGCGCTCGACAACATCGGGAAAGCAGACCTGTTTCTGGGCAGGGTTGGACGGAGAATGAACTACTCACTCTGGTCCTATGCCAACGATCTGATGTCTTACGTTTCCATCCTTCAGTTGAAGAGCGAAAGATTTGAAAAATTTGCATTTCCCTCTCTCATCAAGAACATGGGATCACTGAAGAAGTACAGAGGGATTAGAAAGGACTTTTCTATGATAATGGGCAGGTATGTTCACAAGTCTTCAGCATTCATGAACAGGGATTCCCTCCCATACTTCTATTACCTCCTTCAAAGAGATGAAGAACTGAGGAAGAAAATCGAGGGAATGACTGGGCTGGATATGGAAGACGTTTTTTCGCTGGATCTATGATACTTTTTTCCTAAGTGCCTTTAGAGTCCCCGACACCATGTCAATGTTGATTCCCGATTTCTCAGATAGCTCTCTCAGATATGACAGTTGAGAGTGCTTTACCCGCACCGCTGTGATGCCGTGATAGTTCACAACCCTAGAATCATCGAGTTGCTGGACAAGCCAGCGCAGCTTATCCGACGTAGGGTTGTTGAAATGGACGTATCTCTTTCTTCCCGTCTTTTCCTTCACAGTCATTTGACTGCTGTTATTTTCTCAAGATCCTTCTTCAGTATCTTGACAGCTTGAGAGATTTCTCCCTTCTCCTTTGCCCCAGTACAAACTACCTTCCCGGAACCGAATAGTAACAAAACGACCTTGGGCTCCTCTATCCTGTACACAAGACCTGGGAACTGCTCAGGCTCATATTCCACATTTTCCAGTCCGAGCGACATTGCGATGTTTGTCAGATTAAGTTGCATGTGTAGGTCATAAACGGCGACAATGTTCTGCACGACGATATCTGGGTTGCTGTTTACGGCTATTCCTGTCTTCTTGAGCTTGTCGACTATTGTGCTTATTGTCTTGTTGACTGAGTCTATCGTTTTTGCACCGGTACAGTTGACCTTTCCTGACCTGAAAATCAGGACTGCGGTCTTCGGCTCTGCCAGCCTGTATATCAAACCCGGAAACTGTTCTGGCTCGTATTCCGACCCTTCCAATGCAAGCGCTATTTTGCTTAAATCTAACTTATCTGCGAGTGATGTTGATGCAACTATATTCTCAATCGCTATGTTTTCTTCTTCAGCCATAATTTTCGCAGCTTATATATAGTATATATAAATAGTTAGCTGTATCTTTACGCTACAATGCTCACCTTGCGCTCATATGCTGCACGATACTTTCAGCGAATTCAGATGTCTTGAGTGCCTTGATTCCGAGATGTCTTGCAAGGTCCTGAGGAACCTGTTTGTCTCTCAGGGTGTCGACAAACGCTTTCTCTATGAGATTTGCTGGTTCGTTCCACTTGATGTAGCGCAGCATCATTACCGCGGAAAGCAGCAACGAAGATGGGTCTGCGACATCTAGGTTCGCATACTTTGGGGCAGAGCCGTGAACTGCTTCGAATACTGCGTAGTTGTCTCCGATGTTTCCCGAGGGGGCTACTCCAATTCCACCGACCTGCGCTGCGAGCGCGTCTGAGATATAGTCGCCGTTTAGATTTGGACAGAGGAGTATGTCGTACTCGTCGGGTCTGAGCAAAATTTGCTGAAACATGTTGTCTGCAATCCTGTCTTTTATGACTATCTTCCCGCTCATGTTTTTGCCCGCAGTTTCTGTCTCGTTCACTACTCTGTCACCAAACTGCCTTGAAGTTTCGTATGACCATTCCTTGAATGCCCCTTCCGTGTACTTCATTATGTTCCCTTTGTGCATGATGGTGACGCTTTTCCTTCCATTTTCGAATGCGTAGTCAATCGCCATCTTGGCTATTCTTGTGGTGGCAAACTTGCTTATGGGCTTTATTCCGATTCCTGATCCATTTCTAATAGAATGTCCGAACTTGGCCATGAGCTCGATTACCTGTTCGGCTTCCTTGCTGTTGGATGGGAACTCTATCCCCATGTAAACATCTTCCGTATTTTCCCTGAAAACGACCATATCCACCTTCTCTGGACTCTTCAGCGGACTCGGCAAACCAGGATAATACTTCACAGGCCGAACGTTTGCATATAGATCCATTTTCTGTCTTAGAGTGACATTGATGCTCCTGAAGCCTCCTCCGACCGGTGTCGTAAGGGGACCCTTCAGAGCTATTCTGTATTCGGTAATCTTGTTGACAGTGTCATCGGGCAGAGGTGTATTGAACTTCGATATCGCCTTCTCCCCGGCGAGCAGCTCGATCCAGTTAAATTTTCTTTCGTTTCCGTAGCTGATTCTTAGTGCTTCGTCTATAACTTTCTTTGTAGCCCTTGTAATATCCGGGCCAATACCATCCCCTTCGATGAATGGAATATCAACGACGTCAGGAACCTTTAAACTGTTGTTTTCAACAGATATTTTCATAGATCTCCACTCTTTATCGCCTTTTATTATTTATGATTAGTCCGCGCCTCTCTGGTTATGCTACGCGGGGCAAATTTTAACATAGTTATGTGGATGTAGAAAGAGAGAGTGCTAGAAGAATGGTTGAGAGGCTGAGAGGATTCAGGGATTTCTACCCGGAAGAGCAGGAAATCAGGAGCGATGTATTTCGGACCATGAAAGATTCCTGCACGCAATTCGGTTTCAAAGAAATAGATGGGCCTTCGGTCGAGAACGTCGAACTTTTTGCAAACAAGTCTGGGATGGAGATTATGAACCAAATGTTTTCTTTCCGGGACAAGGGCGAGAGAGAGATTGCCCTGATTCCAGAGCTGACTCCCACTGTGTCCAGAATGGTAGCTGCGAGAAAAGATTTGGTGAAACCTCTGAAGTGGTTCAGCGTTCAGAAATTCTGGAGATATGAGGAACCCCAGTCCGGCAGGACGAGAGAATTCTACCAGCTCAATGCAGACATCATTGGCAGCGAGAGCTACCTGGCAGATGCAGAGCTTATATCACTAGGGGCCTACATACTGAAGAGCCTTGGAATAATCGGTTTCACGAAAATAAGGGTCAGTTCGAGAATATTGATAGACAGGCTCATTGAGAAGTACCTTCCGGGCAAGAGGGAGGAGGTCTATTATGTTCTAGATCGCTGGTCGAAGATCAGCCAGCCTGACAGAGAGTCATTCGTAAAAGAAAATGGAATTGACTTGGGAGTCCTGAGCTCGTTTGTGGATGGGAAAATACTCGAAGGGTACGATGATCCAGAACTTCAGAATTTGTTTAAGATTAGGGATTTCGTCAGCTCTTCTGTTGGAGTTGATATAGAAATAGATCTCAAGATAGTCAGAGGGATAGCCTACTACACTGGATGTGTCTTCGAGGCATCAGACAGAGAGGATAAATTCAGGTCGATTCTAGGAGGGGGAAGGTACGACAACGTTATCGGACAGCTTGGAGGAGAAAATACACCGGCTACAGGATTTGCAATGGGAGATGTTGTGCTAGAAAATATCATGAAATCCAAGGGGCTCTGGGTACATAAGGGTGGGAAACAGATATTCCTTGCGCCTATAGATCAGCAGGGGAGGATGTACTCTACTAGGGTCGCATCTGTTCTTCGGAGCATTGGTCTGAAAGTAGACCTCAACGTGATGGAACGAGGTATCAGCAAACAACTTGACTATGCCTCCAAAATGGGATATGAGTACGTGGTAATACTAGGCGAGGACGAGGCCAAGAAGAAAACAGTATCACTAAAAATCCTTTCCTCTGGACAGCAGAAAGAGATTCCCTTGACCGGCACTGACGAGCTGTTTGGAGCCATGAAATAGCACTCAAAGCTAAAAAGTGGGATTTCAAGAAACTTTTATAGTACCATACGAATAACGAACCATAGATGGACTCCCTTGAAGACAAAATAGTTCACCGGAAAATAGGGAGAAATACGAATCTCACCGTAAAGGAAATCCTTGACATGGTAGAAGAAGTAAGGAAGCAGTATCCAGAGAGAGAGGTATTCTTTGACGGTGATGAGTTTGCTATTTGCTCGAGGAAGAAGAAGCAGATCACAGTCTGATTGGAATCTCCTCTAGCATTTTGCCTGAGTCAATCAACCTTGTTATCTTCTCCACCAAAGTTGTCGTTTCCATATCTCCCCTGAAATCGCCGATGGTATCGTTCAAGATCGAATAAGCAGTGTTCAGGTGCTTCCCCGAAACTCCATACATTTCCATTCCTCTGTAGGAGATGAGCATTTCGATTGCGACTATCCCCTTTACATTCCATATAATTTCCCTCATTTTCCTGGTAGAGGTGGCACCCATCGAGTTATGGTCTTCTTGGTTTGCGGATGTCGGTATGTTATCTGCAGAGGAAGGATATACCAGTACCTTGTTTTCATTGCACAGAGCGGCAGCTACATACTGCGGAATCATTAACCCGGATTCAACTCCAGGCTTTTCCGCTAGGAACGGGGCCAGTCCTGAAAGAGACTTGTCGAGCATTCTGAATGATCTCCTTTCCGAAATGTTGCCCAGCTCTGTCATTGCGATAGAAAGATAGTCCGCTGCAAGTGCAAGAGGCTCACCATGGAAGTTGCATCCGGATATCACCTCATCAAACACCAGTGGGTTATCGGTTGCTGCGTTCAATTCTGCACTCACCACTCCACGGACGTAATTCATTGTTTGGAGTATCGAACCCAAGACAGTTGGGATACACCTTAGGGAGTAGGCATCCTGCACTTTAGATTCCGTCCCCTTTCTTATTCGATCGCTTCCTTGCACGATGTTCCTGATGGCTCTCGCAATAATACCCTGTTCTTGATGTCCCCTTGCCTCGAACAAACCACAATCAAGTGCCTTTTCAGTGGCACTAAGAAGATGCATTGACATTCCTGCTGCAATAAGGGCATGCCTGAATAGATTCTCAGAGTCGTTATATCCCAGCGAGAGATTCGACAACATGTATGAAGTACCATTGATCAAAGAAAGTCCTTCCTTTGATTCGAGGGTGAGTGGCTTTAGTCCTTTCTTATTCAGAACTTCTTTAGTATCCAGCACCTTACCCTCTTCAACTGCCCGCCCCTCTCCCATAAGCACAAGAGCTAGATGAGACAGTGGTGACAGGTCACCTGAAGAACCAACGCTTCCCTTCTCTGGAATGAAAGGAATCACGTTATAGTTCAAAAGATCGAGAAGTGATTGCACAAGTTCGCTCCTCACACCAGAATAGCCCTTGGATAGGGAGTTTGCCCTTACCAAAATCATCGCCCTCACCGTTTTTCTGTCGAGCGGTTTTCCGTAACCTGAAGAATGGGACCTTATCAGATTCCTCTGGAGTTCTTTGATCTTGTCCGGACCGATCCTTTCACTTATCAAGTCACCAAAACCAGTGTTCACACCATATATAGGCGCCCCAGAACTGATATAATCTTCAATTTTTTTTCTGCTGGACTTTACCCTGTCTGTAGCCCCCTTTGAAATAACAACTTTCTCCCCTCCCTCTGCACATCTTATTACTTGGGCCAGAGTCAAGTCGTTGCCAGTGAGTACAATCATGACTTAGAATAGATGACGGGAATAAATATTAACACTTTCCACCCTACCTTGGATTCCCTTTGGCTAAAGCTAAATTGGAAATAATGGTGCTGCTACAATGACAGTAGATTTCGGGACTTATCATCATTCTACTCCTGAAGAATCCAGGGAGATGAGAAATAGAGTGGCAGGTGCTTTTTCCGCAGTACTCTTGACGCTTTATGAGCCTCATTCGGAGATACGGATACTCGATGCAGGGTGCGGGTTGGGTTTTCTTTCATACGTGGCTGCCAAGACATTCCCGGAAGGCGTAATTACTGGAATAGATACATTTGATAACGATAGCCTATCTCACTCTTCAATGATAAAAGCAGAGAATAACATGAAACTCTTGGAGGTTGATTCAAGAGTTCATTTCTTCGAACATGATCTATCCCTCCCCATTAGATCCAAACTGAAGTACGATCTTGTGATATCAAGCTTGGTATTTCACAATCTAGGTATAAGGAGATTCGCAGGTTATGAAAATGTATTCGCTGTACTGAAGAGAAAAGGATATTTTGTGATTGGAGACTTCTTCCACAATGATAAGGCCGATACTAAGTTCTTGACTTCCTTTTCTAAACTAATAGAGGACGTCCATGGAGAGGGTCGAGGCAAGTGGAAGTACGGAATCAAGATTCTTAGGAAACGGTGAGACTCCTGCACTTCACTTTTTCAGTTTCGATTTCCCCAGATTCAAAGTCACTGCTCTTTGAACAATCTTTGTAAGCGCTTTCTCATCGATCCTATCTCCCTCGAAAAAGTCAACTGCACGGACAGTCTTGCTATCTAATCGAGTGTTGAACAGTTTTGATGGATCAGATATCTGTGATCCTTTTGAGAAGGTAAGCCTAACAGCTTTCTTGAGGATGTTACCGATACAAATTATTCCATCTGAAGACCAAACTGGGACTCCCATGGGATTGGAGGGTTTTTTCCACTTTACTTCTTCAACTATCTTGGGATCTGACTGTTTTATGATTTCACGTAGACTTGACATCATGCTCCCACGCCAGTCATCAGTTTTTCTGATGATTTCATCGATCTGTTCGGATGGATCTCCCACCACTTTCAGCTCACCCCTTTCCTGTCAATTTCAGTAATGTCACTAAACATGAGACATTATTAAAAGTAGTGCAATCATTTCTTGAGATTAAAAAGACACTTGCTTTCGGATTTATCCAAGCTTCAACACTAGAAGAAGTGATACAAGGATCCAACGACAGATAGAAGGATATAATGGGGAAGTTCTTTACAAAGACGGGATGGGGCAGAGGATATATGATTGTTAGAAGGACCAAGGGCCAACCCTATTGGGGAGTCAAGGCCAGATATGTTGAATTCTACTTTGTTTGTACGAGGATTCACGACTGAAACGTTTCCCGTTATGAGATCACCCACATATATCAATCCGTTACGAGGATCATAAAGCAAAGGATAGGGGCCAATGCTGCTCCCGTTGCCCTGATAATTGCCATTTACCAGAGTGTTGTTGTTTAGGAAAAGAGTCCACTCAACGTATCCTGCATATGATCCATTGGCCTAGGATTGAGACTGTGGAACGCGGTATGGTTCTACTCGGAAATTTACCAATGGTTAGCATTAATGGGAAATACGCCAATGTAACAGCAACTATCCAGTTCTTGGTTCAGGAATCGGTCAATACAAGCGCGTAAAAACACATCAATGTGCCATACTCCATAAGCTACATGAACGTGGGATTTTACCCGTCCACTGGTCAAGACAATTACGCAATAGTTGTGGAAATCTTCAATGTACTTGGAGGTTCGCCCCAGCCATTTACAAAACCTTAATTTTTTACCATGTCTTTAAATATATTTCTCACTACAAAGGAACGTTTGGATTGCAGGATTATGCATTTGTAAACGAGTTTAGAAGGCTACTTTAGCGGTTGTTTGTTGCAATCCGAGGAGTGGAGATGAGATTGAAGATCGTCGAACTTATAAGAAATGAACCGTCAAATATCAACAAGATAAGCAATACCCCCGAGGGTAAACCTCAGAACGGTTGAACACCACATAGGAGTGCTTGAAAGGAATCATCTGATCATTTCAGAGGGTGAAAAATACGGTAAGGTTTATTTTCCGTCCCTAGCCTGACGAATAACCAGAAATTGAATGACGATAGCCGTTCAAGGGGGAAAGGGTGAGAAAATCGGAATATTCTGGCTTCTGGACATATTCATCCTGTTAACTGAACTGGTTCTTCTCACAATAATTCTGGTTCTTTATGTTCCAGCATACAGGAGGTTTAGAGCTAGGTCGCTCGTTGGTATATTTGTATTTTCTGGCCTCTTTCTTCTCCAGTCTGCGACAGGCCTGTTTACATACTATTATCTGTCAAAAAACTTTGGCGAGGATCTCGCTGTCCTTCTTATGGGAATGAATACAATAGGCCTTGGCGCTTTCATTTCGCTGTTTTGGTCTCTAAAGCAGTAATGGGTTCTTATTTCCTAGATGCTTAACTCATCCGATTGCAATAGACCTTCCCATTTTCTCAAGCATCTCGGACAAGTCACTGTATGTTATTATTTCTTCAATGCTCTCTCTTGAAACATTAATTTCCGGTTCTCGCTTTTTGGGGAAGATGAGCTATAGCAGGGGTTAAGTTTCTAATCCTTGAAGTTCGTGTTTCCATATTGCGAAGCCTTCAAACAGGAAGTTATTGTATTGCCATGATCACAACATTGAGTATTTTGTCTAATCTTTGGGCAATGTCCAGCAATCCGTTAAATGATGAGAAAAGTTCAACTGCGTTCTGGACTGCCACATGGGTTTTGTCACTTTCCTCGTAGATGTAAATCCTCAAGGGTGGAACTATGCCTGCCCTCAGATCGTTGTCAAAAACTTCCATGGCAAGCTTCGGGTTAAAGACTTCCAAGATTTTATTCCCTTTTATCTCAACTCCAATCTTCTTCAAATTAGCCTGCGCATCTATGACTGAGATGACCTTCAGGCCATTCTCATCCACAGATCTCTCAAGAAGCTCCACTGTTTCTGCGAATCCAAATTCCGAGACTATTTCTTTCACTTTCATTTCTATCACTCCATGCAACACGACATCTTTGCCATATCTCTGGTGAACGACTGAGAAGTCAACTTGATGCCTTCTGCCACAGTGGGGAAGATATGACTGTTATCTATGATATCGTGATATGTATATCCATTTTTGATTGCTATCACGCCTTCTATAATGAACTCTGCCGCATAAGGCGCCAGTACGTGGATGCCAACTATCTTTCCTGTATTCTCATCAGCTACAATCTTGAACATCCCTGTATCTTCTCTCAATATTCTCGCTTTCGGCACCGTAACTAGAGGAAGCACCCTGCTAAATGCCTTTCCAAAGTTCCTGTTGTATTCATCCTCCGTGTAACCAACAGATGCCAGTTGAGGCTCGGTAAAAATTGCCCATGGGACTTCTTGAAGATTGACCCCTTTCGATGAATGTTGGAAAATATTCGATGCTATAACGGCACCTTCTCTTGCAGCAAGGGTCTCCAACCTGTATCTCTGATCCACCACATCTCCAGCTGCGTAGATCGAGGGGTTCCTCGTGGAGAAATCATCATTCACCTTAATGCCATTATCTGAATATTCAACACGAGCGTTTTCAAGTGAAAGACCTGCAACGTTTGACTTCCTGCCAGATGCGATCAGAATCTCATCTACCTCTATTTCTTCGCTTTTTCCTCTATACTTGGTACGGATGATCTTTTTATCTCCTCTCCTGTAAACTTTCTCAATGTCTCTCTCTGTTAAAAATGAAATCCCATCATTCTCCAGAGCCCTTATAAGTTCACTCCCAACTTCCCTTTCAATCCCTTTGGCTATGGTATCGTGTTTTTTTATTATCGTGATCCTTGAACCAAGTCTCTGCAAGGCCTGACCGATCTCCAGGCCAACAAATCCCCCACCCAGGATACCGATCTCACCCGGAAGCTCATTGAGAGACCACACACCATCACTGGTCAAGTAGCCGGTCTCTTCAAGGCCTTCAATCTGTGGAATCTTGGGACTGGAGCCTGTGGCTATGATGAAATTGTATCCTTTTACATTCTCTTCTCCCAGTTTGGATGTTACTTTTACTGTGTCGCTGGAGATAAAGCTAGCTTTTCCTTCATACAATGTTATGTTGGGATAAAATTTCAGAACATCCTCATACTTGCTCTTCCTCTCCTCTTTAACAGCTTCTCTGAGAGATTCCATTAGTTTGTCGAAGGCAATTGAAGGATCTGAGGGTTCAATTCCAGGATACCTGGGATTCCGCTGTGTGTTGGCTACCTTTGAAGCCTCTATGATATATTTTGAAGGGACACAACCAACATTAACACACGTCCCTCCGATTGGGCCGAAACCTATCATTGCAATGGCTGCTTGGTTAGAAGTGATCTCACTTGTCCTTATTGCGGCAGAGAATGCCGCGGCACCTCTCCCAATAATCACGAGATCATATTCCTGAGCCATATTACTCAACTTTTCTCAGCTGTGCCTTGTAATGGGATTCTTCTCCAAATACAGGGGCTTTAACAAGTTTCTCTGCCGAAATTTTGGCATCATCTATCTTTACAATTGCAATGCCATCCTTCAATGATACGGACAATACATCTGCACCCTCCTTTTTCAGTCCATCACTTACCGTTCTTACGCAATCATCGCAAGTCATGCCAAAAACTCTCATAGTTACTTTCTTTTCAGCCATATCCTCCTTATCCCAGAAAAGTATTAAAGTTCAAAAGTAAACTTTTTCTTACCTGAATGCTTGGAGTTCTTTGATTATATTGATTGCAGCAAGAAACAATGACCAGAGGAGACTTGAAAATAAAAGCAAAGCCTGCATGATCGAAGACCGTGATTTTACCGTATGTATTGATCCTTCTCTTCCTCTTCTTAACCTGATCGGAAAGAAATACACAATGATGGTGCTGGGCGTAATAGGGAACAGAGGAAACAGGAAGAATTTTAATGAGATACTCAAAGACATTCCTTATTCAAGTTCAACGATCATCTCCAAGAGGCTGAAGGAGCTTCAGGATTTCCGTTTGATCCAGAGACATAAAGGAGCGGATGGGGTTACTTACTCACTCTCTAGATTTGGCCATAACGTCAGAGAGAGTTTGCTGCCATTGCTGCATCTGGCGGAAAAGACCTCGCTGGATTGAGGTTCCGAACATGATTGGGTATGGACCAGTCGGGATTTGATCAAAGTTCTAAGTTAATACTTTCTGCTGTTCACGAACAAAGGAAACTATCCATTACATCATAATACCTTGGCATTACTCGACGCCTGTGTCCAAATTGGCTGAAAGACAAGAGTTATATTGTCATTATACATGCGTTATACAGGGTATATACATGAATTACACCACGATACAAATTAGCCGATCTACAAGAGAGAAACTGAATGGGCTAAGAGCATACAAGAGGATGACATATGATGAGTTGCTGAATGCACTCATGTCATTAATTCCTGAGGGAGATGAAGAAGGAATTTACACTGAGGATTTTAGGGCTTCCCTGCTTAGAGGCCTCCTAGATATGAAAGAGAAGAAGACACACACCTCAGAAGAAGTGAAGAAGCAGTTGGGAATCCAGTGACAGACTTTGAAGTTGAATATTCAGAGGAATCTCTTTTTCAGCTTCGAGGCCTGGACATTCCTGTAGCCAAGAGGATTATCCAGAAGATAGAAAGCACAAGAAGTGATCCGCACAGGTTCTTTGTGAGATTAGTCGGGAGGACAGAGTACAAGTTACGAGTCGGTGACTACAGAGTGATTGTGGACATTGAAGAAAATAGAAGAGTTATCGCTGTTAGATCACTGGGTCATAGAAGGAACATCTACAAGTGACCAGCCTCACTTTCTAGATCTTGTTTTTACAATCACGAAAGTCAATTGCGATTAGAATGGACCGGTCGGGATTTGAACCCGAGACCTCTTGCTTGCGAAGCAAGCGATCTTCCGCTGATCTACCGGCCCGAAGTAGCTGATTACCGCATTATTTTTGTAGATTTCTCTTTCAATTTCTTGTCTTCGTCTTCGTACGATGAATAGTTTATCAAATCATAATATTCCTTTCTAGACATCATGTTTGAGATAAATTCCCTCTGAGTTCCTTTTTTGGATAGATCAGAATAGATTTCGTCTATCTTCTTGAGCGCTCCCCTGAACGCAGTCAGAGGGAAAATTACTATTCTGTAGCCCAATTTCTCTAGTTCTTTAGCGGAAAGAAGCGGACTCTTTCCAAATTCCGTCATGTTTGCCAGTAGTATTCCTTTGACTTTTTTTGCAAATTCCTTGAACTCTTCTTCTGATTCCAAGGCCTCTGGGAATATTCCATCTGCTCCTGCCCTCTGGTAGAGCTTTGCACGCTCGATAGCACTGTCAATCCCATCTACGCTTCTTGCATCAGTTCTTGCAATTACTATGAAATCTTTGTTCTTCTTTGACTTGCTTGCCGCCTGAATCTTTTCGACCATCTCTTCTACTTCAACCAGTTTTTTCCCCTCCAGATGACCGCATTTCTTTGGTAAAACCTGATCTTCGATGTGAATTGCAGAAGCCCCTGCCCTCTCAATCTCCTTCACCGTTCTTTCAACATTCAGTACTTCTCCAAAGCCAGTGTCCACATCAACTATTAGTGGGAGTCCACTCACTAGCTTTATTCTCCTAACCTCTTCGACCACATCACTCAAACTCGTAAGAGATAGATCTGGCAAACCCATACCGCCTGCTACTCCAGATCCAGAAAGGTAAAGGGCTTTGAATCCGTGTCTTTCTGCAATCAACGCACTTATCCCGTTAAAAACTCCAGGAGTAACAACTATACCCTTTGAAATCAGTCTTCTGAGTTCTGCTGGATCTGAACCGCCACCATTCATTATCTCAGTCATTTCAATTCATCTCTTTTTTAACAGTCTTGTTCACTACCATTCGTCACTCGATATATTGCTCCTTACTCGAAGTAGTCCATTATCAGCTCGCATATATCCGTTGAGTACAGAGCGATCCTTTCTGCATCCTCAAGTATTTCTGCCAATAGAATCCCGTCAGCTTTATCCCTGAGGGAGCGATTGATGTTGTCCCTTTCGCTCTTGAAATATTCCTTCTTTGAGATTTCGAGATTTGCGCTGCGCACATCTTTCTTGAAAAAGTACTCCATAGACCTGTTCATTATCTCGGTGGCAGATTTGATGTAATTCTTCAAGTCTGAATTGTTCAGTTTCTTCTGTCCTAAGAGCCTGTATATTCTCAATCCGTGGTCAGCTATCCTTTCCAGTGCTCTGGAAACCAGCAGATAGGAGAGCGCTTCTGACGAAGAAATCTTGTTCAACTGCAGTACGGAATAATCCTTCAAACTCTGGCTGAAAAGTCTCTGGATGTAAATGTTGAATTTGTCGACCTCATCCTCTTTTTGAAGAATGTAGTCAAGTGGGATCTTCTGATCACTGATCGATTCCGTCACTATGCTCCTCACGAGGGTGACCATTCTCCTCATACCCTTCTCGAATGTGAGCATTGGAAGGGAGATAAGGTCCTCCAGTGTCGCCTCGTTCGCCTTTTCATCAATGATTTCGAATCCTATGGTGAATTCAAGGAACCTGTGTATCACATCATCCATCGCCTTCTTGTCCTCTGACCGGATGTTTATTCTCTTGACCCCCTGGATGTATTTGGAGATCAGCATCCTCATCTCGTTTTCCATATCTGCATTCTTCTTGATATCCATCACGGCTCCGGTGGAAGTCTGGCTCTTTTCAAAAGGTTCCATCATAATTCCACCCTTGTCGTTGTAATTGAGCATAACCTTAGAACCCACCTTTAGATCGAAGTTCTGACACCAGACCTTTGGAAGTGATACCACAAGAGTGCTTCCTCCTGTTTTCTGTATCTTTCTTATTTCCACGCTGATGGATTCTCATCTTATATTAGAATGTGCTTATATTATAATCCGTCTTATTTTTGAGCTAATTTCTTCTTTTCTTGGAAGTGTGAAAATTGTGTTACTTTATATAAGAATTATTTTCCAAGATCATGATTAGAGGGATTGTTATACGCACAACTACAGCGGGTTACAGCAGTGATTACATAGATTATTGCGCCAATTTCTACAAATAAAATAAGAGGCAGTATAAATATTTCTGTTATTAGCTAGGAAAGATACAATACCGCCTTTCTTAGCTGTAGTAAATACAAAAGCTCTTTAATAGAGTCACAATTTGTAGCGCTATGGATCAAGCATTCGAATCCATACTATCTCCGGAATTCGAAATCAGTCCAAATTCAAAGATGAAAAATTTGGATGAAGTTTACGAGAAATTCGGCCATTTGATCAACCCCGGTATGTTAGCTATTAGAGTAACGGCATCTCTGTGCCCAGAGTGTGTTGCGGAAAACAAGTTTGACAGGATGAAGATTCCCGCCCTAGTCTATGCAGAGGGCGGCGAGGTCAGAATGATCAAGGAGTGCCCGGAACACGGTGTTACGAAGGAGAAGTATTGGGAAGACTATGACATGTACATGAAGGCCAAGAAGTGGCTTGACAAGGGTATCAAACTTGAGAACCCTATGATCAGCCTTGCCGCAGAAAAGATCAATTGCCCGACTCACTGCGGTCTTTGCGTCAAACACAAGAGCCACACTGGACTGGGAAACGTAGTTCTCACAAACAGATGCGATCTATCGTGCTGGTACTGTTTCTTCTATGCAAAGGAGAACGACCCCATTTACGAGCCAACCCAAGACCAAATTAGGATGATGCTCAGGAGAATGAGGAATGAGAAGCCAGTTGGTGCCAACGCAGTTCAGCTCACTGGCGGAGAGCCAACGATGAGAGAGGACCTCCCTGAAATCATAAAGATCGCGAGGGAAGAGGGATACGAGCACGTCCAGCTGAATACAAACAGCATCAGGGCATCCAGGGACTTGGAATTTATAGAGAAGTGCCGTGACGCTGGGTCAAATGTTATCTACACTTCATTCGATGGTGTGACTCCTAGATCGAATCCAAAGAACTTCTGGGAAATCCCGGAGGCACTGAATACGTACAGAAAGGCAAACGTTGGAGTTGTACTTGTTCCGACGGTTATCGGTGGAGTCAATGACGGTGAGCTTGGAGATATAATTAAGTTCGGTCTCTCTAACATTGACGTTGTTCGAAGCGTAAACTTCCAGCCAGTTTCACTCGTTGGAAGAATGCCAGACAAACTCAGAGAGAGACAGAGGGTCACGATACCAGGCTGCATCAAGAAGATCGAAGCACAGACTGATGGAGCTATTGGAAGGGAAGCATTCTTCACGGTTCCTAGCACGACTGCAGTCACAAACTTCGTAGAAGCATTGAAGGGCAAGCCTACCTATAGGTTGAGCATTCACTTCGCTTGCGGAATGGGAACGTACATATTCAAGCAACCAGACGGATCGATCATACCCATCACGAAATTCATAGACGTGGAAGGGCTTTTCGAGTATCTGAACGAGTTGTCTACCGACATAAACGAGTCCAAAGTGAAGTCCCTTAAGAAAGCATCTGCACTGACTGCACTCCTGAGAAAACTGAATACTTTCGTGGACGAAAAGCACGCACCGGAAGGTTTCAAGATGAGGGAAATGATATTCGGAGCATTCACTGGCGGAGACTACCACGGACTGAAAGCTTTCCACTACAAGTCAATGTTCGTGGGATTCATGCACTTCATGGATCCTTACACGTACGATGTCGACAGGGTGGAGAGATGCGATATCCACTACGCTATGCCAGACGGCAAGGTAGTTCCTTTCTGCGCCTTCAACGTTATACCTGAGCTTTACAGGGATGCAACCCAGAGGAGATTCTCCATGGAACCAAAGGCCTATGAAGAGAAGACAGGGAAGATCCTCAAAGAGGAGAAATTCTTCAGGAAGTATTCTGACGAAGACAAAGCAAAGGTAATAGCGTACTACGAGAACTCGATCGGAAGAAAGATAGCTTAAACTTAGGAAAAGATTACTCTTTTCCTTTCTATTTTATATTCCTTTTCACTCATTAGTTTGATCGCTTCTATGAGTATCTGATGCTCTATGGGGTGCGTTCTTTCCAGAAGACTTTCAGGAGTATCATCGTTCCTCACTTCCAGGCATTTCTGCAATATTATTGGACCACCATCTATGTCATTGGTCACCAGATGAACTGTTGGCCCGGAGACCTTCATCCCACTGTTTAGAATTGCGATACTCACCTTAGTTCCATACATTCCCTTTCCACCAAAGAGGGGGAGCAGGGAGGGATGAACATTGATTATGGGCCGAATATTCAAGAGTTCATCGGGAAGTATCCAGAGGAACCCAGCAAGAACTATCAAGTCAACTTCTTCGAAAATTGGCTTCAGGGTGGAAATAATGTCCTTTTTCTGGATAACTATTGTGTTGATTTTTTTCCTTTCTGCCCTCTTCAAGGCGTAAGCTTCCGGATTGCTGGAAACAACGTATGAAATCTGTACTTTAGGGAGGTAACCATCGTCGACAGAATCAATTATGGATTGTAGGTTAGTCCCGTTTCCGGAAACTAGTACTGCCAATTTCATCTGTCATAACAATTTCATCGAATATATATCTACTTTTATCTTTGAGATCAAGTGCCATCTGGAGCTCATAGAACGTGATGACTGGTCTGGAGAAGGTACCGTAATCCTCGACGGTTACTCTCGGGCATGCGGTATTTATATACACTTCAGCTGGGAAATTCAGGAGCTCTTCGTCCCTTACCAGGTCAAGAGTAATGATGAACGATACTTTTCCAGCTTCATTCAATAATTTTGAAGCCACCCTCGCCAGGGAGTACCTTGTCTGTCCGACCTTGGTGGATACTATGATACCGAATTTCTGAGCTCTTGAAGCTATGTCAATTGCGTTATACCGCTGTGCAAGGAACTTTCTCTTCTCCCTTTCCATGTCGAGATATTCTCCCGTCTTCGGGTTAAAGGCTATTACTCTCTTTTCCGATAAACCGAGGGCAATTCCCAGTGGGTGAAAGACTCCTTCACCTATGAAAAGGACGTTTTCCTCTGTTCCTCTCGCAGTAGAGATATTACACCCCAATATCTGACCAGGATAGAATACTCTGGAGTCCCCCTTCTTCAGAGTAACGGTGACACCAGAATCCTCAAGCTTCTTCTTGATTCTCGGAAGTTGATTTGAATAAGTAACGTTCGACGTCAGGATCAAGGAATGGAAAGGAATTTTTCCACCATCTATATCAAAATCCAATTCTTCTTGAATTTCTTCAAAAATCACATTGGAAAATGAACCTAGGTTAGGAATTGGGCTGTGTCCAAACTGTACAAGCAAGTCCCAGTTCCCGTTTTGAGGTATGTCACAAGCACCCCAAAACGGATCTCCCACAAAAACGAGCTCTTTATCCTTAAACTCTTTTGTGATGTCTCCTATTCCTCTCTTCATTCCCTCCGGTAGCTGGACAGCCACCGACTTTGCAGCCTTGTACCTGTCATCTTCCTTTATTTTCTTCAAAACCCCTGTAAAATCCATCAGTAAAAGGTTATATCAATCACGTAAATAACCGTTGAGCCGTGGTAGCGAAGCGGCCTAACGCGCCAGACTTGAGATCTGGTTCTCTCACGAGATCGGGAGTTCAAATCTCCCCCACGGCGTACTGACAGAAGTAAGAATCCGGAAGAAATAAGTACCAAAAAGGCGTATAACTATTATGGTGAAGCCGTACAATTACACAATCGAAGATGAGCTGAGAAGACTTGAAAATGAGCCATTTAACGGGAAAATCAAGGGAGAAATAAAAAAATTTGTCAATGACCTTAAGATTAAGGAGAATATATCTGAAATCAGAAGAATCAATTACATTCAGCGATTGAGAAAAGTAGCCGAGTGGATACCTGATAGTTTTCTGGATCCAAAAGAGGAAGATATTGAAAAAATCCTTGAACATCTTTCAAGTGATGACTATTCAGACTGGACCAGGGATACATATATAACAATGCTCAAGAAGTTCTACAAGTGGAAAATGAAGAATCTACCGGACAATATAGCTAAACTGAAAATAAAGGTTAAGGAAAATGGAAAGGCCCCTGATGACCTCATAACCAGGGAAGAGATAAAGGCCCTCGTAGGCAATTCTAAAAACGCAAGGGATAGGGCCTTATTCTCAGTCCTTTATGATTCAGGATGCAGAATAGGGGAAATAATAAACATGAGGGTCAAGGACCTGAGCTTCGACGAGTTCGGAGCTCTTCTGAAGGTAACCGGAAAAACAGGGTTCAGGCAAGTCAGAATCATAGGAGATTCAATAGCTTATCTAAGGGCATGGCTCGACAATCATCCTCAGAGGAATGACCCCAATGCCTTTCTCTTCTGCAATCTATCCGAAAGGATCTCAGGAAGAAATCTGACCTATGCAGACGTTTATTCAATAATAAGGCAGACTTCCAGGAGAGCCGGAATAAAGAGAAGAATCCATCCCCATCTATTTCGTCATACCAGGGCAACAATCCTGGCGAGCAAGGTAACCGAGGCTCCCCTCGAAGCTCAGATGGGATGGGTTCACGGGTCCAAGCAGACGAGGACCTATGTGCATCTCTCACTCAGGGACCAGGATAACGCAATTCTCAAGGCCTATGGAATAAAGGTCAATGAAGATGATTCAATAAAAGAGGACAGGCCTAAAGAGTGTCCTAGATGCCATACCTTGAATCCGAGTGATGCGCAATATTGCAGGAACTGCTGGATGCCGTTTGATATTAAGACAGCCATAGAGATGGAGGAAAAGAAGAAAGAGATCGAGAAACAGGTAAGCGTTAATGCCGCTGTTGACCCATTGTTCAAGAAGTTACTTAATGACCTTCCTGACAATGCTAAAGTTTCTGCACTAATAGCACTCCTTGAGGATATTTCGTCAGATCCGGAAAAATTAAAAAAATTCAGAGAGGGGCTAGGGATTCGATAGTTGTCTTAAACGCTTCTAATCGTGATACAAAGTTGCCCAAGCTGTATTCTAAAACTCGGAAATAGGTTTTCCTATTCTCTTCTGCAATTAAAGAATTGAAAGTATCAATTAAATCAAAAATGCCTTGGCCAAACATGTAATCAATGTAACTGTTGCCCAGGAATGCTTTATGATAACTGAAACCGTAATTCTCGCTGTTTATTGGAATAAAATGGCTTTTCGACGAGCCAGGCTCTATGTTCTTCCTCAATTCCCTTAGATAGGTCTTATTGCTTTTGCCCCATTTCGTCAAGGAAATAAAATTGTTTATTGTAGGAATCTCCTTTGAAACGGCTTTTATCTGTCCTTTTTCTTCCTCAGTGAACATCGTATTTAAGGTAGAATTTTTAAATGTCAGCTTGAGAGATAGAATTGGAGAAAGATTGAACAGGGACCCGATGTAAGTTGGAAAGATAAATCTCATTTCAATGGCCTGATTGAATTTACCAAAGAACGTTGTCAGGCATTCTCTTATAATTTCAGACTTCGTATAGTTAAATTCACCGTCAAATTCAGGTATTAACTTGTCCTTATAGTGTTCACTGAGAGAGATCTTATTGAGAGTTCTTGCTATGGTGGCGATGGCTTCTAAATCATAATCATCCATTATAGCCACAGTACTGACAGACTTTCCTTTAACCTGTGGGGTACCTATTGGATTCTCTATAACATCTCCATCGTTCTGATACGAGACATAGGCACTGTCAGGATATTCAGATTCTTCGGTGCCGGTGACTAATTCTTTTGAAAGTTTTTCATAGAATTTAAGCATTAATTTATCGACCTCATCAAGTTCATTTTCCCGACCTTTTTCTTGTAAAGATTTTCTGGCCCGATTAAGATTTATATGCAATTTCATAAGATCCCGCACTGCGTTCATTTTTGCTTTCCCTGACTTGTCTGTTTTCATTAACTCCATATCAAGATTCGGTTGAATTTCAACAGATGTAAGATAGACTATCGCTCTTATTACATCATTCATTTCCGGTAGGTCATGCAAACTCTTGCCACTGAGTAGATAGATAGACCTAAGATTTGATAGCTTGGAATAAAGATTATAATCAATGTACAACCCGATTCTTTCCCTACTGCTCATCTCTTCATTCCTGAGTATCATCAAAGTAATAATTAATGCTGTTATATAAAGTTTTTAGACTAGATATAGAATTTAGCTTGAATGTACATAAAATTTATAAATGAGTATGTATTCATATTTTATGACTAGTCAAGTGATAAGCCAAAACAAGTCGAGAACTTTCATAGGGGCCGTAATAACGAGAGACGAAAAGGATAAACTTGTTGAAAAAGCTAAGAGCTATCATTTGCCACTAAGCAGGTTCATTGTTCTAGCTGGACTGAATTTTGAAGGTAAGTTGAATGAACAATGACAAAACCCCACTTGAAAGATTGTTTCTGCTTTGGAAACAAATCACATCTGAGGCAAATTCTCCAAATCATCAAAAGGAAAAGTGAATGTTATGGATAGGTTAAATGGAAGTACACTGATCAGCGATTATTTCAGACTAACTGCTCAAAGAAAAAAACTAATGAGGGAAGTAAAATTTGTTCAGGAACAACTGAGAAATTTGAGGAAGGAGCTTAAGGAACTGGACCGGTCCATCGTGGACCAGAACGACAAGATATTGTCCGGAAAACGAGAAGAGAGGTACGGTCATTAATGTGTAAAATAAAAGGGAAAAATGGAATTTCCGCAATTCACTATATCAATCTGGCTATTATATTTTTAGTTTCAGGGCTTCTTTTAGGATTATTTTTCATTGTGGGGGAATTTAAGTGAAACAGGAAACAGGGCATACGTTAGATTTTAACGATACGAAGTTCCGATGTATCAAGCTTCTACCCGCCCGTAAAGAGCCACTTGAAAGAGGATGGACCACTGAGAGAAATTATGCATTCAGCAGTCAAGAGATTGAAGAGTGGGTTAGGAAAGGAGGAAATTATGGTCTATTCTGTCCTAATGGTGATTGCTGTTTTGTTGATGCGGATACCAAGGAAATTCAAACGGCCTTAGATGACAGATTGCCAACCTACTGGTATTCTACAGGGAGAGAAGGCCATCGCCAGTATGTCTATGCAATATCAAACCCTCCGATAAGGAATATTCCACTCAAAGACGGAGCATATATCAAAGGGCAGAACGGTTACGCTGTTGGTCCTGGTTCAATACATCCCAATGGTGCGATTTATGGCCTCAGAAAATCAGAATACCCTATCAAGATTATAACGAAAGAGGAGCTTATCGAAGCCTTGAGACCGTTCATGGTAAGGTCAAACGAAAAGAAGGAAAGGCCCCAAGTCAATAGGAAGAATACAGCATGGTTATCCTTAGCTGACTTAATAGACCTCGCTGGCTTCAGGCATTTCGGAAATCAGTACCAGGGCCCGCATCCCATTCATGGATCCGAAACAGGAATAAATCTATCAGTGGATATTGAAAAAAACGTCTGGCACTGCTTCAGGCATGATTCCGGAGGGTCCGTTCTTGAATGGATCGCAGTCAGCGAAGGAATAATTGATTGTGCCGATGCTGTGCCAGGAACTTTGAGGGGAGATAAGTTCTGGGAAGTCCTGGAAGTTGCAAATAGAAAGTACGGCCTAGCAACTGAGACGGTAGCAAAAATGCTGAAAGGAGAATCAAAGCATGACGCAACTAGATGATGTTAGGAAAGGTCTCATCTACCTGGTGAACACAGATACAGGCAAGACAAACGAGAAGAACGGTCAAATCATAGATAAAATGGATGGCGAGGATGCACAATACCTAATCGAGCAGAAAGATAAGTGGAATGCCAAGCAGGTCCAGAGAGCATTGAAAATATGCAGTAAATATAGAAAAGAACTACCTAAGGACCTGAGAGGAAAGATAGACAAGATAACAATCGAGAGTATAGAGAGAGAAGAACAGCAAATAGCAGATTTCAGGGAAAGAACAATTACGGAACTGAAGACTAAAAATGACCAGGAAAATATAGGCGAACTTTTCAATGCGAAGGACGGGTCAAAGATAATATTCCAACAAATGAAGAAGTTCAATCCATCCCAGTATTTTGATGACAAGGCATATTTCCTGACCAAGCTGCCTTACCTAAAACCACTTTTCAATAAGGAAGGAAAAAAGATAGGAGAGACCACGGCGCTCGGTTTATTCCTGGTAACCTCCGAGAGAGAGGTCCAGTTACTCAATTCCCATGACCTACTGAAAGAGAAATACATCCTGGAAGAACCTGACGATATACCCGATGACCGATGGTCCACTGATTCGATTCAAAGATTCCTGAAAGGAGAAGAAAAGATAGAACCTACGTCGCTTTTCAACTCACTTGTCAGCAGTTATGAGGAATATATTGATTTTGCAAGAAATGTCAATGCAAGCACGATTCACTCGTTATATACGGTCCTGACATATTGTTATAGACTGTTTACAGCAGTTCCTTATCTTCTAATGCAGGGTGAAATGGGATCGGCAAAGAGCAAGGTAGGGGATATCCATGAGCAGCTTGATTTCAATGCTTTCAAGACAGTTGCGGTAACTGGCCCGAACCTATACCGGACAATCAAGGACACCCAGGGCACTGTTATCCAGGATGAAAACGAGAAGATGACCGTCAAGGAGAAATCAGAAAATCAACTGGATATAGAAGCCATCGTGAACTCAGGTTACCAGGCCAGTGGGAAGGTCCAGAGACTTGAACTAGTAGGCCACAGGAATAAGAGGGTCCTGTATCCTACCTATTCGCCTAAGATCCTTTGCTCGATCAACAATGTGACAGAAACGATAAGGGACCGATCATATGTTTTCATTATGATCCGAACGCAAGATAGCAAGAAAGCAAATAACAACGTTTCGGCGTTCAATCCGGAATGGGGAAAGCTGAGAGACGGCCTTATGATTTTCACGCTGACCTACTGGAAGGAAATCAAAACCGTGATATCCGAGGGCATTTCAAACAAGGCTAACGTAAACGGCAAGGAAATAGAAGTCAGGGGCCGTGAATGGGAGAAGGCATTTCCCTTATTGGTCCTAGCTCGATTTTTTGACAAACAAAACGGCAACAGCGATATCACCAACAAGGTATGGGAATTTCTATATGACCAGAAAGACAAGGCAATAGAGATATCGCTTGATTCTTTCGACCAGGTAGTAATAGACGGCTTAGAACAGCTGATACAGGAGAAGAGCAAGAGCATAGACTTCAAGGGCGAGATTGGCCTAAAGGAGATAGCAGGGCTAATTGCAGATAAGGAAGGTGTCAATCAGACCAAGAAATTCAATCCCCGGACTTACAGTTCGAAGATCAAGAAGAAACTCATCTATCTGGACATAGGGAGAGATTTTCGTACTGGACCTCACAACTATACCGTCTTTGAGTCCAATCTTGAACTCATAAACCTGGCAAGGAGTAGATTTAACCTGAATAATGAAGGTGAAAGTGATAACGATGAGACTTTAATTAACTTGATTAGTCTGATTAACTCAATTAGTTCGTTTAACTCAATTAACACAAAAATTGAGGGTTTGAGGTTAAACGAGTTAAACGGAGTTAATCGGAGGTTAATTGATTTTCTCAAAACTAGGGATGTTTCGAGAATACGGATAGAAGCCGAAAATTCACTGAAAAGGTTAAACGAGTTAATTAAACTAATCGAGTTGAACCGAGAAATGGAAGTTAATCACTTTAATGATGTGATTCAAGAAGTGAGGTCTAAGGACATAACGATAAATCAGGAAGCATCCAAGATCGACAGAGAAAATAATCGATTCCTGATCTACGTTTTGGCACCTTTTAGGCCTGACGATAAAATGAAGGATTGTGGATTTCGCTTTGTCAATCAGTCAAAAGACGGATTTCTTTACGAGAGACCGATAGACGTGGGGGAATCCCAATGACCTATGAATTTGTCAAATTCATAGATTACGAGGACAGCTTGAATTGCATTCAATTCTACCACTTCGAACCTTCAGGTTCTTTACAGCGTGTTAATCTGAATGGAAGGGCCTTAGACAGCAGGCTGGATCAAGAATCAAAACCTCCGTCTGGCCGTGCTGCCTTTGGCCCTTCGAGATATTTGAGGGTCCATGATAGTATCCTTCCCTTCGTGGACCCTCGTTTTTTGACGGAGAGTGATTGAAATGAGTATCGAAAACAGATTGAAAGGACCTGAAAGCTGTCCTTTGTATGGGAAATGTGAATGCCCTTTGTGCCCTCTTTCAAGCAATCCCCTCCAAGCATGGTATAGTCAAGATAGTATCTGCAAAAACCCACACTTCAGGACCATAACTAATTCCATGAAGAAACTCAAGAGGAAAGCAGCTCAGGGATACTTCACCCTGGAGATGCTTAACAGGGATTTTATAGTTAGAAAGGGAACTGAGGGAATTGACCCTGACCTACCTGATACAATCAAGGATCCCATTCGAGAATATCGGAGAAGGGAGAAAGCATGGTTAGGAAAGCACCATGAGATCTCAGAGGAAAGATCCGACAATCTCAGACAGAGGGGAAAGAGTCTAGCTGAATCCAGAAAGAAAGTTCAAAAAGGGTATTCAGACAATGCCATTTCTGAGATGATAGATTCCAAAGGTGTAATTGCTCGTCTTAGTCCTCAATCTCCTCTTAAATCAATTGATAACGGGGGTAATGAAGAATGATATACGTCAGATTGCTTGCTCTCGTATTTCTCTCCCTGTTTGTGATGCTTGTCATGATCCTGGACTCAATGGAATATCTTGATCGGTTTTGGAAAGCAATCAAAAGATGGAGGATGGAAAAATGAGATATCTGCATCATAAAATTGACAACACGAGATCCGGTTCAATGTCCACCATTTCTGAGGACAGAGACCAGGATGCTTTAGTTCCTGGGGAAGTGAATAGAATGAGTGAAAGCATAGACGCAACAAACAAGGAATTGACAAATTCGCATGGCAACGATCCGGAAAAATCAGCACCGAATTTCAGGTACCAGACAATCTATCCAGGACAGATAGACAACTTTGGCAAACAGCTTATAGGAAAGATGCTGACGTTAGAACTAGTGAACGGTAAGACGATAACAGGAAAGCTAGCCAGTTTCGGCCAGTATGACATAATCCTGATAGATTCAAGAACAGGACAGAATGTCCTTGTATTCAAGCACGCAATCGTCTCCGTTATGGGAGACCTGACGGCAAAAAGGTGAGATAATGAGATACCGTGAGAAAGAAAGAAGACCAAATATGTGGCGAGACGTAACGAACAACTTCTGGATACCGGAGGAATACCCAAGCCAAAAAGAAGACGGCTACGCACCTCCGTATTTTGAATGGTTAATTCTTTCAGACCAGTATAGGGAATATCTTGAAAACCATGGAATACACAAAACATACGAAGAGATAATCAGAGACCCGTATCATTTATGGGCACTTGTTAATTATATCTCCACCTACAGCACGCAAGAACGCCCGATAAAGGTCAGATATTCCGGACCCCAAGACGCATGGAGGGCAGACTTACCAAGACTCCTCTCCTGCTACAAGGGCCTTTACGGCTGTGTAAGTGATAAGACCATTACAGGGATAGATGAGGACCAACCAGCAATGGGCACGTATGAAAGACAGAGAAATAAAGTCCAGGTACAATTAGATTGCCAGAAGATTGGAGGAAAATTCGTTGAGCTGTCAGAATTCATAGAAAAGATGATGCTGACGATTATAGATAATGCCCTCAAGAACCCTGGAGAAGAAAAAACAGAAAGAGAAGATAAAGTGTTTGACCTTTACGAGGATGGCGAGAGCCAGGCTAATATTGCAAGAATTATGCACATGTCCTTGCGTGATGTAAACCGAATCCTAAAAGACAAGAAGAACCAGTTAATAGACGATGATGATATTACCGACAGTAACGATGACGGTAATGACGAGGAGGACGAATACGACGATGAAATTGAATAAGATTACCAATTACCAAACAGTCTTCATACGGGCCCCTATATATTATAATAGATATTAGTTATAGTAATTGAAGTCTACTTTTTTCGGTGACTGCCCCAGAGGGGGGACTCATTTTTCTACCTTTGGTTGTTTCCCCTAAAAGTTGCTCAGGTATTTCTTGTAACCGTGGATGATGCCCAACGAATATCATTGTATCGAAATTTAATCCTGGAGATAAAGACTACATTCACACAGCAAGAGTAGTTATTTGTGAGGACTCAGATATATCGCCTATTTAGTTGTCCAAACTAAGATGGACAAGATTCACAGGCCTGCGAGACCTGAGAGCAGCTGCATTCCTGGAATGAAGGATCCGGAGAGATATCCTGGAAGCTGCTTATGTCTGTCGAATACGGAATAATCGTATTCCCTCATTCGTTAATTGTAAAAGCAGAGATCCTGACGTTGCAAAACTCGAAAACAGGAAATCAAAAAAAGAAAAAGGAAGTTGTTAGTTTGAATGGCTAAAAGTCCTTCAATATCCCTAGTCCCACTAGGGTAGGCAGCCATGCAGCCTTGACTTTCGAAAATAGCACGGTATCCCTGAAATTCCTCAATTCTTCTAGTTTGTCAGGATGCGTTATTGCCAATGTCAATCCGTCTATCAGGCCTTCCATGTATTGCTCCCTATGGAAGGATTCGGGTTCCCTATCATCCATGTCATCCTCTATCATCTTATCTCCTCCAATATTCCCCTCAGCTCTCGGTTCCTTTCCCCTAGCGTCTTTAAGGTATCTCGTGAAAGCATCCTTTCCACGTTGTCTTTTAGTTGCGCTATGGTAAGCTGTGCCGGATATAAGCTACCTTTCTCGTTCTTTAGGCCTTCTTGCATGTCTTCTACGAGGATTTCACATGCAAGTATTCCCTTCAGGAATCCATCCCAAAACCTCTGGTCCTCGGCGTTCAATCTATCACCTTCTCTTCTTCTATCATATTCAGAACTTCGACAGGGTCCTGAATATGCACATCCTCGATCCTCTGCCTCATGTAAGAGATCTCTTCCCTCAGTTGGTCTATGTTGCTGCATTCCCTCGCTTTCCTTTCCATCTTTATGGCACACTTCAAGGCACCGTTCCAAAATTCAATGCTTTCTCTATCCATTTTGTCACCTACTACAAGTAGTATAGTAGTTTTATATTAATACTTTACTACAATGCTACGAATCGACAAGTATTAGTAAAGTGACATTATTACAAAATAATATGTCAAAGGACCAGGTGACGAGTTTTAGAATAGATTCGGACCTATGGAAGAAAGCTAGAGTTTACGCTCTAGAAAATGGTCTTTCAGCGAAAGACCTTGTTGAGAACCTTATAAGAAGAGAACTTACTGAGAGAAGGATAGAAAAACAGAAAAAAAGTTGACTTATGTTCACTTTACATGATTTCATTAAGGAAACTGCTGACCTATACGCAAAAAACTCGAAAAATGTGATGCGCATTGAAACCTACAAGAAGTTTTTTCCGTTGATACTTTCAAGTTTAGTCACGTTACTGCTGTCAATATTTTCTGTCCTAGGACAAGAGGTCTCGTATGCGACAGCGATATTTTTAGGGGCTCTAATAGCTATAATTTTCCTCTTTGCTGTTGTTTCGATTTCGGTCATCTTGGTAGATCATTCACGTGTATTATATGGGTTGAAATTGATTAAATGCGTTGGTGATTCGGAAGACTGTATCAATAGCATCCTGAAACCAGAGTTCCAGACTCGACATCCTCATGTAAACGATAAAATTGTAAAAAAAGCGTCTTCTGATAACTCTACGTATCAGGTTCTTACTCTTCCACTCTACCAAATTGATTATAAGAAGGGGGCAAAGAAAACTGTTATGGAACTTGTAGATATGATGTTTGTAATACTTCTTCCTGGCGGCCTATTTGACATTATTTATGGGCTTATCATTTCACCAGGAGGGCTTGAAGGTATAATACGGAACGTTTTAATTGGAATAGTGGTTGTAGCGGCCTCTTTAATATTTTTGAAAGTGTCACTTACCAGAAAAAAAGGTGAGATTAGGGCAAGTTTTGAATTAAAAGCAAACCTTCTCAAGAGTCTCCTGGAAGACGGCTATAAACGGATTCAAAATGAGAGTAAGGTGGAAATTTTCTTTCCTCCCATAGAAGCATAATTTAATCAGTTTATTGTTTATTAGAGAGAAAAGTTGCTTTACAAAAGGTAGTTTGACTATCGCAAAATGACCTGTGAGGTCTAAAATCACAACATATTTATGAAATAATAAATATATTATTTACCTAAGACTTGTGCTATTTAAAGAAAAGTTATATTTTTCAGTATAATTATAATAATATTAGCTATAATAATGATAGGGATTCTAACTTTCATTAATACTCTCCCCCACGGCGTTATATGAACAGCCTAAATCTCAAAATGTTCAAATGCTACTGAACAAGCGTGATAGAATGCTTGAGAAAGGGCCGCACAACAACGAAATCAAGAAGCTGATAAAGAAATTTGTCAACGAATTGAAAATCAGGGAGGATCTGTCTGAAGTCGGGAGAATGAGCTGTGTTCAAAGGCTACGGGTACCAATCCTTCCCAGAGCATTCTCACGGTAGGTAGAATGAAAGCTAGACCTAGTATCAATCCCAACAGTGTTCGTGTCCCGCTGTGATTTTAGTGAAAAGCCAGGAATCAAGGACGACCCCACCAATACCGAGTCCAGCAAGCCAGATTGCTGAATGAAGATCCGCATTCTTATGAAAGATGTGGCCATACCCTCCTGAAGTCGCAGTAAAGAAAACGCAAAAAGTGTTGTTCCTATTGCCACGGCAGCAGGATATCGCCCATAATTAGCGTCCCAGTAAAAAACCAATACATCATTCTGGCAATTGGATTATGTTGGAATTGTATTTTAATGTGATATCCCTTGACACAAATACCGTCCGGATGAGTTGCCTGAGTCATCATAAAGTCTACCAGTTTCAACTTTCGCCGGCATCAAATTGTCAATTTTCAAGCAATCATAATATACTTTCCATCTATATTTGGCGATGGAAAAACCATCCTTTTTCAAGAAGTTTACTAGTGTCGGTGAAAGGAACATACTTAGCAGATTCACGGTATTCCCAGATCTGGCAACGGAAGTGACCGATTTCCTTGTCAAGATGATGCAGAGCGATCTCAAAGAGATGGATGTACTGAACGAGAAGGTGAAGATGAAGGAAAGAGAAGGGGACGATCTGTCAGAAAATTTCAGCGTCCTGATCACAAGAGGGGCAATAAATCCGAGCTTGATCGACAATCTGCTCTTCCTCGTAAACAGAATGGACGACATTATAGACAGGTCATATTACCTTAGCAGGGAAATAAAGAGAATGAACCTGGGTTATTTGCAGAACAATGGCAACCTCGGTAAGATCCTAGATTCTCCGTACAAAATGTTCGTTCACATGTTGACGGCTGGCAAGGATGCTTTTACTTCCCTAAAGGGAATGCTTACGGAATCTGATATGGGCAAAGTCAACGAATACAAGAAGAAGATTGAGATCATAGAAGAAGCCGTGGACGACATGAAAGATTCTGTTTTGGATGACACGTACAAGAACGCAGACAAGATGAATTACATAGTCTTCAACCACGTGACTAGCATGGTCCACAAGATTGACGACATGGTCGACGATTGCGAGGACGCCGCAGATCTCATTCTTTCAATCTATAAATCACTGACAGGATAGAATGCAGCTATTCCTGATAACGGTTTTGCTGGGCGGTATACTGACTATCCTAGTCTCAGGAAACAATCTGTCTGTTTCAGTTGGAACAATAGTGGGGGCAAGGATCATCAGGAGATGGACTGGTGTTTTGATAGGCGTCGTTGGTTATGTTTCCGGACTTTTGCTTGAGGGAGAAAGTCTGAAGTATGCCGCAACTGCCCTGTTGCCTCATTCCTATTACTTTATTTCAATAGCCCTCCTTATCTCCATCACTGCATTTGTAATTGCAACACTACTTAGGGCCCCGCTATCACTGACAATGGTCCTCGTTGGATCTGTTATAGGCATTTCAATCCATGCAGGCAGGATACCTGACCAGGGCCTGTTGGTGCTCATAGTAGCAATGTGGATAGTCTCCCCTATTCTATCCATAGCAATTTCCTACTTTTCCAACAAGGTCTTGATCAGGAAGCCTCCGAAAGACATCTGGAAGACGGCAATCTTCATGAAGGGACTGCTTGTAGTTGCATCTTTTTTCACATCGTTCACCCTTGGTGCAAACACCCTTGGATTCATACTGAATCTGCTTGGCGGCAGTTCAACTGTTGTAATTGTGATGGTGATAGGCATAATCATAGGTTCCATATTTCTGAGCAAGGGGGTGATCAGGAGGGTTGGTGAAGAAATGTACAGCATGCGATACTCGAGTGCAACAATTTCTCTTTTAAGCAGCGCAATACTGGTTGAAGTTGCTACATTGCTCGGCGTTCCGTTATCCAACAGCCAGACCCTATCTGCCAGCGTTGTCGGCAGCGGGCTCTCCTACAGGTTCAAGGCAATCAACGTGAGACCATTCCTGTTGATTGTAGCAACGTGGATAATCTCAACCTTCCTCGGATTTTTCCTAGGATACATATTCTGAAAAGTTCAATGATTGAAAGGGGGTAGGATAAATTCTCTCCATCATCGTGAATCCCTTCAAAATAGAGGAGCAAAGTTGAGAAAATGTACGATCATTAAAAAAAGTCAAATTATCTAGCAAGGAAAAAGTGAAAAGATTTAACGAGGCTTCAGAAGATGCTGCGGTACAGCCATAATTGCAGTCACCGCAGATAGGACGGAAGACAGTATCTGCCCGACCCAGAATAATATAAGTATCACTGTCCAAAATCTGGATACCTTATCCTTTGAGGACAGCAGTTCCTATATCATGGTGGCAGGGAAAGCAAACATTCCAGTGAGCCTAGGGAGAGGTACAACCCCAGCATTGAAATTGGGCTAAATGTCATTTTGTCAGGGTGAGCATTCACTTCGTAGTATATCGCGATCAACCGAGAAAAAACGCAAGAATTCTGGAGAATTGAAGTTTCTGCTTCAGGATTATGGAGGAGAAAACTGCGACAAAAATGATACCGAACAGCAGCTATGGGTCGTAGAAAATAATGTTATAGCTCCCAGGCAAGCGCCACGGCATCTCGCCGTTTATGCCCATTATCACAAGGATTGCGCACAATAATGGTCAAAATGAAGGCTCCAGTTCTCATGATCGTTTCTACCTCCTTCATTCCCTTTCTGTACCATATGTATGCGTATCCTTTAAGGTATATCGATACCACTCCTACGAGAGTCAGCGTGAACAATTCAAATGCTAGATCGTCAATAAACACCAAGCTTCCAAGTAATGTTTAACTCTATTACGCGTTTTCAAGAAGCCAAAAAGAAAAATTTCATTCTGTGGATGAAACAGTTGATCGGTGAGCCACACTTAAATCACACATAAAATTCCAATAAATCGTGGGTTGATAAAATAATTTTGAGCAGGGAGAGAGCTCCTGTTGAATCGGTTTTTATCTCTTTATTTCAAGAGTTTCCTCAGTTCCTTCTTGTCTGCTTTCCCGGTGCTCGTCTTTGGCATAGAATCTATGAAAACTATCTCGTCAGGGATCCACCATTTCTGTATCCTTCCAACATCCGTGAATTTGTTGAGGTGATCGTAAACATCGCCCTCCCTTATCGGCTCGTTTCTCACTATAAACGCAACTGGTCTCTCTCCCCACTTTTCATGTGGTTTGCCAATGACAGCAACCTCCCCTACCCCCTTCATCTCGCTGATTGCGTTTTCTAGCACAAGGGACGGTATGAACTCCCCTCCGCTCTTGACAGCGTCTTTTTCCCTGTCCACTATTGATAAGTACCCGTTCTGATGGATTACAGCCAGGTCACCTGTGTGTAACCACCCTCCTCTCCAGAGCTCTTCCGTCTTTTGCGGATCCTTGAAGTATCCTGATGTTACCCACGGAGATCGGAGGACTATTTCCCCTATGCTCTTACCGTCGGGAGACACGTCCGTCATATCCTTATCAACAACCCTGAGATTGACCATTGGAACGGGTATACCCGTTGTTATAGAGAAATTGAACTTCGTTTCCTCGTCTGCGTTCTTCATAGCGTCATTATAAATGGCTATAGTTAGAAGGGGGGCAGTCTCCGACATACCGTAAGCGCCAATTGTAGTGATGCCAAATGATTTTGCCCTCAATGCCAGACCCCTTGGTAACGCCGCTCCGCCTATTACCACCCTCCATCCCTTTAGATAATCCCTGTATTCCTCGATATTGGGGGAGGATAGTACCATGTACAAGATAGATGGTACCATTGCGGAAAATTTTATTTTCTCGTTCTTGACCAGCTCAAGTATTGTGCCTACCTCATACTTCCCTGGAAGAACGTACCTATTCCCGTTCATAAGAGCCATGTACGGGATTCCCCAGGAATGAACGTGGAACATTGGAACAAGTATCAAGAAATTGTCAGATCTCCCAACGTTTATGGGAGCGAAATTCACGCCGTTCGCAAGTGCAAGTGTGTGCAAAAAGAGGTTTCTGTGTGTGAAAGTTACACCCTTAGGAAGTCCTGTGGTTCCAGAGGTATAAAATATGGTTGCAACCGTGTTTTCATCGAGATCTGGGAAGTCATATTTCTCATTCTTCACGATATCGTCATAGTGGTAGGTGGGCGCAAGGGTCGTTGTTACTGTCTCCCTGTCGTCACTATACACTATCCAACCTTTTATAAAATCAAACAACTGCCTGTTCTTTTCTAGTATAGGAACGAATTCGTCCCTGACTATGACGTATTTGTCCTCTGCGTGGTTCATTGTGTAATAGATGAGCTCCGGAGGATATCTTATATTGACAGTGTGGAGTACGGCGCCCATCATGGGCACGGCATAATACGCTTCCAGATACCTGTCTGTGTCCCAGTCGATCACCGCAACAGTATCCCCCTGTTTCACGCCAATTCCGCTCAGGCCAGAGGCAAGTCCGTTGACCCTCTGGAAGAATTTTGAATAAGTTATCTTTCTCTTGTTTCTGTACACAATCTCCGTATCTGAAAAATTTCTAGGTGTGTTTGAAAAAAGGTTCCTGAAGTTGAGATTGAATTCATATTTATCTGACATCCGGTTAGTATGCTAACGAAGATATAATAAAGTTTCTCAAACTGTGTTGTTGTTTTTTTTCTCTATGGGCCAGATAGCTCAGACAGGCTCTGTTTACATAGTTTTGCAAATCATGTACTTTAGGGAATTAGGCCCATGACCAAAATTAATACCATGTTTCCGCAATCACCCAAGAAAATACAGTTGGAAAGAGGTACGGAAGAAAACATTGAAGTCCGCAATTGCAACAAATATTCCTAGGGTCGAAGCACCTAGTCTCATGCATTTATATATGAGAAGCAAGAATGAAAGGAGTGATGGAGGATAGAATCATAAACGTCTATTTTAAATGGCAAAAAGAGCTAATACATCTGCTCAACAAAGGGTATGCATGAACTCTGCAAAATTTAGCAACATATCGGTGCGAAGACCAGAAATCAGGGTTCACTATGTTTCGAAGACGAGACCAAAGATTACAAGTCATAGACAAAGGATTATCCTTTATGTCATCTTAATCTCGGCAATATTACTGGTCTCGATTGCATTCACTACAAATTATGAAAAATCTCATAACAATCTAGTTCCTGGGAATCAGCAAGTCAGAACAGGTCTGATAGTACCTCTTTATTTTGACCCGAACGGATCATGGGGTGAACTGATCAGTATCCATAAACAGTACCCAAATGTACCAATAGTGGCAATTATCAATCCAGAAAACGGGTCAGGAAATAACGTTTCCAAATCATACCTATACTGGACACAAATGATGGAGTCATCCGGAATCGTTGTGCTGGGATATATCTTTACGTCATATGGAATGCAATCTCCTGATGTAATAGAGCAACAGGCCATGAATTATTCAATATGGTACAAAGTGAATGGAATATTTCTGGACGAGGTCTCAGATAATTCTTCTGCATCTCAATTCTATCATACTGTGGTATCATCCATCAGGGCGCTAGGATTGGAGTACATAGTTGGCAACCCTGGCACATATTCACCTAATTCCATCACCTCCTGCTTCAATCTAACTGTCCTATATGAGGATCCAGGATTACCTGAGGCAGGAAGTTTCAATTCCATTGTCAATGGAACTTCAAGGGCAAACTCATCTATAATAAGTTTCAACGTCCCATATCTTGCACCGTCTTGGTTGGAATCGGCAAAGAAGTATTTTTTATTCATTTATATCACCAACCTGGGTTCGCCGGACCCGTATGATGGATTGCCATCTTATATTTTGAATGAAATGCAGATGCTCTCACTTCAATAGATTATGGAAGGTGTGATGAAAAGGAGACATCGGTAAAAGCAATTGGCCGAAGTACCCATCACTAAACCCTTCCCATCTTATTTTAAACTTTACATTTAGTACCTTCTAAAATGAATTTGCACGAAAGCACTAGAAAATATGATTACCCTGGAGCAGTGAAATTGTCGTGCGAGAACCTTGATTGTTTCTCCCCTGTCTCATGAATAGAAGATTGGGGGAAATGATTTCATTTAAGCGGTTAATAAAGGGTTACTATATATTTTACGTTGCACAACATAGATCACCTAAAGAAATTGCATGACAATTAACACTCCCATCGCCTCCTCATTGTGATGTCAAATGAATAACATTGACGGTGATGTCGAGAGGATAGTGGATTCCTTGAATGAATCCAAGCCCTCCGGCTTCCACTACAAGACATGGTTGACAGCTGGAATGGGTTTTTTCACGGATGCATACGACCTCTTCATAATAGGCGTCGTACTCTCAATACTTCCCTTGGCCGGGTGGAACAAATTCACGACATTTGAAACATCCCTGGTGGCATCAACCGCACTCATAGCTGCGGTGATAGGCGCAACGATATTCGGGAGGCTCCTCGACTTGCTTGGAAGGAAGGCAGTATACGGGCTGGAACTCATATTACTCATAATAGGAGCTGTAGGAAGTGCATTTCTGGTTCCGGTGAACGGAATTTACTTCCTCATAGCGTGGAGATTTTTACTGGGAATTGGTATTGGAGGAGATTATGCAACGAGTTCAGTGATCATGAGCGAATACTCCAACACAAAGAACAGGGGCAGATTCATTGGTATGGTATTTTCGATGCAGAGCCTGGGACTGGTATCAGGCCCACTGGTTGCTCTAGCATTCCTGACAACTGGAGTATATCCAGGAATAACATGGAAACTTCTGCTTGCAATAGGCGCAATACCTGCAGCAGTGGTAATCTACTATAGAAGAAAGATGCCTGAGCCTCCTAAATATACCGCGATAGTGAGGGGGAAACTGGACAAAGCTTCCAGTGACCTCGACAAATACACAAACATGAACGTTTCAGTAACAAAGAAAAATGTCATGGCAAAGAGTCATATGACGTTGAAGAGAATGTTAACAGATCCAAAGCTTATCGGTCTTGTAATCGTGACTGCAGGAAGCTGGTTCCTCATGGACTGGGCATTGTATGGTAACAGCATAATGTCAAGCGAAATGCTGGGATTCCTGGTCCCTTCAAGTATCACCGGGATTGCTCACGTCATTAGGAGCACGGAATTCAGTGCACTCATCTTCGGCATAGCGGCATTCCCAGGATACTGGATAGCTACTTTCACTATGGATAGGATCGGTAGGAAGCCAATACAGATAGTTGGGTTTGCCATGATGGCCATCTCCTTCGGCATATTGGGGATATTCACCTTCCTGACAACATCCGCCTTTGTGCTTCAGTTCCTGGTCTTGTACGGAATCAGCTACTTCTTCATAGAGTTCGGACCAAACGTGACAACATTCGTCATCCCTCCTGAGGTATTTCCGATATCCGCAAGGGGAACGGGTTCCGGATTTGCTGCAGCAGGAGGCAAAATGGGAGCGTTCATAGGAACATTCCTCAACATATTCATCACTGCTCAGTTCCACCTGAGAGGTCTGTTCCTTGTGCTTTCAGTCCTTGCAGCTATAGGATTGATATTGACTATAATCCTCCTGCCGGAACCCAGGGGTAAATCGCTCGAAGAATCCTCCAGAGATTCCGCATATCTTGAGGATAGGGAGGTAGCGGCGCAAGTTGGCAGGTAAAAATTCTTAAACATTTTCTTTTTTTATTATACAATAAAGATTAGTTCAATTCCGTAGAATGTGCTTAGATCATTGTTTTCGCTGTAGCAGACCAGGCAAATGAAGGTGCAATTGCGACGGCTGGACCAGATAATGCAATTCCTTGCACGGATTGTTAGCAATACGAGACGGTGTGACAAATATTTTTTACTGAGTGGACTACCACTTATTTGGAAAACTCTTAGTCAATAAAATGGGGAGCTCTAGCAACGAGAGTTTGTTTTCTTCATTCTTGCCAACCCGATTGCAGCTACAGATATGCAATTTTGCCTATTATATATTGAAAATCTTAGTAATAAATTGTGAGCGCGAATAATGGGCCTAATTTTAAGTCCGGAACTCATATAAGCAATCAATGCTAGATTGGAAATTTCGGATCCTATTGTTTACTTGGAATACGGACACACTGAGATTTGGGACTGACAAATTTCAAATCTTAAGGCATGGAAAAAACTCACTAGAAGTCGACTTGAGGTTCCAAACAGTTGAAGACGGATTGGAATACATTTCAACGCTGAATGATTTTTATGAGATTTGCGTCTTTGTACGTGGTGAATCTCTACAGCTTAGTACGACAAGTGAATTGAAGGATGGTATAGTTGAAGGCTTCAATTTGGTGGGCGAAGAAAAATACTGGCTTGCACACGAGTTGTTCGAAGATTACTGGAAGCACTTCCAAAACCATAGAAGTAAGTTCTTTCATGGGGTAGTGCTTCTCTGCGTCTCGATGGTACACTTTCAGATGGATCATAAGTCAAATGCAATGCGTCTTTTTGGGGAGGCAAAGAAAGAGCTAGCCCAATTCGTGGAAGGAATTGAAATTTGCCAATTTTCCTATCCCTTGGAAAATAACATTTTTGAGAAGATCAGAGATCGCTCTATCAGAATGATTCAGGATTGACTTCCCTTCTTGTCTAGTACCAGTTTGAAACTAGTGCTGTCCTTCCCCATAATATGGATGAATATCGCTAGAGTTGACAAGATCAAGAAAATCACGCTGAATATCAGCAGTGTCTTCTCAAGTCCGATTACCGTTGCAGAATAACCCAAGAATGGTTCAGCGAACGCAGTAAGAAGTGAACTCACGAGAAATATCACTGATAGAACAGTTGCCCTGATCTCCGATGGCACCAGTGCATTGACTTCCTCACTCAGGATGTTTGAATAGAAGCCGAATATTACAGAATTGAGTATCAAGAAAACTAGGGATATCCAATTTTCAATCAGGCCCGGGATGTAGATGGTGAAGAAGGTGAGTGAAGTGAAGAGCAGCATAGCAAAGAATCTATTCCTAGCTATGAAAGCCAACCGGTGTGTGTTCAGGGAAGCGATACCCCTTAGGAGTACGTCTACAAAAAATATCACTCCTATCAACCCAGTATCTATTCCCATTTCCTTGTAGTACGGCTGCTTGAAAATTAGCATCATGTTGATGTTGAGCAATAGTGCGACTCTGAGCAGAATTATGCTCAGGATTCTTCTATCCTTTATGTAATTCCTTAACTTCAGCGAGAACTTGTTATGGGTGAGTTCTCTCTTCCTCTCTTTTAGCCTTAGAGTGAAAAGTGAAGATGACAGAACTACGAGTGCGGTTAGAATAACAACAACTTTCAGTCCTATGTACTCTCCGATATAACCTCCCAGAAGGGAGGCGATAGCAACTGATACTGCTGACAGAAAGTTTACAACACCGATGATCTGCAGATACTTCATTTCGTGAGACATCGTATATTCATACGTCACACTCTCAAGTGCACCAGAATTTATTGCAACACCTATTCCCCATACGACATAGCTGATTGCGATGCCCAAGAATGACTGGAACAGACCAAAAAATATGATCCCCACTCCCGTAAGAATCGATGAAATGAACAATGCCTTCTTTCTCCCAATGGAATCTGTGATACGTCCCATTGGAATGCTTGTTAGAACTATTGTGAGATAGAAGACTACGTCCAGAACTGTAACATAAAATATACTATACCCGATATTCAGTAAATACAGGACCCATATTGGATTTAGAAGGAGAAATGTGTAGAAAAATGAGTAGATGTAGATATTGCGAAGTCCACTCCTCAAGATTTAGCTCCTTGAGGGGAAATCACGACCAAGCTATTACCTTTTTTATCTCCTGTTTTTCTTTCTCCATAAATATCTTCAAGTTATCCGGTTCATACGTTCCCGTTATCAATTTATCCATCTCCATTACTTTGCCATGGGTTTCAATGAACTTCACGGCATCGGCATAGTGAGTTTTCGCTCCGTCGACACTCCCAGCTATCGTAAGATTTCTGTCCACCAAGTTTTCTAGAACATCGAAGTTTGAGGATGGAAGTTGACCGCTCGTACCGAACATGATTGCTATTCCGTTGTTCCTGATATTATCGGTTACCTCTCTCAGTACGTCCATCGAACCAACTGCGTCAATTGCAGCATCCATCGGTTTATCCTTGACCATTTTGTCAATACCTTCTGAAGAAGTATCTAGATAATCGATCTTGTTCCTTTCCAAGTAATTCATCACATTCTCGTCAAGGGGGTGCCTGTTGACTTCAATCACGTTCATGCCCAAGGTTTTGAAAACAATCGAGATAAGGAGTCCCTCAGTTCCGGTTCCAAACACATACATGTTCTTACAGGAGAGAGTAGAATCCTCGCAATACCATGGGATCCTCATTCTGAGAAATTGGAATATTTCCTTCATCTTCATCACATTCTTGAGTGGCTCCGTGAGGACTGCGAGATCCTGTATTGACTTGTTCTCCACTCTGACCAGAAAACGCGGATCCTCTGTGAATTCATCCCTCATGAACCCGTTCTTCCCCCTAATTCCAGCTTCCACAAATTTTCCATCTTCACAATAGTCCTGTCTTCCCAATCTGCACATTCTGCAGCTCCCGGGTCTTCTCACCATAGGGACCACAATATCTCCTTCCTTGAATTCAAAATTTCCGTTTGACTCTGTTACGACACCCACTGCCTCGTGCCCGATTATCAATGAATTTCCAATTTCGGGTCTTGCAAAAGAAAGCTTACCCGCGGCAATCTCTTTGTCCGTACCACATATTCCGGTTCTAAATGTTCTTACTCTGATACCATCGCCCTTTTCTTCATTTACCTCTGACAGCTTGACTCCTCCACCTGGCGGAACTGTTGTTATTGCTCTCATGCTCATTCCTCTATCGCGATTACTCTTGCGGGAGCTCCATCTCCATCATTTACCAAGATTGGCATTACCTCCACTGAGAAAGTATGATTTACTAATTTTGCCAATGTCAAAGAGTTAAGATTCTCAACTATCGGTATCGAGCTGCCGAGCAGAATGTGATGAGCCTCAAACCCCTTTGAGTCCTGAATTTCAGCAGATGGAGAATCTATTCCTACGAGCTTCACGCCGTATTCTCTGAGAGTCTCTGCATCTTCCTTGTTTATGTAAGTAAAATTCTCAAAAGTGCCGTAAGTACTCCATTTCGTATTATATCCAGTGTACAGGAGGATTATCTCGTGGTGTTTCTCAGGCAACACTATCTTTACCGATGGATCGTAAGAAATGCAGGTTCCGGATCCCCTGAGATCCGACAGATCCAGTTGATCTATGGTCTTCCCTCCCTTTATGAAGTGTGCCGGTGCATCCAGGTGAGTCCCTGTATGAGTTCCAATGGTTAGTGACTTTATGTTGTATCCGTCCCTCTCTATTGTCTTGTACTGTTCAATTAGGGGCACCGGATCACCCTTAAAATATGGTGTGTGCTTCTCAAGAGGGACTGACAGGTCATAGATGTGCAATTAAATCACCTTGCTTTGAATGTTCCTTTGACTACCCAAGGAGGTTCATTCGGGTTGAATGGTTCCATTCTTTGGGTCTTGTAGCTGTCGATAATCTTCTCATCAACCTCAATCCCTAGGCCTGGTTTCCCGCTCAGGGAGAAATGTCCATCATCTAGATTGTATCCTGACTTGACCAGCCCCTTCTTCCACTTAGGCCAGAATTTCTCGAAGCTCTCCTGGATCAGAAAGTTCGGTATGTTGTAATCTAGGTGGAGTGTGGCTGCGGTTTGAATTGGTCCGAATGCATTGTGGTAAGCTACTTCCACTCCAAACGAATCGGCCAGAATGGCTGATTCTTTGCCCTGTATTATTCCCCCGATATTTGTCACGTCCGGCTGAATAACGTCTACCAAGTCTGATATAAAGTATGGCAGGAATAGATTCTTGTTCAGAACTCTCTCGCCCAGTGCTATCCTCACATCCGTCCTCTCCCTGAGTCTCTTCAAACCAGTAATCTGATCTGGATGAACTGGTTCCTCCACAAAAAATGGGTCAAGGTCCTCTATTCCCTCTGCCATTCTGATAGCGGAATTCGCAGAAAATCTCCCGTGACACTCTATGAGAAGATCTAATTTCGTTTTCTCCTTTAGAGTCTCAATTATCTTTCTCGCCATTTCGACCCCCTTTTCGTCTATCTTGTCATAATTCGGTCCAAATGGGTCAAACTTTGCTGCGGTGAACCCCATCCTTTCTACTTCTTTTGCCTTGGTAAGGAAGTCCTGGGGTGTTACGCATTCGTCGTACCAGCCGTTTGCATAAGCTCTTACATCTTCCCTGACCCTTCCTCCCAGTAGATTGTAGATAGGAGCCCCATATTGTTTGCCCACTATGTCCCAGGATGCTATCTCAAATGCACTTAGGGCGGCGGTTGATTCCATAGATACAGGCAGATAGAAGGAGTGTTTGTAAAATTCAAGGTAGTTTTTCCTAATATCATCAACTTCTTTGTTAAGGAATATTCTTCCAACTTCCCTCATTTCTTCATAAACGGGTCGAGTCATCAATGTAGTTGGAGCCTCACCATAACCCATCTCCCCATCGCTTGTTATGAGCCTAAGGACAAGAATTGTAGAACTCCAAGGACTGGACTTCTCTCCTTCCTCTCCCAACTCCAATATCTCTATATCTTTTATTTTAGACATATAGCTATTCATAGAAATATGGCTAAAAACATTTCTCACCCCATGGCACTCAATGTCACTGTACCGGTATAGGGAGATCCTAAAGTCAGTTCTTTTTTCGTTTCATTGTTTCGTAGATTGGAAGTGCTATCGGGGCCAATTCTACTGTTCTGTCCGCAACCCTCATAATAGGAACGTCTCTGTAATACTTCCCGAGCTCATTGTCCACTGCATCCTTTAGTTCGGACACAAATGCAGGGTCATTTTTCATCATACCTCCCCCCAGAAATATGGCCTCTGGGTCAAACTCATTTACGTAGTTTGCTATAGCTACGGAAAGGTAATACACTGTCTCATCCACCAGAAAAGTGCAGAAATGGTCTCCGAGTTTTCGCCCGCTAAAAATATCCTCGGCCGAAATCCTTTCTAGCGGTATAGAAGATAAGAATGGGGAGTTCCTTACTTCTTTAGAGTTTTCAATTGCTCTCCTGGCGAGCGACCGCCCGGAGGCAAGAGATTCTATGCAACCCCTCCGACCACAACCACATAGTGGACCATTTGCAAGTACTACCGTGTGTCCGAGCTCCCCTGCGTATCCATTTCCACCCCTGTAGACTTCATTGTTGAAAAATATCCCTCCTCCAATTCCTGTCCCCACAACGAGATAGACATAGTTCCTGTACTTCTTTCCCTTGTCAAACAGTTTGACGGATATAGCTTGGGCAGTAGCATCATTCTCTATGAACACTTCTCTGTGAAAGATCTGCTTCAACCTTTTGCGAATGTTGACTTCATCCCATCCGATGAGGTTGGGTGCAGTTAATGAGATACCACTGTTAGAAATAGGTGCGGGGAATATAACGCCTACTTCATCAAAATGGTCAAACTGCTTTCCTGTCACCTGAATCTGGTCGATTAGTTCTGCTACCCCTCTGAATTTCCTCGTCTTAACTTCTAACCTTTTCTTCACTCGACCTTCGCTCGATGCGAGTACTGCAGTGATCTTTGTTCCTCCAATGTCGAAACCGAGATAGTTTTCCGTGGGCACATCTGAATAGGAAATCAAGAAATTTAGCCTTTGTCTTTTATTTGTTATACTATGAATGACTCTCCCGGTTTCATAATTGGAACCTTGAACTCGTCCCCCAGTGCATCTCGAAGCTCGTTTGGATTCGAGTCAATTGGTGGGAAGGTGCCATAGTGCATAGGCATGACGATTTCTGACCCAATCATCCTTGCTGCCATCGCTGCCTCTTTCGGTCCCATCGTGAAGAATCCCCCTGTTGGCAGCAGCGAGACCTTTGGTTTGTACATCTGACCTATAAGTTTCATGTCTCCGAATAGTCCAGTATCCCCTGCGTGATAAATTGTTACTCCGTCCCCCGTTATTACAATTCCTGCACAGTTCCCACTGTGTACCGCAGGAACCAGACCAACCTTAATCTTACCAAAGTTTACCTGGTTGCCAATATTCATTCCTACCAGGTTTTCGTCTGGTATGCCTTTCTCTGAACCAGGGAGAACGTTTTCAAACATCGATATCAGTTTGGCACCCTTGTTCTTGGTAATTTCGAACGCGTCTCCAAGGTGGTCGTCGTGGTTGTGGGTCACTATCACAAAATCCACCTTTTTCAGATTTTCTGCCTTTATGGGTGATTTTGGATTATTGTTCAGGAAGGGATCGACCACCACAGCGGCATCGTTAAAATCAATCTGCCACGCGGCATGACCATACCAGGTTAGTTTTACCATTCTTTTTCCTCTCCTTGAACCATTGACAAAATTGATTGATAAATATTTTGTGAGGACGCCTATGTATTTTCGAAATAGACTGCTCAGATTATATATTCAAATTGACTTCATGGCCAGATGGCCACCTACACCGTTACGTACAAGAAAAGCAACTTCTCTAAGAAAGAGGTTCAAGACATTGTCATTTCAGTGGTTACTCTCTCCGTAGCGCTTTTCCTCATCATATACCGTACAACATTCAAAGTGAACGGAGTTCCTCTCAAACTGCCGATCTTGTCTGCGCTGGGAATAGGTTTTTTGATGACCATTACCGCTTTTCTTATACATGAAATGAGCCACAAATTCACTGCGATTCACTTTGGGGCCTGGTCTGAGTTTAGAATGTGGCCCCTAGGACTCGTGCTAACAATCGTAACTGGACTAATTGGCTTTCTTTTTGCACTACCCGGTGCCGTATACTTTGCCAGCTACAGAAATCCGATAAGGGAAGGCAAGATAGCTATGGCAGGACCAATAGCAAACCTTGTTATGGGAATTGCTCTGTTGCCAGTCCTTCTATTTGTCCCACTGCATTTTGAATTTTATGCAGCCGTCTACTTCCTTGTATACATAAATCTCTGGCTCGGACTATTCAATCTCATTCCTTTCCCACCGCTCGACGGAAGTAAGGTTTTCGCATGGAACAAGACTTACTGGGGAGCTATTTTTGCAGTCGCTGCCGTTTTGGTGGCATATTTCTTTATATCGTTTGGAGTCCTCTGAGATATAGCTTACCTGAGAAACTACTTCATCCCCTTTGCCTGTTGCGAATTTTCAGATGATCCAACTTTTTCTTCCTTCTTTCTCTTCACATAGAATCTGTAGATGAAATATCCTAAGAATGCTAATACGAATATCACAAGCAGTATTGTTCCAACGGTGCTTATTATCGGAACCAGCTTGTTCCACGACCTACCAAGGGCATATCCACCGGCCTCGAGGGCAGTAGACCATATCAGTGATCCGGAGAAGGTCAAAATTGAGAACCTTACTACGTTCATCTTTGACACTCCCGCAGGGACACTCATGTAAGATCTGAATCCGGGGACGAATCTTCCGAAAAATACCGTCCACTCTCCTCGTGTATCGAACCACTTCTCAGTTCTCTGGAGATGTTCCTCCTTTAGACCGACGTACCTCCCTATAAAGAGAATCAACGGTCTACCACCGTACACTGAAATATAGTACAATAACAGATTTCCGACGAACCCTCCAACAGAGCCTGCCAAGGCATAAACCACGAACAGTCCAACATTACCAACCGAGAGAAAACCGGCAAATACCATTATAACTTCTGATGGGAAAGGAAGCCCTAGTCCCTCAAGGACCATCAGGAGGAATACTCCCGCAGGTCCCAAACTACTCATCAATGCAAGTGATTCTTGAACAAAGTACTGAATAATGCTTGATAATGTGAAACTCACTTTGATTCAACCCTCTTATGAAAACTAGCTAATAAATATAAGTAGGAAAACGAAGAGTTCTTTGTTGATTAATACGCTACTAATTATAGGTTACAAATTCACTTTGACTCGAGCAGTGGTTCAGAAATTTTCCATCTCGTGTTTTCAATTTCATGTCATTTTGATTGGAAACACAACCATATTATCTTGATGCGTATCTAACTCTCAAATTGAATTGAGAATGAAAGGCAACATTGAGGAAAGGCTGGAAAGACTTAACAGAAAATACTCCCAATATGGGGAGGTATACGACTATGTCAGTTCTGGAAGCATAGAAGAGACCAATATCTCCTGGGACACTGCAAAGATAATTGCATTGGAAAGGGACGAATATAAGTGCAGAATTTGTGGAAAAGCACCGATGATTTCAGAGGACAAGGAAGGAGTGAGCCGATTGAGAGTGGAGGTCGAAGTTCATCATATTGTACCTAGAATTGCCGGAGGTTCCGATTCTACTAAGAATCTCATCACGCTCTGCAAGGAATGTCATATTAAGACATTCAAGAATAACTACACTGGAGTTCCGTTTATTGCGAGAAGACTAGACGAAAGGGTAGAGGTACTAACTAATATCACTGCACTACTCAGGTACGGCAGCAATTGTCAGAATCTTCCATTGATCTCATTCTATTACCGAAACAGGGAAGTATCGCTAAAAGAACCACTCAACTGTAAGATCTGCGATTTTCCGAGTCTAAAAAGGGTTTATGATATCATATTCCAATACGATCTTGACATTGAAGAAATTGTAATAAAAGATAAAAAAGGAAAATTTTGCGTCGGAATTATTGAAAAATAAATTCCATTTAGAACCTGCTTCTGAAATTCCTGTTGTTGTTGAAGCTTCTTCTGGGTCTTCTATCAACCTCATCAGGCTGATATTCCTTCTCACTCATGTCAAGAGACTCATTTACTGATTCAACTGCGGAATCGGATTTCTTTATTGCTCCGTACTTTCCGACATTGAGTCTCATGTGTCCCCTAACAAAGCTTACGTAGCCATTCTCAACTACAACGCTGTCGCCATTTTCTACTTGGCTCGCCTGTTCATTCCAGAGTGACATTGTCACTTTTGCCGTCTCGTCGCCTAGGACTGCTTCGGTTACTTTTTTCTGTTCGCCGTATCTCGTCTGTATGTCTTTTGCCTCGCCAACATTCAAAATCTTTGCCAAAACAGTCACTCTCTTGGATCCCTGGTTGAGATCCTTCACTTTTGTAAATTCGTCCATATATACTACCAATCCTTTGTCTAGAGCTTTTCGCTCAGCATCTGCAGACTGACTACCTTATTAACCTTTTCTCTCAGACTATATAAGGGATAGTCTTCATGTTCATTCTAATTCTCGACATATTCAAGAATTCTAATCAATATTTTTACTAGGTTACGAATTTGATTAAATCTTCAATATCGTGCATGGATGACATTCGTTAAATTCAATACTATCTGTAAATCGTAATAGTGGTGAATATAAGGATGTAATATTGTTTGAAGTATGAATTACGATTGGTGTTCGCTTTATTGTGAATAATTCAGTATTTTCTTTAGAGTTAAAAAATCAAACTTTATATATGAGTCTCTCCTCACAAGAATCGGTGACAAGTAGGTGTCCATAGGAATTCATCTTGTAGGCGATCTTAAAGGCGTTGACCCTCAAAAAATTTCAAAGGTAGATTCTATGCAGCCAATAATGGAATCTGCAGTACGGTACGGTAAACTTACAAAAATCAGATCGTATTATCATCAATTCACACCGAATGGTGTGAGCGGCATCGTACTACTTGCTGAATCACATCTTAGCTTTCATACATGGCCAGAGTATGGACTGGTTGCACTTGACATCTTTACTTGTGGTCCAACGGAAAATGCGGAGAATGCTCTTGAATATATCCTTGGTAAACTGACCCCATCTAGCATTGAGTACAAGCGTGTTGAGAGGGGTGTAGACTTCCCAAGGGGCGTACAGAAAGAGAAATTGGTCGAAGCAACGGCGTAGATTCTACAAGCATCAAAACAGATATTCTAAAAGAGAAGTTAACTGGAGGCCTTTCTCCCACTTCATGGAATAAGAACCTCCTTTAGTGACTTCTAATTTCGGTATATTCTTTGCAAATATTCTGTATCTTCCTTCATACTGCGAGTCAAAGGTAAAAATTCTCCAAGGGTCGCCATTGACGCTCTTTAACCTAAATGCGTACAGCGGCATTACACCAGTCTTTGATATCATTTTCACATATTCTTCTGCCTGTTCCTGAGAACGTGCCGAAGAAGAGGAGAAGTTTAGTATCTTTTCCTTGGAACTCTTGATCTCAATGGGAATGCTCAGATCGTGTCTAATGATGATAATATCGAATCCGTGACTGCCTGCTGCCCTCACAACAAGAAAAGGCCTGGACTTTATTCTTTCCTTGACATCCTCTCTTATCCAACCAACCTTCCCAAGCTTGTCTTCGTTTCCTGCCAGTATCAGCTTCAGCTCTCGTTCATAAACAGTTCCGTTTACCGCAGCATCCACCCCTCATTTTGCACCTTTCTTGTAAAGATACCCGAGAAAGCTTTCGAGTTGTATTATTTCTCTCGCACCTTCAGAAATCCTGAAATCTATGTCACCTAACGAATAAAGGATGCCCGCCTTCAGTTCATCCTCCACCGGAAGATCATAAACAACGCGGTGAAATTGCTCTACTACATCCTGCCCGGAAATTCCCTGCTTGATAACTGCCTCTTCAAGCATTGATCTAGCTTTTGATATATCCCCCTTCAGGGCCAGCGTCAGCACCTGTACCGCCCAATCCTTGTGAACCAGACCAGCGGCCTCGTAAATGGAATTTACAGTAATTTTCGGCGAATAAGTGGCCGCAACTTGGAGAGTATTTATTGCTTTTCTCATGTCGCCGTACGATAACTCTGCTATAACATCCAATGATTTTTTCTCGTAATCTATTCCTTCCACTTTCAGTATTTCTCCGAGTGCCGATACTACGGATTCTGTGGGCAGTGCCTTGAATCTGAAGATGGCTGCCCTCGACTGGATTGGCTCAATTATCTTTGATGAATAATTGCAGGAAATAATGAAACGTGTCGTTCTCGTGAAGTTCTCCATTGTCCTTCTCAGGGCCGCTTGCGCTTCATCAGTCATATAATCTGCTTCATCCAGAAATAGAATCTTGAATCCAAGTGGATTATTAGGGAGGATCCTTGAATAATCTTTCACCGTCTCCCTGACCATCTTAATACCTCTGTCGTCAGAAGCATTCAGTTCCAGGAAATTCTCTTTCCACTCTTCCCCGTAGAATTCCCTAGCGAGAACAGTAGCAGCAGTCGTCTTCCCAGTGCCTGGAGGGCCGGCAAACAAGAGGTGTGGTATGTTCTTCTGTTTTATATAGCTCTTGAGTCTCTCCACAACGACTGACTGACCTACAACTTCATCGAGTTTCTTCGGTCTGTACTTCTCGATCCAGATTTCGTCCATTTCCTCTGGTAATCATTGTTTACAGCTAAATAACCTTTCGTTGAATGGCCTCAGAATGATTATATATTCTGAATCATTTTCCTGAAAGGTAGTATAAATGGTAAGAAAGCCGGGAAGGATGTATAGGAAAATAACCGGACCCGCGTATACGAAGCGAGAGTACATGGGAGGAGTCCCAGCATCAAGGATACAGCAATATGTGGGTGGAGACGTCAATGGAAATTATGATCTTGAGCTAAGACTAGTCGCAGAGGAGTCGTGTCAGATTAGGCACACTGCGCTTGAGGCAGCCAGAGTTAAGTCTAATCGATTGCTTATCAAGGACTTTGGAGAAAAGGGGTATTTCATGAGAGTCAGACCATTCCCACACCACGTTATCAGGGAACACAAAATGGCTACCGGTGCAGGAGCAGATAGAATATCGAGTGGTATGAGCTTGGCTTTTGGAAGACCAGTTGGAACTGCAGCAAGAGTCAAGGCAGGTTCGATAATCTTGATAGTTAGGATACCCAAGTCTGGAGAGGATAAGGCGAAGGAAGCACTCAGAATGGCCTCCCACAAGATACCTACCCCCTCAAGGGTGGACGTGATAAACCTCGCTAGTCCGTCTTGATTTTGATCGTATTCTTGAACTCTTTTTCTATCATTGATAATTCTGCTTTTCCGATTGCGTCTTTGTTCAAAGACAGGATGAATATCCCGTTCTTGTCAAGGACCTTGTCTTTTAAGACAGTCAGGAATCTGATCACGTTCTGAATCGAAGTTGAAGTGGAAAAGATATAATCTAAGCAATCCAGGTAAAGGACCCCACGATCCTTCAGGTTGCTTATGACATATTCCTGCATCTGGCTCAACTGGGTTGGGTTGAACCCTCCCAGCGACTCATCGTAAGTAATGAGCGCGAATTTTACATTACCAAACGATGTGAGTCCGCTCTTTGCATCCCTGCTCATCACTATAGTTGGAAAGCCCTGCGTCACCACGCCGGATATAATCTCCATCCCCTTCAGGTTCCTCTTTTCATAAATGAGGTAGGTTTCACCGTAAACCAGTTTCACTGCCGTCTCTCCATCTTCGCCCGAGTACTCCCTTTCCAGACGCTTTATGAATTCTTCGTTCACTCCGTGAGCTTTGGCTGCTAGAATAGCGAATTTGATTCCGTCCTTGTAACCTTCTTTGTATACCTTATTGTCACTCATTTCTAGGCAATTCTAGATAAGATACAACTTCTTGAATAATTCGTGCAGCAAGCATAGAGGTATTGCCATTATCGAAAGTTGGCGTAATCTCATTTAGATCCAGACCTACCAATTTATCTCCAACAGAATCCAGAATGTCCATTACTATCATTGGATTCAGACCGAACGGCTCAGGCGTTCCAACTCCTGGTGCATAAGCAGGATCGAAACCATCAAAATCTATTGAAAAGTAAATTGGTGATTTACCGAATTCATTGAGGAATGTCTTCAACCTACTGCTGTCGGAATTAACTTCAAAACTAGTGAAATATTTCTGTGGACCATCTCTAATTTCTTCCATCGACACCGAACGAATACCTACTGACACCACATTTTCCTTTCCAACTATTTCAGTTGCCCTTCTGGCAACGCAAGCATGTGAGTTCTTTGTCCCCATGTAAGAGTCCCTAAAGTCAGTGTGGGCATCTATGAAGACAACTCTGCTCTTGATCCTCCTGATTGCACCAGTTGAAACGCTGTGCTCACCACCGAGCATAATCGGAAATTTGTGGTCGGATACTATCCCGTCGACTACAGTATAGACTTCTTGAAGCATATCTTCCGGGTCGTGGTATTCTTCGATGTCACCCATATCAAATATGCCAGAATTCTTGAGGTCTACCCCCCTGAATATCGAATAACTCTCCATGTTGTATGATGCTTTTCTTATTTCATTTGGAGCAAATTTTGTCCCGGATCTATAGGATGCGGTCGCATCAAACGGAACCCCGAAAATTATGTACTTGGCATCTTCATAGCTATCTGAGGAGTCGCAGAATTTTAGGGGTGAGGGCATTTAGACTCTCATCAGTTTTCTCTTGCCCATTGACTCCCAGTACTCCACCTCGACTCCGCTCACTGCCTTCTCCTTGAACTCTTCTGGAATCGGGATGTTGAATTGCTCAAACGTTTCCATATCCATAAACAATCCTTCAGTTTGAGTGATGCTGAGAATCTGAGCAGTCTTCTTCTCGATGATCGGTACCTTGATCTTGTGTTTTGTTGGATAAACGACACTCCTCTTCGTGTTGTCAAAGACTCCGATAGCAACTATCCTCGCCTTGGCTTCACCATGCTTTCCCGGCTTGGATGTGGTGATTTCTACGATCTTACAGGGCTCGTCATCTAACAATATGTATTTGTTTTCCTTTAACTCTCTGACCTCAGAATCTTGCCAAGTCATCTATTATCTCAGGTTAAAGGTAGTGCTTTATATATATCTTAGGGAGTTTCTCATTTTCGTCTGAGTAACATTCTACTGCCAGCACTTTGATTAATTCTACTTTGTGTTTGGAAATCTTGAGAGATCATCTTGGCAATTAGAGCAAAGACACGGTTATATTTCCATGACGAATAGCCTTTCATGACAAAGGTGCATTATATAGTGGTAAGGAGGGCCCCACTAGGTTTGATGCTGCCATCTATTCTGCAATGAAATTAAACGAAGAGAAGAGGTTTGAAACTCTAAAAATATTGTTCTTTGGAGAGAGTGAGAGGCTTCTTGCCAGTGCTACCGGAAACCGTGATAAGAATTTGAAGAGACTAATTGATGAAGGCGTCATAGACTCTGCGTGCGTTGTTAGAGCGAAGAGTAGGACTATAGCAGTAGAAATTCAAGAAAAAGGAATAAGTCTCGAAGACTACAGAGACAGAATTGATTACTTCCTTTCCTAAGGGTAAACAGTAATATCTTTCTAATCCGCCCAGTCAGGTTGTTTTGTTACCAGCAGTTTCCCTTTCTGCAACAACTCTACTCGAAACGTTTACCCTGACCCCTGCTCTCTTCAGAGTAATGGAAATATTACAATATTTTTCCTGACTGAGAGAGATTGCCCGGTCTAGACTCTCTTTCTTCACATTTCCATATGCGATGTATTCCATACTGATGTCGGTGAAAACTTTGGGATGTTCTGAGGCTCTAGTTCCATCAGCTATCACATCCAGTCCCACTACTGGTTCTTTCTTTTTCTTCAGAATGGATATGACGTCCATTGCAGTGCACCCACACATCGCTTGAAGCAGCATTTCGGTTGGGGAGCTTCCCTTCTGTTTTGCCTTGTCATCTGAATAATCAAGAACCGTGTAGTGTCCAGAATCGCCAGAAGCTATGAAAGTGGAATCGTTCGTCCATTCTACTTTTCCCCGCATCTCATCCACAATGGAGATTGGTATATATCCTTATAGAAATCTGCGGAAACTCCATTTCACCAAGGTGCAGCTCACTTAACGGACTTGGTATCGGAGAATGTTAATCTGACCAAGAAGTTCTGGACTTCGTTGATGAATTCATCAGGACGAGAAAGGCTCGGAATATGGTCAGCTCCTTCGATTACTTTGAGGTCAGAACCTCCTATCATAGTATGAATTCTCTTTCCTTGCAAAACACTGCCGGGCAAATCCTTGCTTCCTATGAGGATTAGTACTGGCATCTTCAGATTGCCTAATCGATCAAATGCGGGAGGAACTGGGTATGTCTGTAATCCTGATTCATAACTTGCAGACTTCCTGGCATTTTCGGTCGCAATATCCAGCAGTTTTTCCCTGACTTTGTTTGGTACTTGATTAGTCCAAAGGTCAACATCTATAACTGCTGCCCCCCTAAAATTCCCCTCTTTGATGAGTTGGTTGTACTTTGTTTCGAAAGACTGGTACTGATCCCATATGTGTTCCTCTTCAGTATTCTCTGGCCTGTAGCCGCTTACACCTGAATCCATCAGCACAAGCGCGTGGACGAACTCAGGGTATTCCAATGCGAAATCCAAGGCGATCCTTCCACCGTTTGATACTCCGATTAATATTGCCTTCTTGAGTTCCAAATTATCGAAGACATTCTTGAGATCCTTTGCATCGGAGTATATACCATTGAGTTCACTCGACCTGCCATACCCCCTCACATCGTACCTTATCACCATATTATCCTTTGACAGCATCTCGAACTGATTGTCCCACATTCTACAGTCGAGGTATCCGGCGTGGATTAGCACAATTGGCGTTCCACTTCCATTGCTCTCAACATAAATGCTTCCATTTTCTACTGCCACAGTTTGCGAATTCATTAAGTGTAGAATTAGGTCACCTTAAATAATTTTGGCCTCACATCGAGAAATTCAAAGAATTGGCTGTACTGCAATATCTTACCTCAGGGGGGTTGAGAAGAGCTGGGGTAGTGAGCGTAAGGAGGAGGACTCAGTATTAGTTCTATAATATTAATCAGGCTACGATACTTGTATTCGAAGATTAAACAGGAAGTTTCGTGAGAATGTGTGTAACGCTTTGAGACTCGGGAGAAAATCCTTGATAGAAAGAAGGGAGACTAAAAAGGGAGTTTTTTGGACATTCAATGTACAAATTTCTTCTTAAGAAATGATTAATAAACTAATTCTGATGGCGACCCGTGAACTGGCTCCTAATCATAACTTTACTTGTAGCAGCTTGGATACTGGTATTCTACGTGGCAGTCACCAAGTTCAAGAACCATGTTGCTCCATACGGTCCTGCGCTGCTGATCAAGACCCAGGTGGGAGTCAGGACTATCGAAAGAATTTCGAAGTACAAATTCTGGGACTATTTCATTTCTTTCTTCTATTATGCAATGCCTTTTCTTGCTACGGCTGGTGTTGCATTATTAATTTACGAGGCATTCCTGGTGCTGTCAATCCCCAAGAGTGCTGTACCTTCACTTTCATATGCTCTCGCACTACCCGGAATCAACCCCGCAATACCTATTGTATGGGGGATAATAGGCTTGATAGTTGCAGTAGCACTTCACGAGACTTCTCACGGAATTGCTGCCAGAAGATTCGGAATTCCAGTAAGAAGCACGGGGATATTGTGGTTCATTATACCGGTTGGGGCATTCGTTGAACCAGATGAAGAAGAAACAAGAAAGGTGGAACCGAAGATAAGAGCCAAGATTTTTGCCGCCGGCCCTGGAACTAATATAGTCCTCACTGTCGTTTTCCTTGTGCTTGCAATCCTCGTCGCTTTCACATTTACCCCCGTTTCCGGTGCACCTGTTCAAACCTCAATAACTTCAGTGGGTTCGGCTTTCCATCCGGGAGACATAATACAGTCGGTCAACGGGATATCCGTATCCAACGTAACTGCACTCACCGATCTCTCTTTGACACCTGGTAGTCACGTTAATGTGTCTCTTCTGCGAAATGGACAACACCTGACTGAATCCGTGATTTACGGTGTTTACATCTCATCTGTATTAAAGAATTATCCTGCATACAATGCGGGAATTGCTCCAGGTAGCGTTGTCATAGCCCTCGGAAACCATACTATCACGAACGTCACAAATTTTGAAAACATTGAAGCAACGTATAAGGCGGGGCAGACAGTTTCTGTGGAAACATTCAATGGGACCGGCTACAGCAATTTCAGCTTGACCTTTGCCTCAAGATATTCGTACCTGCTGGCATCCGGTGTTTCTAACCCAGGTATTCCAAAGTCCGATCCATTCATGGGGATTGACGTTTCACTTTTTGGACTCGAACTTTTCGATCAATATTCCTACCTGAACCTATTGAAGAATCCGACTTCAGGTGGTGTGATAGGATTTTTCGAGTATATAGGTCTGCCATTCCATTTCGAGCTTCCCCTACCTTCTCCGCTTCTCTCTTCAATATATTCTAACCCTGTTGCACTAAATCTGGAATACCTATTCTACTGGTTATTTTGGCTCAATTTCGCGCTTGGATTGATGAATCTTCTTCCAATTGTCCCACTGGATGGAGGTTATGTTTTCCTTAACACTCCGCTACTCCAAAAGAACAAGAAGGCTAGGGATGCCATAGTGACCGCTGTGAGTCTGTTTGTACTATTCCTGATACTGTGGGAACTGATCATACCTAGAATAATCTAGATCAAGCTCATCTGGAACTGGTCGCCAGTTGCCTTACTCATCGGAAGATCAAAATAATCGACCGGCAACTTCGAGTCTTCTGAAAAATTCAGTGCTTCTTTTCGAAATGATATGAAGTTAGGACACAGATTGCACTTTGTTGGCGCATTCCTCAGGAAGTTGCAAGTTCCATCAGAATTGTAAAAGCAGAACCTTCCTACCGACTCCACCAGTGAGCAACCAGTGATGCAATAAAAAGTTTAGTTCGGACAGTATGTCACATTTCTATTTTCCCCAACACCACTTCCGTCTCGTATTCGATTGAGACTTTACCTTTAACCTCGTATCTCTCGAATGCATCGGTGAAGTCCTTCTTGATTTTGATAAAAAGTGGATCGTTTTCTTTCACTGCGTATGATGCAGAGAGGTATCTCCCGATTAGACCGGTCAGATCAAGCTTCTGTAAATTCTTGATGCTGAAAGACCTGTAAATCCCTCCGAAGAATTCGTTTATGGAGTTGGGATTTGTGGCTCTCATTCCACTTGCGTGATATTCCTTGCTGTACTCTTTCACCAGCCGCTCATACGCACCGTTCATTCCTTCTTCCGATTTTGAACGAGTATTCCAGACCAGTAACACCTGCCCGTTCTGTTTGAGGATACGCTTGAATTCTACTCTCGTGGCCTTTGGTTCGAACCAATGAAAAGCCTGACCGACCGTTATCAGATCAATGGAATTGCTATGCAGCGAGGTGTTCTCCGCGGTTCCTCCTAGGATCGTGCATAGTTTGTTCCCAGTAAACTTCTTGAGTGCTATAAATCTCATTCCTTCATTCGGTTCAATACAGAACAGATTGCACCCTGACTGGATGATTAATTCAGCGAGGAGTCCTGTTCCCGATCCAACGTCTGCGACAACAGAATCCATACCGAGGCCCGTCTCCTTTTCAAGAAAGTCAAGCAGTTCGCCAGGATACCTCGGTCTGTAAAGATCATAGTTCTCCGATCTTTCATTGAAACGTTCCCAGTTATTCATTCTCCCTCTTCCAAATTGAACTCTGAAGATTAAGTCGTTTGAACCTTATCGTCGGTAACTCCTTCAGCATATCAGGCTCAAGATGCACGATTTCTCTTAAACGCCTCGTAATTCCTAAGAATCTTCTCTGTGATCTCAACTGCGTTGCCAGTATAATCAAGCGGAGATAACTTCTTGATCTGCTTTCCAGTCAAGTCTTCTACCCTGTTCCTCAGCTCCCCACCCTTTTCTCTCACTTCCATAGATGCCCGCCTGACTATCTCGTGGGCCTCCTGCCTTCCATATCCATTGTTCACTAGTGCCATCAGATAAGCTTCACCGAGTACAAGATCATCGCTTAAGACATTCCGCAACATGTTCTCCGAATTGACCTTCAACCCCTTGAATACGGATATCATTTTGTTCAAAATGTCGTCTATTAGAATAGAAACGTAAGGGATGATGAATCTTTCAGAGGCGCTGTTAGTAAGGTCTCTTTCGTGCCAGAGTATTGCCGACTCGTGCATTGGATTGAGGAAGCCCCGTATTATTCTGGCCAATGATACTATGTTTTCCGATTTAACGGGATTGATTTTCTGAGCCATTGTGCTTGATCCTACTTGCTTAGCCTCATCGAACGGTTCTTGAAGTTCGCCTATTTCGGGTCTCTGCAAATTTCTGATCTCAGTTCCAAATTTTTCGAGGGAAGTTGCGATGTTCGCGATTATCGAAACATACTCAACATATCTATCTCTATCTACTATCTGAGTCGGACCATCCTCTTCCTTCAAACCGAGTTTTTCCATCAGAATTGTCTGGACTTTCATGGTCTGTTTGCCTAAGGCTGCGCCTGTCCCGACTGCTCCCATAAACTTCCCAACTAGTACCCTCTTTTGAGATTCTTCCACTCTGGAGATGTGTCGCATAACTTCAGAAAGATAGACGGACGTCTTGAGACCAAGGGTGATTGGTAATGCGTGCTGCCCATGGGTTCTTCCTATCATGACAGTGTGTTCGTTCTTCTTTGATATTTCGTAGAGCACATCTGAGAGCTTGAATAAATCATCAGTCAGGACGGAGTAAAATCTCTTGAATTGTAGTGCATTGGCTGTATCTGTGATGTCGTTGGATGTAGCTCCTAGATGGACGAATTTGCCACTTTCTCCAGATGCAGCGGATAGAACTTTCACAATCGCCATAACGTTGTGACCTATTTCTCCCTCAACTTTCTTCACTTCGTCGATTCTGACAGACTCCAGATTTGCATGCTTTTTGATCTCGTCTGCATCCTTCTTTGGCACTATCCCTACTTCTGCTTCTGCCTGTGCAAGTGCTGCCTCCACTTCGAGCATGTTTCTCAGGTTTGATTCTTCAGAGAATATAGCCTTGACCTCTTCCCTGCCATATCGGTAATCGAGGGGAGAAACAATCATGGAGAAATATTGGGAATTAGAATAACTACATTTCCTTTAGTAGACTGATAAGAAGTGACTTCGAATAACACTCACTCGCTTTAGTTTTGAGAGTACTACCATTGTCTCGTAGATGCTATTTCGTTCTATTTAGAACTCTGTTTACTAAATTACTTGCAAAATTGAGAAAACACCTAGCCCTACTGCCAAAATCATGAAAATGTAGAGGGATATAGCCCGAGCAGCGCCTATCTTGTGCTCACCCATAATCTCTTTATTCGAGCCAATTCTAATCACAATCAAAAGTGGGATGGCCAGGGCGATCGCACTGAAGACCATCACATCGAGTGCGAGATTTATGAGATTAGTGAAGATAATAGTCAGGATTGCAGCGGGAATAATTTCCATCATATAGACACCGTAGAACCTCTTGTGACCACTCACTCTTCTGTTGAAAGATCCTCTCCACCGGAACACGTCAGATACTGAATAGGCCATGCTCATTGATATTACGAACATTGCCAACAATCCTGAAACGGCAAGGGCAAGAGCAAAGATGACAGGGCCGATGGGTCCAATTTCGTGGCCCAAGGCAGTAGCAACGTTAGTCACGGAGTTTCCATTCGTGAGTCCGTCCTGGGCTAGTTTCCAAGAAAAAATCACGATCGCCACCATTAAAGCCTCAGATGCCACAGCTCCCTGTAGTGTTCCCAAACTCTCCTTCTTCATCCCTGAAATCTTAAGTCCGCTGTCCACGTCGGCAGCCTGATGATAGAACAGCATCCAGGGCATTATCACAGCCCCTATGTTTGCTGCTATCAGGAAATAGAATGAATTCTTAGGGATGAATGGCGAAAAGTCAGTGAGATGAATGTTGTGGGGGAAGACGAAAAAATCCAGCGCAACAAACAGGAAAAGAATGAACCCAATGGACACCAGGAAGATCTCTATTCTCTTGTATTTGCCAGTTGACACAACTATTGTGTGTACAATGATCACTAAAATTACAGTCACTATTACTGGAATACCTACTATTGTTCCGGCGACGGCAATTCCTGCAAATTCACCTACATAAGCTGCAAAATCTATAATAGCCGTACCTCCTACCGCAGCCACAGTCCATCCGTGCCCAAAGTATTCTGAAATGACGTGTCCTAACGTCTTACCAGTTACAGCGCCGATTCTAGAAGATGTGTCTTGAACAAGGAATAGAGGAATTATGAGGGCTATAAGCAATACTATCAGATGAGCCTTGAACTCTATTCCGGATTGGATCGCAGTTATGACACTTGGTGCATCTAGGTCTGCCAACATCACAACCCAACCTGGACCTAAGACTGGTAGAAGCTTCTTAAGCGTAGGGTTCATTTGGCTTCTTTACCTTGATTCTTTCTAGCGGCAACTTGCCAGAAGCTTTGACGGATTTCAAGGGCTTCCTCAGCTCCGCAGATTTGGGACCGGACCTCAGCCTGATCGCCTTCTCCATTTTCTCGGGAGTTTTGAATTCCCCATTTTCGCCTATGAGATACAAGCTTTCTCCTTCCTTTTCAATGTCTACGACCTTACCGGGCGTAGAGCCTGCGTTAAGAAGCTGCTTCAAAAATGAGTATTCTTCAAGTACGGGTCGAACAAAATAGTACTTTCCTTCTGGAGCTTCTGATGCACTGATCTCGATCATCTTCTGATCTGGCTTGACTGGATTACCATGCGGACAGTAGCTGGGAGACTTCATCTTCCTGTAAAGATTATCGAGGAGTTTTTCCGTGAAATCGTGCTCAAGATCCATAACCGAGTTGTGCACTTCATCCCAGGGAATTTCCAGATATGAGTAGACAAAATATTCCGTTATTCTGTGGGTCCTCACAATCTTCATTGCACTGAGATAGCCTTCGCTTGTGAACTTTATACCCTGTTTGCTTACCGTAAGTTGATTTTCTCTCTCTAATCGATGGATTCCCTCCCAGGCAGAAGGGAGGGAAATATCTAGCCTTTCGGCGACTCCCTTTTCATTCGCAGAACCATAACTTTCACTTAACTCCCAAATCGCCAGGAGGTAGTCCTGACTATTGTGCTTCACGCCAAGGAATTAGGTCACCCTAATTAAATATTACTTAAACGTTGGGGGGTCTCTTTAAATTGAAAAATACAACAATATTGAAACAGGAGTTATCTTATGGTGGGTTCTACATAAATTATAATATTTCAAATTCGTTATTTGTTCAGTGAAACCACACATCATCATTAATTTCGCTTGCTCACTCGACGGTAAAATCGCTTTAAGAGGAGGCAAAGCTTACAGATTCTCGAATTTTGAAGATTTGGTAAGGGTCCACAAGTTGAGAGATGAATCTGACATAATACTAGTAGGGAAGAACACGATTAATCTAGACGACCCTAAATTAGTGGTGAACGAAAAATACTACAAATCTACGCGGATTCCGGATGTAGCGATACTTGATTCAAATCTGACAGTTAACGGAAACGCAAGAGTGTTTTCATACCAAAGAAGTGTTGTAATTTTCTGCAGAGAAGGAGCGGTTGCAACTGATTTTGGCAGTAACGTTGCTTCCAAGGTGTTGATTAGAAATAGCCCCGATCCGATACTTCACACTGACTTTGTGGTAAAGGAACTGGGTAAAATGGGGTACAGGAGGGTGATGATTGAGGGTGGAAAGTCGGTAATAACTTCCTTCATTTCTCAAGGGAACTGGGACGAAATTTCAATTTTCTATTCACCCGTCATTGTTGGCGAGGAGGGAATCACTATGTTTGGTGACTTAAAAGAGCCCTTGAAATTTGAACGCGCTGAATCTTCGATACTTGGAGATGGCTTTCTGATAAAGATCAAAAAAGAATTTTAAGGTAATAGGGTTCATAGGTCATGGATGGTAAAAATAAGATTCAGTGGGCAATGAATTGGATGCCTGTCCTTGACAAGATTAGAAAGGACTTCATTTCAAACAAACCATTTAAAGACCTAAAAATTTCGATGGCACTCCACCTCGAGGCAAAAACCGCAGCTCTTGCTTATACCCTAAAACAGGGAGGGGCAAAGGTAAGGATATCTGGATGCAACCCTCTCAGTACGGACGACGAAGTGGCAGCGTCTCTAAAGGATGATTTTGGAGTGAGCGTGTTCGCAAAGAAGGGACTTACGAGGGAAGAGTACTACGAACACCTAGAAAGAACGATAGAGATAGAGCCTGACATCATCATAGACGATGGAGGAGACCTGACCGCTTTGGCGTTAAAAGACAAGCGCACCTACAAGAACATAAAAGGTGGAAACGAAGAGACGACTACTGGAGTTGTCAGGTTAAAGAATATGGAAAAGGCAGGTGCGCTCAAGTTCCCTATGTTCGATGTTAACGACGCTTTGATGAAGCATCTTTTCGACAATAGATATGGTACGGGCCAAAGCACAATCGATGGGATTTTGACGGCCACCAATTTGGTTGTTGCAGGAAAGAACGTAGTTGTTGGGGGCTATGGATGGTGCGGCAGGGGAATTGCAAACAAGATGAGGGGGCTTGGGGCCAATGTTACCGTGACCGAAATAGACCCGTTCAAATCTATCGAGGCTCATATGGATGGCTTTATTGTGAAACCAATGAAAGAGGCGATAGGCTATGCTGACTTCGTTATCACTGCAACAGGTGTCAAGGACATAGTCACCCCTGAATTGCTGAAAGATGCAAAAGATGGCGTTGTGCTAGCAAATTCTGGTCATTTCAACAATGAAGTTGCAGTTGAAGATATTGAGAAAGAGTTTGGAAAGGGGAAGGTAGTGAGAAGGAATGTGAAGGCATATACCATCGGAAGGAAGAAGGCGTATGTTTTGTCTGATGGAAGACTTGTAAACCTTGCTTCTGGTCAAGGACATCCGGTTGAGATAATGGATCTTTCATTCTCCATTCAGGCACTGACTGCTAGGTATATAGCCGAAAACCCTCCTAAGCAGGTAAAGGTATATCCAGTACCGAGTGAAATAGATCTTGAAGTAGCTACAATCTATCTCAAGTCGTATGGAATAAAACTTGACAAACTTACAGGAGAACAACAGCGATACATCAACTCCTGGCAAGAAGGCACCTAACTGCTGATTGAAGAGGCATCCCAGCAAAATCATAAATAATCAATAGTGGATATGGCGGTGTGCCATTCGAGAAATTGGCCGTGATGATACTTCCTAGAGAAGTGATTGGAGGCCATGGTGCTGTTGAGAAAGTTGGGGATGTGTTTAAGAAACTCACAAGTTCAAAGAGAGGAGTCATTGTAACTGGAAACACAACCAGGACACTTGCAGGGGAGAGAGTAAAAGGCATTCTTGAAACAGCTGGAATAGAGACAAGCATTGTCCAGGTAGACTATGCCACAGAGGAGAATGTGGAACGGGTGAAGGAACATACAAAAAATTTCGGAGCAAAAGTTCTCATTGGAATCGGTGGTGGAACAAAGATCGACATAGCAAAGAAGAGCGCTTTCGACTTAGGACTTGATTTCATTTCGATTCCAACTTCTGCTAGCCACGATGGAGTGGCAAGTCCGAGGGCGACGATCAGCAAGAACGGGCTTTCTTCTTCGGTCGAAGCGATGATGCCCGCTGCATTGATTGCGGACACCGAAATCATCGTTACTGCACCCTTCAGATTTCTTGCAGCAGGAGCTGCGGATGTCCTTTCCAATCTGCCAGCACTCAAAGACTGGAACCTGGGACACAAGTTGAAGGGAGAACGGGTAAGTAGTTCTGCCTATGCTATCTCGGAGTTCGCAGCAAGGGAGATAATCAGCAACGCTTCCCAAATAAAACCTCAAGTCGAAGAGAGTGTGTGGCTGGTAATTAAGCAGATCGTGTTTTCCGGAATTGCAATGAGCATCGCTGGTAATTCGAGACCCGCCTCTGGATCCGAGCATATGTTTGCTCACGCGGTTGATTCGATGAAGAAGGGAAATGGATTGCACGGTGAACTTTGTGGAATTGGTTCCATCATAGCAATGTATCTGCACGGAGCTGACTGGGTGCAGATTAGAAATACTCTCCAAACAATTGGAGCTCCGACCACGCTTGCACAGGTTTCATTAACCGAAGATGATGCCATCGAGGCTCTAATGATGGCACACAAGACCAGACCTGACAGATATACAATTCTTGGGGAAAGTGGAATCAGTGAAACTGCTGCAAGAGAGGCACTGAACATAACGGGAGTTTCATAATGGTAATCACTCTTGTGCCAAAAAATCTGACCAAGGAGGGATCCGTATTTCAGTATTTTTCACCGGCTCAGGAATGCAATGTTTGCAATCTGAAAAACGTGTGTCACAATCTCAAGCCTGGATCTTACTACAAGATAGTCAACTTCAGGAACAAGGAACACAAGTGTTTCATACACGAGGGAGACAAGGTCTATACAGTTGAAGTTGAAGAGGAGGAGAGGAGAATAATGCTCCCCAAGAAAATCGCAAAGGAAGGAGCTAAAGTTACGTACAAGAAACCAGACTGTGACGACTTTGAATGCCAATTCGCGGGAATATGCATTCTGAGCTACACCAAGGACAAGTCGAAGTTCACGGTTAACACGCTGTTAGTGAACAAATGCCCTAGGGGCTATGACCTAGTAGAAGCCAAGATAGAATGAGCCTCCTTGTTGGGATTATAGGAAAACCAAATGTTGGGAAGAGCACCTTTTTCTCTGCACTCACAGAAAATTCAGTCGAAATAGCTGACTATCCCTTCACGACGATCGAATCAAACAAGGGCGTCACGTACATACGATCAAGGTGCCCGGATGTAAATCTCGGAAAGAAGTGCAGTCCAAAATTTGGTAAGTGCATTGACGGGACCAGATTTGTACCCGTTGAGTTAATAGATGTCGCAGGATTGGTACCAGGTGCACACGAGGGGAAGGGTCTTGGAAACAAGTTTCTGGATGATCTGAGGAGGGCTGATGGATTCATCCAGGTTGTTGATTCAACTGGATCCTTGGATCAGAATGGAAATTCAGTTGGGAAGGGAAAATTCGATCCGATGGACGATGCTAAATTCGTTCACACTGAAATCGTAATGTGGCTTGCCAACATAATTTCAGACGGACTCATCAGAAATCTTAGGAAACTGGAGAGTGAAGGTGGGAAGCTCGACTCGATAATTTACGATAAGATATCGGGGCTTGGTATTGACCCAAAAGATGTGACCCTAGCAGTCAAGAATGCAGCAATACCCAGCAATCTGAAAAACTGGGATGATCAAGTCACCATTAGGCTTGCAGAGGAAATTCTCAGGATTTCCAAACCTGGAATAATAGTCGCTTCAAAGGGTGACAAGATAGAATCGGCCGAGGCAGTAAAGCTCAACGGAAGAGGCGCCCACGTAGTCTCCGGAGATTACGAACTCGTCCTTAGAAAGGCCGCAAAGGCCAATCTGGTCGAGTATATACCCGGAGAAACTTCGTTCAAGATACTAGATGAGGGGAAGCTGAATTCGGCTCAAAAAGAGGCGCTCAGGAAAGTTTCTGATTTCATGAACCACAATGGTGGAACCAAAACACAGGAAGCCATTGAAGATCTCGTCCGAAACGTTCTCAAGATGATAGTTGTCTATCCTGTGGAAGATGAGAATCACTGGACGGACAAGAATGGGAATATTCTGCCGGATGCAATTCTCTTGAAACAGGGTTCAACGGCACTAGACCTGGCGTTCAAAGTTCACTCCGACCTTGGTGAAAGGTTCATAAGGGCATTGAATGGCAGGACGAAGAGGGTGCTGGGAAAGGAATATGTGCTGGAAGACGGAGACGTGATCAAGATTGTCTCAGCGCATTAGTGTGTTGGAATACTTCTAGAAGTTCGTATCTTGATAATTCTTCTGGTCTCTTGTCTCCTTGTATCTCTGCATCTATAACGTTCTTCAGCTTCTTCCTCCTCTGAGAAAATACCGTCTTTAGAAAGTCATCAAATCCCTTCTGAATCTCAGTGTCTCTCTTTTCTAACCTCAGCACTGTGCTGTGCACCTTAGGAGCTGGAGTGAATTTAGAGGGAGGTATGTCGAATTTTTTTTCTACCTTGAACCTCAGTTGCATCATCACAGAAAGCCTAGAGTAGTCCTTGGTTCTCGGAACAGCAATTATCCTGTCAGCGACTTCCTTCTGTATAGTAACAACCCCTTCTTTAAACTCTGAGTTCCAGAGTTTTTCAAGCAATGGGGAAGAAATAGAGTAAGGCATGTTTGAAACGAACACTTCGAACTTTGGCCAATCAACTTTCAGAGCATCGTCATTGATGATGTTGATCTCGGGATAATCCGCCTTCAGTCTATCGACGAAATCTGCTTCCCTTTCTATTATTGTGAAATTCTTGTAACCCTTGATGAACTTCGTTAGTTGACCCAGACCAGCTCCTATTTCCAGCACATCTTTTCCTGAGAAATCTACACAAGCTACTATCCTCTCTGCAACCTTTGGGTCATTAAGAAAATTGATACCTGCCTGCTTACTTCTTCGCATCTCTTATCCGGATACGAACAATCTGTGTCTTTCTTCCTTGTTCTTCAATTCTCTGATTACTCTCTCTGTAATCATTTTCTCCGGGTCCCTCAAGCCCTTTACCCTAGACTTTAGATCCTGGAAGCTCTTGAACGGTCCCTTCTTTCTCTCATCTAGGATTTCCCACATCAGGTTCCTCCCCACTCCGTAGAGTAGATCCAACTGGTGAAGTCTTGCGGTCACGGGCTGAGCCGTATTGAAGAAATTTACAAACCTTGGCTCGTTGCTCTCTATGATCTGTCTCAGCACGAACTCAATTTCGTTCTGTGCTCCTGGGGTGAGTTCGTCGAATGAAACTCTTCTCCTGACGCTTCCTATCTTATCCCTCTTCTCTATGTCTTTACCTATGTAAACTCTGTCGCCGATTGTCATGACGACCCCTTGTTTCGGTATGAGTTCAAAGAGCTTCAGCTCTTCCTCTCCTATTGCGAGAGACAATGGTACCCTCTTGAATGCTTTTTCTTCCATTCTTCCTTGTGGTAGAATGTCAAGGATGTACGCGAACTCTTCCAGATAAATCACCTTTTGTGAAGAGCTTCGATTATCTTGTTCCCCAATTCCTGGTCCAGTGTCTGGATGTGAGGATAAACCACAGATCTGAGTTCATCTATGTTTGCAGGCAGGACATCTATGACCTTTACGGCAAGCACTTCTTCGAGTCCGAAGGAAACCAATTCCTTTTCTAGCTTTGCAGCTTTCTCTGCAGACACCTTTGAAAACTTGCTCGCGTGCTTGAGTGCAGAGGATTGGACATCATTTAGTTCTCTTTCCTTTGATGCATCATTGAGAAGTTCCTTTGCTTTGGCCAGAGGGATGTAGTTGATCTTCATTCCCCTAGTTCACGCCCTTTTAAGGTGAATCGGAAAAGCTACGACCGTTTTGGGTTTCCCCTGGTCGCTTATCTTGACCAGATATGCATCTCCCCTCTGTCCCTCGACTACACCTGTCATACCCTGAAATCTCTTGAAAGGCATACCATTGTGAAAAGAAGGTTCAATATCAATGGCCACACTGTCTCCTACCTCGAATGACTTAACTATCCTGTTTACGGTAATGGGCCCCTGTTCCTTGAACTTCTTTCTGAGCTTGTATCTTGTCTTGGACCTGGGACCGTGAGACATTTTACTCATTTTGCCATCTCCTATTTGACTTCGAGCACATTAAGATAATCTATTTTAACGTTTATGTCCAGGTCGTCCTTGAGGTTCGGAGTGGTTCGGCCATTGTCCCCTGTTATGAATTCTTTGATGTAAGTGCCTGCCTCCGCCTTTATAATCAAGACTAGCTGCTTTCCAGTGGTCCGCTTCACTTCTATCGACCTTATGATCCTCTCCCTCAGCTTGTCGGTTCGTAGGTAAATGACCCTGCTGGGGGTCTTCTGATTTATCTTCACATTGCTATATTTCTTCAATTTTTCTTCCATATTAAGGGCATTATCACCTTCAATGGTGATTCCAACCTCATACGTCTTGTCGGATCTCAAGTTCTTCAGTTCTTCTATCTCGGCAGGGTTTGCAATGGATAAATCGAGTATCTCCACCCCTTCCATAGATTCTGCCGATACCACTTTTGAGAGCCGAACAAAATCCGAGCTTCTATTCCTGGGAAATTCCACCTCAACATAGAATGGCCTTCCATTTCCTAGCATCAGGGCATCTACATCCTCTCTTCCTGAAGCAAAGAAGTTGTAATTCTTTCCTTCAAAAAAATTGCAGACTGGCTGACCTATGTACTCTGAAATCGATCTCTCGGATTCCTTTCCTCTTCCTGGTTTTATCCATGGCGACTGCGGAATCCCTCTCCTTCTCTTGAGATACCTTCCCTTGAGGTATACCGGCCTTACCCATAGAGAAAAGTCCATGTTTTCCTGATTGATTGTGAACATTAACCCTGGCCTTTCAAAATCCACCCTGTAACCAAGTTCTGTCTCGATTTTCGTTCCCAGTCTGAGCTGGAATTCCGCTTTGTAGGTTCTTGCGGTGCTTCCCAGCCTCTCCATTAATTCCCTTTCTCTCTGTAAATTGTCCTTTTGAGATCTCAATCCTATAAGGAATGTCGAGAATTGATACGACTTGACCTCATCCCTAAACATTTCGAAATAGTCATCAATGTGCTCCAGGAGGTTACTGCAAAGATCGCAAACTTCCTTGGTTTCTCCTTTCGAGGAATCGGTGTAAGAAAGTCTCTCCTCGCATTGGCTGCAAAGGAACATCTACTTAACTTCGACTGTTTTTACGACGTTCCCTGGGATCCTGACGAAGACCTTAGACCCGCATTCACACTCGAATTGAGCCGTGTCTCCTTCGTCCTTAAGTTCCCTTCCGCACCTTATGCATTTAAACATTTTCCAAGTCGACCTTCTTAAATTCTGTGGTCACTTCTGGAGAGTATGCGTCTCCGACAAACTCAAGGCCGCACTTCCTGCAACCCCATATACCGGAGTGTATCCTCTTGACAGATACGTGGTGACACCTAGGGCAAACATAGGTGCTCTTCCGGAGATTCTCCATCTCGAGCCACCTCTTCTTAACCGTAGAGCCGTATCTGGCGCCGAACCTGCCAGAACTGCCTACCTTTCTTGTCTTCTTCGTCATAGGTTACCTCCCCAATACTCTCTTCCTAATATCCTTTCCCAATTTTATGGATGTGTCCACCGCACTGAAGAGTTCTTGCTGCGTGATGCTTCCACTAAGCCCCTTTTGCATCGCCACTACATCACCGTTCTCGTTCGTCGCGACAGACAATCTAGCTGAAGCAACTTCTTCCTCTTCCAGATTTGGATCTGCAACCATGATAGAACCGATCTTGGCAAAGGTTATAGTGATCGGAACGTGGTTTATCGGTAGCGGGTAGTCCTCTGCACCGATCTTTGAAGCTGGAACCTTTGCGTTGAGAAGTGCTGCAACTGCACCCAGAGAGCAGGCATCTATCAGGTTTCCATCGTAATCAAGTATGTGCATATCGATGAAGACCACCCACACCTTCTCCGCTTCCTTTATCACTAGCTTGTCGAGTGCGATCATCTTCGATTCTCTGATTCCCCTGTCAACCACCCTTGCAAGTTCAATTGCATCTTCGCTGGGAGGCCCCGATTCAAAAGTTGGAGAAGCCATCGGCAGCATTTCAGCGTTCGTAGTTAGGATACCGCTGTTGGGTGTGTCCTGGAATGGTTCACCCTGTTCTACCTTTACTCCCACCAGAACTCTTGTATCCCCTAGTCTCACCTCTGCAGAACCTTCCGCTCTCGGAACGAAGTTTATGTTCACTACCGCCTGCCTCGTCTCATCAAACTTCCTGCCGTCTATCCTGTTTCCTTCCGCACTTATCTTTTCTAAGTATTCTCTCCTCAATCCATAAACAATCTCGTCTGCGCTCTTACTCACTGCGCTCACCTTCCTTTTCAGATTCCTGACTCTTGTATTTGGCCATCAGTGCCTCCCTCTGGAGGTTGGAGATGTATGTAGCAGCCTTCTTTGAAAGCTCTACCGCCTGTTCCAGTTCCTCCCTCGAAAAGTTGCCATCCATCTGGAGCAACACGATCTCATCTGTTCTCGGGATTATCGCCATTGGAAGATCTGCCTGACCGAAATTGTCCTCTTCCTTGTTCAGGTCAAGGACCACCTTGCCATCTATCTTTCCTGCAGCGCAACCAACGACCATGTCCTTCATCGGTATACCTGCATCTACCAGTGCAACAGAGGCTGCTGTCAGTCCCGCAATCCTCGTACCGGCGTCCGCCTGGAGGACTTCGATGTAAACATCTATACTCGTTCTCGGGAACTGCTCGGTGAAGACAGCGACCTCGAGTGCCTCACTTATTACCTTGGAAATCTCGATTGCCCTTCTGTCCGGTCCCGGTCTCTTCCTCTCGTCCACCGAGAAAGCAGCCATGTTGTATCTTGCATTTATTATTGCTCTCGAGGGATTCTGGGTGTGCTTCGGGAATGCCTCCCTTGGCCCATAAACTGCTACCAGAACCTTGTTTCCTCCCCACTCTATATAGGCAGAACCGTCTGCCCTGTTCAAGACCCCGACCTCTATCCTTATCGGTCTCAGTTCGTTGAACTTCCTTCCATCGTTTCTCAAACCCTCTTCATTTATCAGTTTTATATCGCTTTGCGCTCCCAACTCAATCACCTACTCTCTTCTAGAATCTTTTTTACCCTGTCCGTAAGACCGGATGTGTGTGCTTCCTTCTCAATGAACCTTAGTATCTTTCTTACTTCCATCACCTTTTCAGCAGGTCCATCAAGCCACACTACTCCGTTCTGCCCGAGCTGAACTTTAACGCCCGTGGCCTCCTTTATCGTGTTGACCATCGATCCGCCCTTCCCTATGATCCTTGAAACCTTCGTTGGTTGGACCATGATTATGTGTCCTCCCTCGAGTTTCCTGAGTCCTGCGTCCTTCAGGGAGAGCCAGGTCTGTCTCGATTCCGTGATCTCATTGACCTTGAGAAATACTGTGTCTCCGACTTGCAGAATCTTGTTCAGATCCTGGTCAAGGTTCTTCCACGGTGTGTCGTTGATGTGCAGGAACCCGGGATACGGACCTCTTATGTCCATGATCCAGAACGATGGTGCTATGTCGATTACCTTCCCTATTACCCTGTCGTTCCTTACCGGGTAGTACTTTCCAGCCAGCGGGATGATGTTCGCATAACTGTTGTACGTCTGTATGACCCCCATGGTGTAGGAATAATACTTCCCGTTATCGTGATAAATTCCGTTCCCCTGTTTCATCCCTTCTAGACTTATCTCTTCTCCTGGTAAAACAATCTTTCTCTCTATATCCAAATACATTCACCTCTACTTTATTAGTTTTATATTCACATTTCCTTTTGTTCTCTTGTTCAGGAAATCATATAGCTGATCCTGAACACCTGCGGGAATCTCAATTATTGCATTATAATTCCCGTTGTTCTTCCAATCCTCTTTCTGTATCTGACCTAATTTTGCCATTTCTGCATATATCTTTCCGTATTCTGTCCCTGGTACTTCTATCTCCATCTTAACGTGCTCGAATCTTATAGGTAGGAGGACTCTTATCGCCTTCAAGACATCGTTGACCTGCTCCTCCGCGCTCTTAAAAGGATCCACCCTAACCCTGGCCTCTTCCATCGCTTTCTCGATCCTCTGAGGGGGGTGAGGCGTTCCCGACTGTGGGTTCATTGACTCTCTGGCAATAATTTCTACGACCTGTCTCCTCTTTTCCTCGAGCATCTTCCTTCTCTGCTCAGTGGTCAGTTGCACCTGCCCCTTCTTAATTATCTCCATGACCACTGTCTGGAAGTCCTCTGTCCCGAAGACTTCCTTGATCACTTCTTCTGATGCCCTGTCACCTTTGCTGCTGTCTTTAAAAACCATGTCGGTTGCCAGATATTCCGAAACGTTGACGCTCTTCCCTGATTTTACTAAATCTACTAGCTTCTGGTCTATTAGCACTTCGAACCTGTGACCCTTTGATTCGTACCTAGCAATAAGAGCGTCCTCGACTTTGACCATTCACTTTCTCACTTGTTGCCTATTAGTTTGTTAGTCTCCTCCAGAGATAGGATCTTGAATTTCTCCCCTTTCCTTATGACTCCAACACTGACCATCCCGAGTCCCTGTCCCTGCTCGAGCCCGGCCTTGAGTGCCTTGATGCCGAGATCTACAGCGTCCTGGAGTTGCATGCCTTGCTTGTATTCTTTCTCAAGAATCTCTATTGCCGCATCCCGTCCATATCCTATCGCATCTGCCTTATAACCAGTGGAGAGCCCAGAAGGGTCTGTTTCAAACAGGCTGATGCCCGTTTCATCTATGCCAATTATCAGGAGGGACGCACCGAAGGGTCTCACTCCCCCATACTGGGTGTACTGCTGAAGCAGATCGCAGATCTTCTTGACCAATGACTCGACTATTATGTCCTGCCCGTAAGTGACCTTTTCAGACTGGGCCTGGAGTCTTGCATGGTCTATCAATACCCTAGCGTCGCCTATCAGACCGGATGAAGCTGCCCCTATGTGACCGTCTACAGTGAATATCTTCTCTATGCTCTTATCCTCTATGAGTCCGCTCTTTATCCTCTTGTCTGCCATAAGGATGGCTCCGTCCTCGAACACAATACCAATGGCAGTCGTACCTCTCTTGACGGCTTCCCTTGCATACTCTACCTGGAACAACCTTCCGTCCGGTGAGAACACGGTGATAGCCCTATCGTAAGCCATTTGTGCTGATTGCATCTTTTCACCTACTTTCTCCGTATATGGCAACGCAGTAATAAACCTTTATGAGACTACTGAAATAAGTAAAACTTAACTATGTACGGAACAAATCGAGGGCTTCCTTTTCCTGAAAATGAAGGTCTGAGGGTATGACTATTGTGAGTGGAACTTTGATCTCATCTTGTTTCTTCAGACTGTCGATCTTTCCGTAAACAATTCTTTCGTCTGGAGTGCCAAGATTGCTAACAATACCCACCTCCCTGTCCTTGCTGAAAAGACCTCTCTTCCCTTGCGATTCCATCCATAGAAGTTCATCCAGTGCATCCCTCAGCCCCAGTGGTGGTTCCGTATCTAGGAGCAGAATTGTGTGGAAGCCATTCGTGAAATTCTGGAATATTTTCTCGTAGGGGGAGAGTGGCCTGAAATTCTCCTTGAATCTTGGCAAGGACACAGCAGGGCCGATCTTGTAAAGGTGCATGCCCAGTCTGGTTGCAGCCGTTGGGAAGATTGATGTGTTGTGAAACGTCTTGACTTCGATCCCTCTGAGCTTCGCTTCCTTATAAATTGTGAAATGAGTAGTGGCTGAAAATGCGTCACCGGGGATGACGATTGAAACGTCTTCCTCTTCCTTTAAGATCCATTCGAAATTTTCAAGCTTGTCTCTACCAACAAATGTCAGCTCTCTATTGCCAAATTCTCTTATGTAATTCGGAGAAGTGTAAGTGTCGACAAGTATTAGTTTGGACTTGTCAAGAAAATCAAGTTCCTCCCTCGTGAAACTGGAGGGTGGGTTGAATCCAGCAGAGATGAAACCAATCATAGGAGCCCCTTCACATTCCCGAGATCGATAGTTCCGTATGCATCCCAGAGACCGTAGACCCTCCCTTCATCGAGATCTACCTTCTTCAGAACTGGTGAGTTGATTTCATTCTTCAAGATGTCTGAACCGCCTGCGTAGATAGACATCGCAGGAAGGACGATCAATCTCTCTTTTTTGAAGTAGAGGAAGCAGTGCAATTTCAAAACAGAATCCACGGAATCCCTGAGACCCACAGCAGGATGCTCATTCCCTATTATTCCTATGTCATCCCACTTGAAATTCTTGTGACCGTGATGAAAAGTATACCTTCCTTCCTTGTACGTGTCGTACGTTCTTAGGTTCAGTTTGGACGCTATGTTTGCAACGTAGTTGTCGTGATTGCCCTTTATCACAATGGGTTCTGATTTCTCACCTACCCTCCTCAGAAGCTCATACACGTCGCTCCATTCCTGGGGTGTGTTGTGGGAAAACTCGTGTTTCAGATCACCGTTAATTATGAACTTTTCCGGTTTGTACTTGTTGATAATCAGGTCAACGGTGTCATAAATCATTTGGGACTGGACCCTTGGTATAAATATGCCATTCATGGCGAGAACGTCTTCATAACCAAGGTGGACGTCGGATACTACAACAGCGGAAATATCCTCCAGAAATGCCGCTCCATATCTGGTGAAGAATATGCTGTTCTCGACCTCTATCTCGTCCATCAGTTGATAATTTATTTAACTACATCTAATTATCTTTGTGATGGAGATAAGAGAACTAGGGGAGAGAAAACTCATTGATAAAATTTGGAAGATCATAGGGGAAAAGAACGAAGACGAGGATGTCCACTTCCTGGATCAGGGAAGGAAGTTCCTCTTGATTGCAATGGACACCATCAATGAGGGTTATCATTTCGAGAAGTGGTGGGACCCGGTATTGATCGGAAAATTTCTCGTCGACATCAATCTGAGCGACATAGCTTCAAAGAATGGTAGACCTCTCGAGATGATGGTATCCTTCTCATTTCCAAGAACTCTTGATGCGGGTTGGGTATCCTCCCTCACCTCAGGGGTCAAGAGTGAACTGGGTAAATACAAGGTCAAATTTTCTGGAGGAGACCTCAAGGAGTCAAAAAAGATTTCTTTGACAGGAATGATCATTGGCGAAGTCAAGAAGGGAAGAGAATTTAGAAGAAATGGCGCCAGATCAGGGGATTTTGTTTATGCGTCCTCCACCATTGGGAAAAATGAACGAGCGATATTGGAATATCATAAAGGGAATAAACGAAAAACTGAAGAAATCCTGGACATAAGACCCAGATTTGATGTACTGAAATCTCTCCGCAATTCCAGGATCACTTCCTGCATCGACAACTCGGATGGAATTTACAAATCGCTGAGACTTCTCGCCACTCTGAGCGGAGTCAAGATAAGGATCGAACACAACATCTCTGAAAATTCGAAGAGTGAAGATGAAAGAGTCTTGTTATACTCCACAGGGGGAGACTACGAACTTCTATTTACTTCTCCTGAAAGACTGAAAGGTTACCCTCTGTTAGGAAGAGTTTTGGAAGGCAGGGGCGTGGTAGATCTAGAGGGCAATACTAAGTCTCTCACTGGTTTTGATCATTTCAGAACGCTATAAAGCAAGTAACTTTGAAATATAATTATTCTACACAGGAAACTCTTCGGAGCATTGACAACCGACGCTCATTCTTTACGCAAAATTTTATTAAATTGATGCATTAAAGATTGGTTGAGTTAATTGATAAAGAAACTGATCTTAATGAGGCATGGTGAGAGTTTTGCAAATGTCAACAACATCATTTCAGAAGACGTGAATCAATACCCTTTGACAGAAAGAGGGGTAGAACAGATTCTCTTCTCGGCTGAGCAACTTAAGGGACTGAAGTTTGATGGAATCGTCTGCAGTCCTCTTCTCAGGACCAAGCAGACCGCTAGGACCGTCGGAGAAGTCATCGGCCTGAAGGTAACGGAAAATTCCAAGATAAGGGAGTCGGGTCTTGGGCCCTATAACGGATACAAAGTAGACGAAGTCCCTAAGTTAAACAGGGAAGATCTGGGAATGGAGACTTGGAGTTCTCAGTTAAATAGGTTGAAGAGTGCGCTTGCTGATTACGAGGGACAGTACCTGTTTGTAAGCCATGCTCTTCCCATAAGGGTCCTCACGGCTAGTTTTCTGGGATTGAACGAAAGGGAAAGTTACGGTATAGACATCAAGCTTGCATCCATGACTGCAATAGATGTGGAGAATGAGAAAGTTCTGTCTATAGGAACATTGCTGCTCACTGAAAGGGTTAAGAAACTATTCTCAAACTAAAGTTATACTGCTCCGGCGAAGTTCAATAGCAAATTTGTCTTAGTGTTCCAATGTATATTTCTTTACTGATAATTAAGAGAAATAGACGGGATTCTCAGAGATCAAATAAGGGAAACTGAAAGATCTAGTCGTGGAGACGAGTTCTCTTTCACTAGAATACAATCTTAACTGAAATTAAAGTGGCCCAATTTGTATGTTATTTCTAATTCGAGGTTATATAGGAACGCCATCTAAATGAAAAGAAGCAATCAGTGAGCCGGGCTCCAAACTATCTCTGGAAGAATTTCTTCTTCTTGACCCTGAGTTTGCTCTTGGGACTTGGATGATAGATCTTAGACCAGACGCTTCTAAAGTCAAAGAAAGTCCCAGCCACATACTTGCTATTCTTCCGGAGTCCCTTCAGGGGACTTTCAAACCCTATGAATCTTTCGAATTCCCTTATTTCTCTATTTTCCCTCCCAAGAAATATGATCGCTAGGCCTGAAATCCCTGCTATCAGGAAGATTTTTCCAAGGACGTTCGTTTCCACAAATAATACGAATCCCTTTGACGCAAGGAAAAAGAATATGAATGCGACCAGGACCATCACAATGAACATGAGCCAGTTCATCACTCTCTTGTGAATTCCCCAGGCAATCAATCCGATCAGGAAAGCCCCAATGATTAGTGATACCGGAACTATCCAAGGAAGAAAAACGGTGAACCCCACTATCATTACAAAGAAGAGAAGGTATCCAATTACGGAAACCCAGAGAGGAATTCTGATGGAAAATTTCATGGGCGCTTACACATCAAGTTGTTCTATTTATCATTTATAAGAATTTTGATGCATTCTGCGGATGGCAACAGTCGAACTGCGGTCGCAAAGCGGAATTATGCGGTTTCGGTTTTACTTCAACCGAAGATAGGACTGTTTTAAAAGATGATATGAGCCTTTCAACTTGTAGCGGTTCCCTGGGCCCACGATCTCCTATTCTATTATCAGTTCCTTTAAACCAGTCTTCTTGTTCAGGGCTCTCTTCAGAACAATTTCTTCCAACTTCAGAATGTGAACTTCCATGAGCGGGTCAGCAGTTCCGGAAAAGAAGTGCCCTCCATTTACTGAGTGATCGCTTAACGCCACTGATACGTGGATGTGGAGCCTTGGTTCGTTGCTAGATATACTCCCGTGGAAAGAGACAACCTCTCCTGGTGACTGGAGCTGTGCTTTATCATACTCCTTTCCATTCCAGTATCCAATCTCCAAGTCTCTTATCATGCCTATTCCGAACTCAACCAGACCGGAAAAGATACCATAATCATCGAGAACCTTGGTGATTGATTCTCCAACATCCTCCCCCTTTTCAATCTTGACTATGATGTAATTTTTTTCAATGTCAGAGATCATGATTCTTTAATCTGAACGTATATATATATGGTTTCCCGTTGCTGGTGGAGTTGTACCCGCACCTTCCACATTTGTAGCCTATAATTTTCTTCTTTCCCTCGAGGTTTATTCCCCTCATCGTGGTGAGCTTTGAACTGCACACGGGGCAGTCGTCAAGGGACGCGAACTTCTTGCTCGAATATTTCACTGAAACTTCTATTTCAGGAATCTCATATATCAGCTTCCTGAACCTTTTTGGGGATGCGCTAATCTTCCTGTTCTTGAGAAAATCGAGGAATTTTATTTCACCCACGATCTCTCCATTCTTCCTCAGGATGGTCAGAACGTTGAAGATGAGCTCAGCATCGCTGGGTCTTTTTGCCACTGAATAGACACTATTTCTACAAATAAATCATTTGTCATCTTGATACCGATACGCAGAATTCTTTCCCGCAATTGACGTTTCTTCCCTGAATAGAGTACTTTTTTGTGACCAGAACTTCTGTAGTGTCGATTTTCTTGTCCTCGAATAATATATAACTTTCGTCGAGGAGAGAAGGGTTTTCCTTCACTTTAACGAGGAATGACTCCGACTTCTCCCTTAAGACTGAATACAGGGAGGGAGCAAGTTTCACGGAAATTATCTTTTCTTCAACCTTCCCCTTTTCGTAAGTGAGTTTCTCTGCCCTTATCGTTCCCCTCACATCCTCTTCGTCAACTTTGACTTCGGAAGCGCTTAAAATAGTGGCCATCTCGATCTTGTCAGAAAGTGAAATCTTATCCTTCACCTTCAGGTCCCTCATCATCGAAATCGCTTCTGAAGTGGTTCCACCGACCTGGGCCTCTATCTCATCAAACGAAATTGAATCGGGGAATTGCAGATCGAAAACACTCCTCTTACCTTCCTTCTCCCTGAATAATCTCTGATAGGAATCTTCAGCCACGAAGGGGAAGATGGGCGATATCATTATTATTGAAGACAGTAGAATGCGATATACCGTTTCGTAAGTCTTGAAGCCGTTTATCCTGTGCTTGATTATCTCCACGTAATTGTCTGCAAGGTCGTGCCAGATGAACGATTCCGCTACTCGTATGGCCTTGTCAAATTCGAAGCCATTCATTGCGCTACTAACTTCTCGTATTGCGTTATTCATCTGTCTGATTATCCAGTGGTCTGCCGGTCTCATCCCGTCTTCCTCGGTTTGTTTCCCTCCGTAAAATTCGAGGAAACTCACTAGGTTGTAAATCTTGTTCATCAGTCTTTGACCTCTGATCAGATCCCTTTCCCTGAATGCAGTGTCCTCACCGAGTGAACAAGAGGCTGTGAAATACCTGAACGCGTCCGCTCCATATTTCTCCAATAGAATATTCGGGTCCACCACGTTCCCCCACGATGCATGCATTGGACGCCCATCCGGAGCCATTATGTTTCCGTCGACCATTATCTCCTTCCATGGATTCTGACCGGTCAGAAGATTTCCCCTCAGCACACTGTAGTAAGCCCAGGTCCTAATGATGTCCTGTCCCTGAGGCCTCAGAGACATGGGATAGAGCTTCGAAAATATTTTTTCGTCACGTGCGTAGTATGTGTTGAACAATGATGAGATTGAAGAGTCCATCCATGTATCAAATACCTCTTCGGACCCCTTTAGGGGAAGGTGACAGGTGGGGCAGTCCTTCACCGGCGGGAGGTCTATGAGCGGATCGACATAGCACTGCTCTTCTTTAGCAACTACCTGATGACCGTTGTTGCATTCCCAGACAGGAATGGGCGTTGCAAAATATCTTTGTCTTGAGACGACCCAGTCCCAAGATAGCGAATCTATCCAATCGTCCAGTCTCTTCTTCATGAACAGTGGGTGCCATCCCAGTTTTTCCGACCATTTCTTAAGATCATCCTTGAAATCCATTGACTTGACAAACCATTGTTCCTTCTGCAGGTATTCCAGAGGTGTTCCGCATCGCCAGCAGGTGCCTACATTCTGCTTGATTGTTATGCTTGAAACGAAATCCCCAGATAGCTTCAGGTCTTCGATAATTCTTTTCTTTACATCCTTAGTTGGAAGGCCCGAATATTTTCCTGCTATCTCCGTCAACCTTCCCTGCTCATCTATACTCCTTAGGAAGGGTAGCGAATGTTTGTAGATCATTTTCAAGTCTGCTTTGTCACCGACGGAACATATCATTTCTGCTCCGGTTCCGAAATCCATCAGGACATCTTCATCGGTGATTATCGAAACTGACTTGCCAAAAATGGGGAGCTTGATCTGCTTGCCCACCAAGTGTGCATAGCGTTCATCTTTCGGGTTCACTGCGACTGCAACGCACGCAGCAATCAGTTCTGGTCTTGTGGTAGAGATGGTTAGTTCAAATCCGTCTCCCTTGAATTCTATATCGTTGAGGGATACATCACGTTCCTCATACACAATCTCTGATTCTGCGATAGCTGTTTCGCAGCGGGGGCACCAGTTGACTGGATGCTTACCCTTGTAAGCCATCCTCTTCTCGAACATCCTTATGAATGTGATTTGGGTGTACTTCCTGTACATCTCAGAGTTGGTCTTGTAGTACAACGAGGGATCGGCTGTTATGCCTAGAGATTGGAACTGGCCAATCATCGCTTGTATGTTCCCCTCGGCAAACTCTTCGCAGAGTTTTACGAATTCCTGCCTGTCATACTCCCTCATCTTTATGCCATACTTCTTTTCGACGTTGACCTCAATCGGCATTCCGTTAACATCAAAACAGAGCGGGAAGAACACCTCTTCTCCCTTGATCCTGTGATATTTTGCTACCATATCTATGTGCGAATAGTGGAAAGCGTGCCCTATGTGCATCTTGCCTGAAGCATATCTGGGAGGTGTGTCTATGCTGTAAGTGGGCTTGGATGAACTGAAATCATACTGGAATACTTTCTCTTCATTCCAGAAACTAGTCCACTTTCTTTCGCTCTCTTTGAAGTCGTAAGGCATTTAGTGCGCATAACTTTGGATTAAAAAAATGTTCTTATTCCCTTCCGGTACTTGGGTTCTTTTGAAAATTTCTTCAGTGCATTCAGAAGACGTTATACCTTTTTCTTCGATTGATTTGATGAGCTAGATGAGTCTGGTCTTATAGATTTTCGTTCCAGTCGTTTTGATAATCTACGCTGGAATCGTGTGGAAAATATGGAATGACGACCTTGATACGAGTATGGTGAAGAAGTTCTCCCATTTTTGTTTTTTTGCTACACAACACTTCTCAACGAAATTCAAGGGTTGATTTGTGAATAGAACAGTTCAAAATACATTTTCTAACTTGGACGTAGTATTAAAGCAGTCATCATATATTGTCTGGTCTGATGACAATGAAAAGAACCATTGTGGTTATAGTTGCAGTTATAGTTGCAGTTATAGTTGTCGCATCTCTCTCTTTAGGAATTGATCTATATGAGCGCTCATCACCGCAACCCGCAAAGGAGTTGGGACCTGGACTTGTACTGTCTATCGCTCCCGCATCCACAGGCCTTAATGCAGCTCCTGCAGAGTTCCTCTATGCATCCGTTCAGATCTTCGTAAATCCCCCACCATCCGTAGCCACCTGGTTGCATTCTTATGTAAACGTGGCACCTCTCTTTAACGGAACCACAAATTCCACTGGATATTTAGTCACCAACCTATCATACGGCTTCTACTCCCTCGCAGATAACTGGACGTCCTACTTCATGCACACTGGAAACTTGGGTGCAATGACGTCCTATATAGCGGAGGTCTCTTACTACTATATTGAAAACAACACTACTATGGTCTATTATCAGTCTGTAGTGGTACCTTTCAACCCCGCGTTTTACGTTCTGCTCACAGGCAATTTCCTTAATGTGACCGAGATATACGGATACCATCATCTAAGCAACATAACATTCCAAGATCACCCCTCCCTTGCATCTATGAAAGGATATGTCGACACCTCTTCCACTCAGTATCCATCGATAGTGGGAACAAATGACCTGCCTCTTGGAATAGGAGGAGGAAACGACAGCAACTTCTGGTCTTTGATCAAATCAACGTCATTTAGTAATGAGACTATTCCTCTGGCTTGGGCAAACAATTCCATACTATCTAGCAACAACGAGGAAATCGACATATCAGTATTTCTGGGCTCTGCGAGCCAAGAAGCACTTTTTCATGTGGGTCAAATAAGCAGTATCAGTGGGTCTATCTCTTACTCGGTACTTTCCAACAGCTCCTACACTTCTCCTGAAAACAGTAACGGCACCTGGGTAGATGGAATAACCGCTTACAACGCCCTTCCATTGAACGAAAATTCCCCTCACGCTGTTATGCTTTACGTTGTCGGGACAATAACGTTGGATCAGTTCAGGGAATACATTTACACCTCTGGTGGATACCAGCCGTCAAACAACTACCATTACACAACAGAGATCGCCTCTCTGAATGTTAATGGGAACGGTTATTATGACATGGGTCATATGAACATAACCAGCGGAACCACATGGTCATTGATGGAACCCCACAACCTGGCTAAGTATCTCTTTTCATCATCCTACATAACCGCAGAGAATTACACCCTGTCAAATGGAGGAACAGCAGATTGGTCCACTATAGAAGATAGTATGACGTCCGCTTCCAGCAATCTGTGGCCTGAGATCAACTCACTCTTTGGTCTTGCGCTTTCTGTCGTTGGTGTAATCGCTGCCGCAGATGGTTGGGCCCCCGGTTCTGGATGGGCAGACCTAGCTTCAGACGTTGCAACTTATGCTGGTGTCGCATCTTCCGTGTATGGACTGCTGAACACTCAGGTGACCGGGGGTGAGTGATAGCGTGTACTTGTTTGCAGGCAGTGTGAGTCTTGAGAATCCTGTCGGTTCTTCGAATAGTCTTGTTCTGAGTGCTCTCGCGAACAACGTTCCCATGTCAATTAACGGAGGAAATGGACAGTTCAACATAGCGGCATATGACCTTGAAGCGGTCCCGTCCTGATTCTTTTTTAATTTTTATTGACTATTTGAAAGAACTTTACCTATCTTAGAGTCATATGAGAGAAGAATTCGGTTATATCGTTGCTTAACTTTCAGTTCCGTTTGAATGCCTTAAACAGTTTTGCCAGAGATTCGACAGCCCTTGTAGAATATTCTTCAATCCTTGCAACTGCCTGATCGTGCTCAGCACCGGGACCGATTATACCTATCGTGACAGGTTTCTCATATTCATTTGAAAGATCGACTATCTTTCTGACGGATTGATTTATCACGAGGTCATCATGCTTTGTTTCCCCCTTTATCACCGCACCAAGCAGCGCAACTCCATCGATGTTTTTCTTCTTAAGGAGCAACTTCACGGCGAGTGGCATGTCAAAGACCCCTGGGACCCTTATCGCTTCGTGCTCAAAGCCTAGGAGCTCCGATTGTTCCTCCGCCTTCTTTTGCATAAGCGAAGTGATGTCATAATTGAAGTCCGAAACCACTAAACCTATTCTTGACATTTTAATCCTCACTCAGAATTTGTCCTGCACTATTATATCCTTGCCTGAGACCCTTCCCTGCCATTGAAGCCAGTGAATGACCGCCATCCCTGACGAGTTTTACCAAGTTCACAGCGTGTTTCGTCGCCCTGTCTTTGGCAAGCGAAAAAAGCTGTGCCTCCTCCACTTCATCTTCGTGGACCGTGACGTCCATAATGTGTCGCTTTGCATTCAGTTGTGCCTGGATTAGCCCTATGCTCGTCGCCAGATAGCTGTACTTGTCCAGCTTCGTCTTCCCTACCCAGCCAAGAGTGATCACACCTTCGCATCCCTCTTCGAAGAGCTTGGTAGCCCCCATCGGCATATCCTTAATTCCTGGAACTGTGTACCTGACAATTTCTCCATCTGGATCCTCTTTTCTTATCGTATCGTAAGCAAATCTACCCATATCCACCCGTGAAAAGGTGGTATCCACTATTCCGTATTTTGTCACGTCATTCACGCTCTGACTATATCTTTGCCTTCCAAGAATATTAATTTGTTCTTTGTTGCGTATTCTTCTGCACTGGCTCTCTTAAGACTCTTCCCGTCCCCCAGCATCTCGGCTATCACCATGCTCCGCGGAAGACCTACCAGTTCAGCCAGGTGCGATACAAGTTCGGTGTGCCCTTTTCTCTCATTCAGTCCCCTTGACGCAAGGACTGGCACGTGTCCAGGTGCATAGAAATTCTTCTGGAAGTATTCCACTTTGTTCTCTATGTGGTCGGTCAGTAAATTGTGCATTTCGAGAATAGTATTGGCCCTGTCCGAATCGGATATTCCAGTCGAAACCGAAATGTGGTTGATCCACATCGTGAATGAAGGGTAGTCACCATAGGACGGCCGTTTTATAAGATTTCCATACGTTGGATGCGTTTTCCATTCGTCGGTCAGGAAGTTCAGGCCTATCTTGGACGCTTCTTCTCTTCCAGTAACATAGCAGATGAGGCCCCCGGCATCCTTTCTCAGTCTGTTAACAGATTTCCATGTCATGGAGCCTGCATAAAATACCATATCTGCTTCCTCCTCTCTACCGTCGAAATCATAAACTATCAGAGGGGTACCGCGCAAAAGCCGCTTTTTTATATCCGAAAGTGATGTCCTAGATAGGTCAGTCATAATCTGGGAGTTAAGGACGATATTTTAACATTTCCTATTTTATTGGATTTACTCAAAAATTAGTAGACAAATAACAAGAATATGATTAGAGAAACGATGAAGAAAATGAAGATGTAGGCTGCTGTCTTGAATTTATAGACCGTCAAGCCTATGACGATAGAAAATACGGAAGTCAATAGGACTGCCACCATTCCGTTTGTCGTTATGTACCAACGACTCGCAAGAATGCCCAGTGCAGGAAAGAAGGTTGCAAAGTACATTTCCTCCCCAGCAACTGCCCCAATTGCAAGACTGGTCTTGCCTCTAGCAGCCCATATCACGGCATTCACTGTTTCTGGGACAATTGTTCCTATCGGCACCAAGAGAATTGTGATTAGTTCTTGGTTTATTCCAGTCAGCAGGTAGAGGCTATTTATCCCCCTGACAAGAATAGCCGATCCTGCAAGCAGGAATGCAACCCCCGCTATGATCATTAAGACTAGCAGAGCCCCGTTGCGAATTCTTATGTCTGTCGCCTCTTCTTCAAACCTCTCCTTTCTTCCAACCAACCTGAAGAAGACTATGTAGAGCAGAACCAGAATCACTGCTACGGCTACTCTTACAACGACAAGATTGAAGAAGAATGGAATCAACATTATTGGAAATACAAGTCCCATGTAGATAAGTGTCTTTGATAACAACGGATTTATTTCGTCGATTTTGTGCTTCCTTGATGTCAAAAGAAGTGTGACGGCTACCACAGGAAAGCCTATTGCGGATACCATGAACGGTTCGCCAATTATCGTACCGGCTGCTATCTCGGAACCGGATTCCTTCCCAACAAGCACCAGTGCGAGGACTATCACCACAAGCTCCGGCATTGCTGTGAAGATTGGACTTATAATCGCTCCGGTAAAACTCTCGCTAAATTTCCCTCTCTTTCCAATCTCCTCAATGGCGATTGTAAGGATTAGAGAGCTTGCGATCAGCATCACTATTCCCGCAGCAACCTCCGACACGGAAATTAGAGATGATGACACCTTGCCTCTATTATTTCACGTTTAAAAATACCAACTATACCTGTGAATTGGTTAATTGCTTTTCTCTCATCCCTCCGAGCAAGAATGCATTCGACTAAATTTTATAGAATCTGAATATCTCTAGTCAATAGAATGAAGGCTATCATAACGGCTGCAGGACTTGGCAAGAGATCTGGATTGAACGGACTGGTTAGAAAAGAGCTCCTAAACGTCTATGATTATAGAGAGAAGAGTCTGGTGCTTAGGCCGATAATGGATGTTCTCATTAACAAATTCAACAAGATCGGGATAGACAGAATTGCAGTTGTACTCGATCCGTTCGACTCACTCTCGCAAGATTACCTGAAGAGCGTTTACCCGTCTGTAAAGGTTTTCTTCCAGAGGGAGAAGAATGGTTTTGGAGATGCTGTTCTTTCAGCAAGGAAATTCGTGGAAAACGAAGGATTCCTTCTCGCAGCCGGTGATGGGATGATCCTAGATATGGAACACTTTGGGGCACATCTCAAGGAAGCTGAAAGGAGGAGAGAGTGGAAACTCTTTGTCATGAAAGTCAAAGATCCTAGCAGGTACGGAGTCGTTTCCTTCGAGAACGGTGACAGTTTAAATGCAGTTGTCGGAGTCGTCGAAAAACCAAATGCCCCTCCCTCTAGCTATGCACTGTGTGCACTGTATTACCTTCCTCCACAGATATTCAATTTCATCACATATAAAAACGGGAAAGCAGAATTGACGGATGCGATTGATGATGCAATTAGGAGTGGGTTGAAGTTTGGAACTATTGATGTCCCCAGTGCTTCATGGGTGAGTGTAGGACGCGCTGAAGATTACCGTACCGTTCTTGAAGCCACTTACCAGCACAGCAAGAAAAGTCTAGAATTGAGTAAAGGTTCAGATCCCTGAACTCTTCTTCCAGACCGTTTTTGGCATTATCACTTTCTTGAGGTCTCGGCACTTTTCTTTATGCTGTAGAAGATCTTCAATTATCTTCTTGATATCCTTTTTCAGCTCCCCAGAGGGCCTGTAACCCAAGTCATAGAGTTTCTTGTGGTCAGGGTTGTAGTAGTGGTCTTCCGCTTCTACCCTCGGGTTTTCGACGTTCATAATTTCCGGAGTATTGCCAGTCAATTCATGATATACTTTGCTTACCGTTTCAGCAAGGTAATTGACTGAGTAGTATTGGTCAAACTGGTTTAGCACCCTGTATTCGCCCTCTTTCGGTGGCTTTTCAAGTGCTATGGTGAGACAGCTTACGCTGTCTTCCAGAGAAAGAAAACCCCTCTTTTGGTTTCCCTTACCATACGGGGTTATGGGGAGCCCCGCAACAGCCTGGGCGGCAAATCTATTCAGTGCAGTGCCCCAGACCTCATCTATATCGAATCTCGTGTAGAGGTGGGACTTCTCTATCTCCTTGGTTGCAGTTCCATAAACTACTCCTTGCATGACGTCTGTGATCTTCAGTTTCCAAAGCCTGTTTGCGAACATCAGATTGTTGGAGTCGTGGACCTTAGTCCAGTGGTACCAAGAACCAGCATTCCTGGGGAAGGGCAAGACGTCCTTCCTCCCCCTAAATTCCACCTCCAGAAACCCTTCCGTTATGTCGATGTTGGGAGTGCCATACTCTCCCATGGTCCCGAGCTTGATTATTTCAACGTCTGGATTCGTATCCTTCGCAGCGTATACCAAATTGATCGTACTCACTAGATTGGTGACCATTGTTTCGTTTGCCTGCTTGAGGCCTATCATTGAATACGGGGCCGATCGCTGCTCTGCGAGATGATAAACCACATCTGGATTGACTCTTTCAAATACTTGATAAAGGAACTTTGGGTCTGCAACATTTCCCCTGAAGAATTTTAGATCTCTTCCATAGAATTCCTTGAAACTCTGCAACCTTCTCCCTATCGAAGGAATCGGCAGCACAGAATCTGAGCCTACTTCCCTCACTCTCTTCCTGGTGTAGAGATTGTCTGCGCCGAAGACATCGTGGCCTTTGGAGACAAGTCGTTGCGCCAGTGCCCACCCGATGTATCCATCGACCCCAAGTATTAGGACTCTCATCTTCTTTGGATTTCTTTGAACGATTTTAATTTTGGTGCTTTCCGGTATTCCTTTTGAATCTTTTTGTGATAGATATATGCAACGTGTATTACGAAGTGAGAGTAACCCCAGATAAATTGAGAGAAGCTATACGCCAAGTCCCCAATCATGGGGACGATCATCAGAAAGAAGATGCTTCTTCTGAAGAGTTTAGAAGCCTTTCTGACTGCATTATTATTAATAGGATTGATTCTTTATCTGTTTGCCTAAGATGAAAAAAATCTCAGTGACCTGCCCTTACAGAATAAGCTTCACTGGCGGCGGTACCGATATATCCCCGTTCCCAGAAATGTATGGAGGATGTGTCATCAACGCAACTATTGACAGGGGAATCAGGCTCAACTATGTCGGTGATGGTAAACATCTGGAGATTTCATCAAGGGACATTCTAAAGAGTTGGAGTTTTTCTAAAAGGATTCACAACAATTTCCTAGATGGCGTCACAGCACTGTTCAAGGAGAGGGGAATAGAAAAGGGAAGGTTGAGTATTTCAGGAGATGTTCCTCCTGGAACGGGACTTGGAACTTCGAGTGCGTTGGTACTCGGACTGCTCCAAATAATAAAATTGCTCAACGGTGAAGAAGTCACAAAGGCACGATTGGCCGAGGAGACCTACGAAGTGGAGAGAAATTTCTTTGGGGCAACACTGGGGAAGCAGGATCCTTACGCAATTTCTTTTGGCGGAGTAAAGTACGTTGAATTTGGTAAGAACAGTTACAAGATGGAAGTGTTTGATTATAGATTACCATTCGTCCAGCTACTGGAAAAATCGTCCCTGATGGTCTATACGGGTTCATCACATGACAGTTCAGAGGAACTGCAGGATGAAGTCAGCAGACTCGAGGAGGGCTCTGGAGATCTGATTGATAGGTTGCTCGAAATAAAGAAGAATACGGAAGAGGCGAAGGAATCGATCGAAGAAGATGACTTCGACAGGTTTGTGAAATTAGTGGATAGCGGGTGGGAACTCAAGAAGGGACTGAGTAAGAACGTGACAAACCCCAAGATAGATGCGCTCATCAGTGCCGCAAAAGAAAATGGTGCAGGTGCTGCGCGACTTATGGGAGGGGGTTCTGAAGGATTTATCCTCATCATCGGCGACCACAGGAGAATATGGAAGCTCCAGAAGAAGATGATGGAATACTCTGACTTTGTCACGCGCATTTCTTTTGACTTCTTGGGTGCCAGGTCTGAAACTTTCTGACATTTTTTAAAATAATCCGGAAGAGAACTTTTGATTTATCTGGTCATCCACTTCGACTGCTTCCAGCAAGTCAAGAAACCGTACCAAGAGGTGAAGAAGATGATGATAAGTGCCAATCCACCATATGCCAACGTTCTAATCCGCTCTCCTCGCACGTTGTTCGCAACGGCCATTCCAAAGATCAGTGGACCTGGAATGCTTAGGAGGGTGAGCACAGGATGTATCAGTACCCTTCCCTTACTCAATATGGTCAGAGTCGTGATAGAATCCAAGATCGTGTCTAGACTGTTCCCAGCTATAATTCCAAAAGAGTGGAGGTCGAAGTAAAATCTTACTAGACCCAGGCCCAGCGTGATTATCGGAAGCGCGAATGTGGCAACCGCTTCAAATGTGTAGAATGCGCCTGCCTTGAATGCTGTTCCGTCCGTCAGGTTCTTGAAAAAGTAATAATAAGAGCTCCTGGCCCATCTTATGCTCTGCTTAGTAAATTGTTTGAAATTCTCTGGCGCCTCAGTCTCAATAACAACGTCAAAGCTCTTGGCGGCCTTGTATCCCTTCTTTATTATATGGGCGGTTAACTGCTGGTCATCTCCCATCGTAGCCCGCCTGCCGACAACAGTGTAATTCCTGAACTTGCTCGATAGAAGAAGAGGTTTTACTAGACCTGTTCTGTACATTGCACACTTTCCATCTATCACCATGACACTTCCTCCTCTTGCCGACATTGCTTTGAGTATGATCTCTCTTGTTCTTTCCAAAAATTCGGCGCCATATGAGGCACCGCTGTCCGTCTTCTTCACTGAAACATTTGCACCCACTCCGCCTACATTCTCCTTGAAGTGTTTTAACAGTTTGGTGACCGTATCAGTTGGGATTATGGTATCGCTATCCACAAAGAGGACGAACTTGGTATCTACGTACTTCATTCCTTCTGAAATTGCAATCCTCTTGCCGCTCCTTTCTTTCAGATGAATGAAGATTCCACCGTTCTGTTCAACGATGGATCTGTACGGTTCGTTGCTCGAGTCACCGACGACAACGAATCTTGTGCCCTGGATTTGAATGCCATTGACCACTTTCTTAAAAACATCCACTTTCTCGTTGTACACCGGAACAACTACGGTCACGTCTCCAACAGACGAATCGACGCCCAAGGTTGGCTCCGACCGGTGCTGCATCAAGTAATATGTGTTGACGGAATAATATATGAAATAGATTAAAGTTGTCGCAATCGAGATGAGTATTAGGTCTCTATATACTAGCAGCACTGTCAGGTCTATCCCTTCTTCATAATTAAAAGTATTTTAATATTTCCGCATAATTATACAATTTGATTTTATTTTAGGTTGGATAACTTTTTTTCCTGACAGTTTGGGATCCATTCAACTCCCTCATCGGATCCGATTATCCATTTCCACAATTGTTTTTGAATACAGACAATTTTGGGCAAGATAAGTTCAAATTGCCTTCGCATATTTCGGTTGGTCACGAAGTATTAAAATCAATCAGCGATTATCCATTGTGCCAAAGTATTCTGAACTTCTTAGGGATGACCTAATCGAGTTCAGGGAGTATCAGGACAATATCGCACTGAAGTCCGTTGAGAAGAATACTTTGATAGTTATACCCACCGCACTGGGAAAGACCGTCATTGCAGTTATTGCAATTTCAATCCTGATTCAAGACGGTGGAAAGTGCATCTTTTTAGCACCTACTCGACCGCTAGTGCATCAACACGCCACCAACATAAGAAAATTCGTGAACCTACCGGAAGAAGAGATTGTTGAGGTAACGGGAGAAATAAAGAAATCCTTGAGGAGTGAACTGTATCGATCTGCAAGAGTGATCGTGTCTACCCCTCAAGTTATTGACAACGACTCTTCATTGTTTCTGGACATCAAGAACGAAGTCAAAGTCGTGATTTTTGATGAAGCACACCGCGCAATCGGAAATTACGCCTATGTGGAAGTTGCAAACTTCTTTTCCGAATCCAGAATCATCGCCACAACTGCGTCGCCGGGAGGTGATCGTGCGAAAATCGACCAGATAATCAAGAACCTGAGGATAACGGACCTGGAGATAAGGGACGAGAATTCGCCAGATGTGGTTTCTTACATAAAGGGAATTGATATTGAGCAGGTAAAGATCTCGACTCCACCAGGCCCAACCGAGATCATAGAACAGCTCAGGGAAATGCTCGGAGAGATGATAAAGAAACTCGAGTCGTTTTCCCTCAGGATACAGGGGAGATCTAGGAAAGAACTCATCGCCCTTGGAGACTACATCTTCAGCCAAATAAAGAGAGGCAACAAGTACTTCTATTCGGCAGTGAAGATTAGGACCCAGGCGATTCTGATAGACTATCTGCTTGAATTTGCAGAGACCCAGGGAGTGTTGCCATTTTATTCTTATCTGCAGGAAATGAAGAGGGAGAACAGCAAGGCAAAGAAGATATTCACTGATTCCAGGATGGTTGCTATTGAAAAGAAAGCGGAGAAACTTTCAACGGAGCCTCTCAATCTGCACACCCCAAAGATAACGAAAATAATTGAGATCCTGAA
>JAJSLL010000030.1 GCA_026127935.1 Thermoplasmatales archaeon | reverse complement strand
TTTATATAATGAAATCCGGTTAAAAAAGCTATTCGATGCCATTTTCAGTGATTACGAAGGGGCATCTCACGTCTTCGGGAAGGCTTCTGTGCTTAACGACGGTCAACTCTCTTCTACCGGTCCCCAGCTTCCGGATCATGAAGATGGCCTTTGCAATGTGAGACAACGCACTTCCTCCAACGGGTTGGACTTCGCTTGTCGACTTGTCCGTGTAGACCTGGTTGACCAGAATAACAGGAATATCCTTGGTGAGTGCTAGGTTGTTGAGCATCTCTATTTGGGTGTTCAAGGTGTTCGAAGTCTTCTTACGAAGCTCTGCCCTTACCTCTCTTTCAACCCTGTAGTGAACTGTTATCGTATCAAAGACCAGGAGCACCACATCATTCATGGACTGCACCAGATTGAGTATCTTGGGTACTGATTCCAGCTGTTCCTCATAACTCCTTATCCTAAAGAACTTGAGATTAGAGAGTGATGGCTTGTCACTCGTAATCTGTGAAATTCTTTCCGTCGAAACTCCCTCCGTATCGATGAAGATTACTTTTCCTACCTCGGCCGACTTGATAGCAGCGAAAAGGACAAGGTTAGTTTTTCCAGATCCGGGTTCCCCGTATATCTCAGTGATTATCCCCTTCTCAAAGCCTCCTTCGATACACTTATCCAAGCGAGCCAGGCCGGTTGAGATTCTTTCTGTCATTTCAGGTCTTTCAAAACATTGGTCAATTCTCTGAGATCATTGCCTCTAATAATGCAGTCAACAAAGTCAAAATCCTTGTCCGAGTTGAACAGGATAGAATAATCAGAATTCTTGAACATGTCCTTGTCCCATTCAGAATCTCCAATCGAGACCTTCTTTCCATTGTACTTTTCAAGGAAGAGTCCCTTTTCGTGGGGGTTCACGACTGCAGATCCCCTAACAAGCACGTCGTCCTCAAAGATAAGCGCATTAGAGTAAATTGCATCCAGATTGAAGTAGTCCTTCACTCTTGAAACTATGACATCTATCCCGCCAGAAATAGCAATTTTCTTACCTTTAAACTCCTCAAGAAATTTCTTCAGATCTTCGAAGTGGGGGTTGGGGATAATATTCTTGGCTATCTTGTGAAAATCGGCCCTAGTTATCTTGGACTGCTTTGCAAGCCAAAGATTGACGTCGCGATCAATAAACTCCTGATATCCAATTTCTCCCTTTAGGAAAGAGCGAAGTGATTCTTCATTTTTGACACCAAAATAGTTGTGAATCGTGTTCCAGCTACTTTTTGGTTGCAAAAGCACACCGTCTACGTCAAAAGCGATAAGGGAAGGCCGCATTGTTAAGGCATAATTCCTTCCTATAAGAAGTTGCTATGAGTGGAGGCGGCGAACCGCATTTCCCATGCCCTCGCGGAACACAGTACACGTGCGGAACGTGGACGGGCTTAACCTTCGGGTTCGGAATGAGACCGGGTGTTTCCCCGTCGCTATGGCCGTCAACCGAAGAGAGATAGAGTTGGACTATTTTATCCTTTCTTTAGGGTATGTTCTTTCGGTTTACCAGCCATAAATCATCAAAACATTCGTGTGAGGGACACCGGAACGTTTCTAACAGCTCATTTAAAGGTGTTCTTCAACGTTCCAAGTCCTTCGATACTTACTTCTACGGTGTCTCCGGCCTTCAACCAATGTTTATCTTTGTCTTTCATCCCTAGGACAACCCCGTCTGGGGTCCCTGTCGAGATTACATCTCCAGGGTAAAGGGTGAAGTAGTGTGAGATGTAAGAAACTAACTTTTCAACTGAGAATATCATATTGCTAGTATTGGAATTCTGTCGAACTTCACCATTTACGACCGTTTTGATCCACAGTTTCTGCGGACCTTGGACTTCATCACTTGTTACAATTGAAGGTCCATTGGGATAGAAACCTTCAAGACTCTTCCCTAGAAGATACTGGGTTGTTCTGTATTGCAACTCTCTGGATGAAATGTCATTTCCGATGAAATAGCCGAAAATATATTCTTTGAAATCTTCGTTTACATCTCTCGCGGTCTTTCCGATCATTACACCGAGTTCCCCCTCATAATCTACTTTCAATCCCTTACCAGGAATATTGATGTAGTCCAGATGACCTGCAAGTGCATCTGAATACTTGCTGAAAAGTACTGGATGCTCCGGTATTTTCCTTTCAGTTTCTTCTACGTGTGATCTGTAATTTAATCCAACGCAAATTATTTTTCCGGGCTTTCCAACCGCTGGGGCATAACTAAATTTCTTCAGGTCAAGGTGAGAGTGGTTTCCCTTTTTCAATTCTTCCCTTATTTGCGTAACTCTTTCAAACACATTGGGAAGATCCACCGATTTCCTGTCTTCATTCAGCAGGTCGGCCACTGAAACGAATTCCCTATTCTCCTCAACGACTAAAATAATTTTTCCATCGACTATCAACCTGGAAAATTTCATTTTTGTTCGATGCCTCATCACTTCCACGGTAATAGATTCAAGGGAACTCTCGACAAATCAGAAGTCCCGAGATCAGGTAGACATTACTTGTGAATTTGACAGGAGTCACAGCGTTAAGATTAGCTTTCTCATCTAAACTCAATAATTTGGTCGTAGAAGTGAACAGCCCCTCACAAGGAACTTAGAAAAATAAGAATAAATAAAAAAAGGGAAAATAGGAGAGTTCTTATCTACTCCCCACTCGTTGAATCTTCCTTAATATACTTCTCCAGAGAATCGGTCTTCCAACCGCTGTACTGGCTCCAGATGTAGAGAAGGATTCCGGTGATTGCTATCATCACGAAATCCCATCCAAACGGAACCAGGTTGATTCCTCCATAGTTTGAGGGACCAATGTAGGATTCAATCGGTATAATTATCAGTCCCGCAATGAGCCACAGTCCAGATGTTATGTGCTTCGCACCGTAGTGATTCTTCACATGGAAGTAGAAGTACATAACAAGTCCTACAAGAATTACGACCGAAACCTCAAGACTCAGAGGGAAGGTTGACCAGTATATGATGAAGAAAGAAACGATGAATCCGATCGGGGCAAATATCTTGGAAGCAGGAAGTCTGAACAATCTCTTTCTATCGGGCACAGTTCTTCTGAAAACGTTGATTGATGCGGGGCCGACTACATAAGCCACGACGAGTGTTGAAGTGAGAATTCCTACTAGTAGATGCCAGGATGGAAACTCGTACAGGAATGCGAATCCCAATACTGTTCCAAGTATGAGTGAATTCAGTGGAATGTGGGTCTTGGGGTGAAGTTTCGCGAAGACCTTGGGAGCATATCCGTACTCTGCCATTGACTGGAATATTCTTGCAGGGTATGCTGCATAGGAAACGCCCGCTCCAAATGGAGAGACTATTGCATCAAGAAGTAGAATTACAACAAGCCATCCCAGCCCAATCGCAGCAGCTTCCTGTGCGAACGGTCCTGCTATGTATCCTCCGGATCCTAATGCACCCCAGTTACCGGGAGTGATACCCTGTGAAGCCCAGTTGATTCCGGAGATGAATGCAGTCTGCAACAACAGGTATAGTGCGATAACTGCAACGATTGCGATGATCACGGATTTCCAGATGTAGTCTTTCTTTTTGGCCTCTCCAGCCATGTTTACAGCTGCCCTGAATCCTTCAAACGCAAATATAATTCCACCGAGGACAAGTGCATAGAAGATTCCGCTTGGACCGGAACTTGCAAAGTTACCGAATGCTACAAAATTAGTCGGCTTGTATGTCAGAGTGAATATAGTTATCCCAGCGAGTATTGGTACTGCCCATTTCCAGATCATCACCGCGCTGGTGATGTTTCCGAAGATTTTGACTCTCTGTGTGTTTATCAAGAACATGACAATCATTGCAATGGCTGCAACCAGATAGCCGAGTGGTCTTAGTGTTCCGGAAGAATTGATCATGCTTGGCAGGTAGAATGACATATAAGTTACAAGTGCGATTGCCTCTATAGTTGGAGTCATAATGTCAGAAAGCCATGCAGACCATCCTGCCAGGAATGCTGTCATCTTACCGAATGACATTTCTGATAGTGGAGTGGAACCGCCAGCTAGTGGGAACATCGATGATACTTCCATAAAGTTTACCGCAATAAAGAGCACAAAGACCCCACCAAAAATCCAAGACAGAATTGCACCAATAGACCCAGCATATGACACAGCATAGAGGGAAGCAAAGAGCCATCCTGACCCTATCATTCCCATCGCATTCAGCATCACCAAGTTAAAAAGGCTGAGGTCTCTTTTGTAATTCGTTTTGCCTGAGACGCTAAGCGAACTCATTTAAACTAATTAAGCGGAGTATATATATAAGTTTCTCACTTTTCGGCAGGTACTAATTTGTTTAGACCCGCTAAAATCCTAAGTTTCAAGGGCACTCACTAGCTCATTTATGACGTTGTTAAGCTGTAGGGGGAAGCAGTCGACTGTTTCTCCCGTGAGCACTTCATCCTAAAGTCTTCAATAATGTTCTTGAAATGTATGTATGCATCGTATGGGGACCCATACGGATTGAAGTAGGAATGAACCTCCTGATCTGCAACTCCCGCTAGAGACATATAGTACAGGTGGTCCGTTGTTTGAAGGTACCTCCAGGTCTCCTTATCTGCACAATCTGAAAGTGACTTAAGGTCCTCAAAAGCGTCCATTTGCATGTCGTTGCCCAACCATGCACTGAGGTCACGAGATGTGTCGGCCCATGATGTGTAGTTAGGCACGGAGATTGTGTTGCGCGGTTTCAACGACTGTCCTATTTCAGAAATGGTAGAAAATTCCATCTTCCTAGACTCAACCTCTTTCGGAAGTGCTTTCATAAATTCGAAGATTCCCGTTTCTTTCCATTGATGTTCGCCGAACGTTTCATAATCCATAAAGAGGTTGATTATGTCCCCCGGAGTATCCGCAAGCCATTTTGCATATTTGTCTGCATACAAGGGATATTCACTCCACGAGTGATTTGAAAATCTGAACGAAACATCGTCGCTCAGCCTGTAGTTCCTTAGGAGAAGATTTTGACCGTACTGATTCGTGTATAGATAGTTTGGATCATGGTTCTTGATCAGCTGATCGGTTCCCTCTGCGATTATATTCTTGTACCCCATTTCGTGGGCTAATCTGCCTATCTCATTGCTGTAGATGAGTTCCGAATTCCTCAACGTCGTTGGTGTTCTATTGAAAAGAGTCTTTATCAGGTCGCTATCCATTTTGACCTGTTCCTTGAACTCACTCTCGTTCCATAGTGATGACAGGCTGTGATAGTAAGTTTCAGCAACTATTTCTCCTCCACCAACTTCAAAATACTCTGCAAATTTTTCTACCACATCCTTCCTCGTCCTAAGAAGGGCCTCAAGTAGTACTCCCGATATTGAAATTGACGCCTTGATTCCAGAGTCTATCAACATTTGGGTCGCAGGGATGTAACATTTATCCGAGACCCTATTCAGTATCTCAGCATTTCTGTCGTCCCAGAAGTACTGGTGGTTCTTTCCTCTCTCATTCGCCTTATAGTATCTGATCCTCCTGGGCTGGTGAACTTCGAAAAAGAAAACTATTTTCTTCACAAAGAGTTGTACACCTCCATTGTCTTTATCGCAGCACGTTCCCAACTAAAATTCAAGGCTTCGATCCTACCTCTCTCTCCCAAAATTTCCCTGAGGGGGCGATGTTTCAGGACAGAGTTGACGTAGTCACTCATTCGATCAACGTCCCAGAAATCACACTTTAATGAATTGAAAAGGGCTTCCCCCACACCTGTTGTTTTGCTTATCACTGTGGGGGTTCCGGTCGACATCGATTCCAGAACTGTCATCCCAAAGGGTTCTGACACTGCAGGCAGAACAAAGACGTCGCTGTCTCTGTACAATTTCACTGCTGACTCTTCGCTAACGAAGCCAGTGAATTCGAAATTGCTCCCCAGACCAAATCTGTCCACCATTTCTTTGATCTGCCAGTACTGATCTCCCGTCCCTGCTATAATGAATTTCACATCGTCAACAATCTTCAGTACCTGTTTTGCGAGTTCGACGAAGAAGGTTGGGCCCTTTTGAGGCGTCACTCTCCCGAGGTAAAGAACTGTGCTCCGCGAGTTGTAGTTTTTCTTTACATTTGAAAAAATTGAAGTGCTTACACCATTGTAAACTATGGTAGTGTTGCTGTGTCCTCCGTATAGAACTCTCAGAATCTTATCGGTGTAACCAGAAACAGTAATGACTCTATCTGCCCTATTGTAACCCTCCCTTTCGATTGACATAATCCTTTCCTGTGGGTTGAAATTTCCAGATCTATCATACTCTGTACTGTGAAATGTGACTACAAGAGGTAAGTCATATTTCTTTTTCAGTTTGATGGCTGCAGGCACCGTTATCCAGTCGTGGGCGTGAATAATGTCCGTATGCGGATCGAAGGTCTGAACTAGTCTTGAGTTGTACTTCAACACCAGATCATAGAAATCTCCTGAGGATGAATAGGGACTCCCGAGCTCTCCAATATTCACTTTGGTCACGCCAAATGGATAACGATCTGATAGTTGTGGAAAGTCCGGTACGTATACCACCACTTCCATAACCCCTGATAGAATGGTGAAAAGATTCATTGTGTGAATGCCGAGACCCCCGGAAAATGATGGTGGTAACTCCCAGCCAAGTACAGATACTTTCATGGTCAACTCAGGTCCTCCGAGAAAGATCTCAGAATCTCCGCATAGCTCCACGCTTGCACTATGCATCCCCTAGGTTCACCCGGTTGGAAACCATCAAAAATTTCGGGAACGTAGTTCAACTTTAGTAAAGGACCGAAATAAGCTCTAAGGCGATCTTTGCTAGAGCCTGAACGAACAGAAGCGGATACATAGGGGCCAATGAGCCATGGCCAGATCGTTCCGTTGTGATATGCTCGGTCTCGCGAACACTGATCACCCCAATAAATTCCTACGAATTTCTTATCACTGGGTGAAAGAGTTCTCAGGCCGTATGGCGTGACGAGATCAGTCACGCTCTTCTTGTAATTTCTGAAATTCTCAAGCACTGGGTAAGGGAGCGAAAATGCCAAAAGCATGTTCGGTCGGATTGAATAGTCATCTGGATCGGCGATGTCTTTTACAGAATCATTATAAACAAACTTCTTGTGGAATTCGACCCTGGTAGTCTGGATCAGCCCGTTTAATTTGTCAGGGAATTCTTTTCGCGTTGTGACATAAAATTCCCTCAGACTAAGGAGAGAGTTGTACCACAATGCATTGACTTCAACGGTCTTGCCCTCCCTCGGGGTCTCAAAATGGCCGTTGCAATTCCCGTCCATCCATGTTGATCCCGGAGGTGAATGAACCAGCGAATCTTCGAGCCTAATTCCATTGTACCCTTCTATGTAGTTCTCCACTATCAGTTTGCAGAACTCTAAGACACTCTCAAGGAACGGGAGGTCGTTTGTATAATCCATATACTTCTTGACGGAGTATATGTACCAGAGTGGAGAGTCAGAAGTGGTTAATTTCTCACCTATGCAGCTCGTAAACTTACCATCAGGAAATTTTTCTTTGAACCGTTCGAGCACCGATTTTGCTACCGCGTACTTCTTTCTAACCAGCAAAAGACCAGGTAAAGAAATAAAAGCATCCCGTGACCACGAACCGAACCACGGAAATCCAGCTATTATGCTATCGCCTATAGAGAATATATCAGAAATATGTTGAAACTGTTCCGGGAAAATGTCTTTTCTCAGTTTCGGCATCAGTTGTTTCAGATAAAGTTCCTTAGCAGTCCCTGGATCAATCCTTTCTTTCTCATTTGAGACCTGAAGATTTATTTCTACCGGAAGTCCAAATTCAAAATAGCCTGGCGAGAAGAGGTCTTCGGAATTTGCATATCCTCTGTTCCTTTCTTCATCATATGTGAAATTTCTGTACCATTCCTCTTTACTGCGAAAAGTTCCTTCAGTCCAGATATTGATGCTCTTTCCCTCCCTCTCAACAGTGAGTTGCTCTCCCATTTTGCTTTGATAAGGAATGGTTCTGTTCATCGTTCCAGCATTTCTGATGCTTATCAGAGGTACAAGTCGAACCGAATCAGGAATTTCATCTGATATGGAATATCGGATGAACATGGAATTCTTAGTGGGGTGCCAGAAAATCTCTTTCCTTATAGTTGTCCCCTCCGTCTGAAATGTGAATGTGGGAGCTGGGAAAAGACTATGCTCTCGCAAGCGGGAAT
>JAJSLL010000029.1 GCA_026127935.1 Thermoplasmatales archaeon | reverse complement strand
GTTTCCGTAAGGTGTTTTCAAGAATATGATGAACCTGATGGTGGTAAAACCGTTCATTCTCTCGAAGATGGCGTTCCCCCTAATGAAGGAAAATAAGTGGGGACGGATAATAAATGTTGCATCAATTCACAGTGTTGTGGCCTCACCATTCGAGGCAGGATATATCACAGCAAAACACGCACTTGCTGGATTGACAAGAGCAATTTCCCCAGAGTCTGCACAATAGGAATTACAAGTAACGCAACAGCTCCGTTTTATGTGAATACAAGGTTAGTGACTGAACAGTTAAAGTCGCAGGCAGAGGCTTGGAGGATCAGATATAACAATCGACCGTGGCTACACAGCTCAAGGACGATAATAGGGCTTAGCAAAGATATTAAAGAATCTGTGCTACTATTGTCGAAACCTTACTTGAATTTAATAGAGATGGCAGGATACAAAATGTCCAGTCTCTATCTCCCTGAATTCCGGTTCAACTTGCCTGCACTTGTCCATGACAAAAGGGCACCTCGGATGAAATCTGCACCCTGGTGGTATGTCTATCGGATTCGGTATCTCTCCCTTTATGTTCACCTCTCTTTCGCCCTCACCTAAGACTGGTATCGAATCCAGAAGTGCCTGAGTGTAAGGGTGCAATGGGTGACCAACGATTCCGTTCTTATCAGACTCTTCAACTATCTTGCCTAGGTATAGAACACTAATCCTGTCGCTTATGTAGGATGCGACAAACAGATCATGAGTTATCAGGAGGACAGTGAGATTTTCTTTCCTGTTGGTCTCTTTCAGGAGATTCAGAAAGTCTGCTCTAATGGAAACGTCCACCATGGAAACCGGTTCGTCCGCCACTATCAGTTCTGGGGAGATTGCAAATGCCCTTGCTATCGCAGTTCTCTGTCTCTGTCCTCCAGAGAGTTCTCCGGGGAATCTGTCCAGATAGTCTTCTGCAGGTTTAAGACCTACCGATTCTACCACTGCTGCAATCTTCTTTTCATCATACTCTATGTGGTTAAGCTTCAATGGTTCAGTTATCGATGCCCTTATCTTGAGCTTGGGATTTAGAGAACTGTACGGGTCCTGAAAAATTATCTGTATTCTCTTTCTCATGCTCTTCAAATCTTTTTTCTTGAGTGAAAATAAGTCAACCCCATCAATCTTCACAATTCCAGCTGTTGGTGAAGTCAGGGCCATTACGATTCTGCCAAAAGTTGACTTTCCACTGCCAGTCTCGCCAACCAGAGAGTGAATGACTCCCTTGTCTATAGATAGAGAAACACCGTCAAGGGCCTTAACATAACGCCCAGTCCTTGAAAACAGAGTGTTCTTGACAGGGTAGTACTTCTTCACATCAGAAGCCTCAATCATCTTCACTGCTTCCCCACCTCGTACAAATTGCAGTAAACTTTGTGTTGTCCATCTAACACGGCCGGATTATAGTCATATGTCTTGCAGATGTCTCTCCTGAAAGAGCACCTGTCATAGAATCTACAGCCTGGGGAAGGGTTCACCAGACTTACTGGCTCTCCTGGGATGCCTCTAATGACCTCTGAAGACTTGGGGTTAGGAATTGATTTTATAAGTCCTTGAGTGTAAGGATGTTTGCTTTTCGTAACCACTTCCCTGGCATTTCCTACCTCACTTATTTTTCCGCCATACATTATTGCCATGCTGTTAGCTACTTCCGCAACTATTGGAAGATCGTGACTGATCATGATAATTGTGATGCCATATTCATCTCTCAGAGCTTTGAAGAGTTTCATTATACGATGCTGGGTCACGACGTCCAGTGCGGTAGTCGGTTCATCAGCGATGAGCAATTCTGGATGGCCGATTATCGCCATTGCAATAACAACTCGTTGCTTCATACCACCGCTTAGTTCGTGCGGATAACGCTTCAGTATATTTTCTCCCAGTCCAACGTTTGCAAGATTATCTCTTGCCTTTCTATTAGCGAGGCTTCTCTCCATATTCTCATGGATGATCAGTGGCTCGGCAACCTGCTCTTCTACGGTCATCAGAGGGTTCAGGGAGCTCATTGCGCCTTGAAAAACCATTGCTATCTTCTTCCCCCTCCAGTTCCTCATCTCCCTTTCCTTCAATTTTGTGATATTTGTCCCAGACACCAGGATATCTCCTGACTCTATTGAGGCATTGGGAGAAAGAATCCTGAGAATGGAAAGCCCCAGTGTGGTCTTGCCACTCCCAGATTCACCGACCAGCCCAAATATAGTACCCTTATCGATTTCGAGGCTTATTCGGTCGACTGCACTTACGCTCCCTTTGGACGTTTTGTACTTGACTATCAGGTCCCTGATTTCCAGCATTCCTAGATCCTCCTTGTCCTGGGATTGAATATGGTTTCGAAGGAGGTGCTCAGGAAGATGAAACCTACGGTGAGTAGCACTATGAATATCCCTGGAGGGATCATATACCACCATATCCCTGTAGTAATTGTCCCGTTGATGTACGCAAAGTGCATGATGTTCCCCCAGCTCAGGTCAGTGACATCCCCCACACCGATGAAAACAAGGGCAGCCTGAGTAAATATGGCATTTGCAACTGAAAGGGCCGCGTTTGCGAAAACCACTGGCATCACGTTTGGTAGAATGTGTTTAAACATTATGTAGAGCGAGCTTCCGTTGCTGGATTTGGCTACCTCTACGAAAGGCCACTCTTTGATCGAGAGGACCATAGATCTGACGACCCTAGCCGTCATTGGCCAACTCAGCCCTCCGATGATCAGTATGACATTTGTGAGAGTCCCTCCTATCAGAGCAGAAATCACTATCATCAGAACTATCGCCGGAACGACGAGGAAAAAGTCAGTTATCCTCATCAATATCTCATCCGGGACTCCGCCAAAGTAACCACTGAAAAGTCCAACCAACAATCCTAGAACAACTGCAACGAGGGCAGCTGTAGTCCCAACAATCAGGGGGATCCTCGTCCCGTACATATTCTGGGAAAACAAGTCCTGTCCTTCTTGATTCGTGCCAAAAAGATGTAACATGGATGGATGTTGATAGTAAGCACCAGAAATTGCGTTGGGGTTGTATGGTGATATTAGAGGCGCAAATATGGCGATAAAAACGAACGTGAGTATAATCCCCCATCCAACTAGTCCTATCTTGCTTTTCCGGAGTTGGCCTAGATAGTTCATTAGAGGATTCATTGATATCTTATCCTCGGATCGATATAGCTATAAACGAAGTCTGCAAAGTAATTTGCTAGCACCACTGTTATGGTTATCAGGAAAAACGCTCCCTGAAGGACGGGGTAGTCCCTCATAAAAATTGCTGTATATGTCACAAACCCTATTCCGGGCCAGGAGAATACGATCTCCGTGAATATGACTCCTCCGATGACAAGTCCAAAACTTATCGCGATCAAACTCACAAGAGGAAGGAGCCCATTAGGGAACGCATGTCTCCACAGGATTCTGCTGTCCGTCGCTCCTTTGGCCTTTGCAGTCAATATAAAGTCTTCTGATAAAACATCAAGGAGCGAATTTCTCATCACGATGGTGAATTCTCCGTAAAGGACCAAGGTCAGGGTAATCAACGGCAATGCGAGATGGCCGAGCAGGTCCCAAAAACGGATGATAGCCGATTGATTGAGAACATCAATGCTGTACATCCCTTCGACTGGGATATTGCCTACGTGGAGTGCGACAACGATCAGCATCGAACCCAACCAGAAGGTAGGCATTGCATACAGAGCAAGTGATGTCCCAAGGATAGTGCTATCTATCTTCTTACCCCTGTGCCACGCTGATATCGCTCCCGTGAACATCCCTAGAAGAATTGCCATTAGATTTGCCGGGATCAAGAGTATGAGACTGTTCTTTATGGCTGGAATAATAATAGACGTAACCGGTTGCTTGTAGAAGAAAGATATGCCGAAATTCCCCATCAACGAGTTTTTGAAGAAAATGACGAACTGAATCCACAGCGGTTGATTCAGCCCAAACTCTTCTGTCAAAAGATTAATTTGGTGCTGAGTAAGAGCAGGGCTCCTGTAGAGAAGGGTTATTGGATCACCGGGGAGGAGCCTGAAGAGAATAAAATTCAAAATAATGATAGCGAAAATGGTCAGTACAGCGCTTACGGTACGCCTCAGAATGTATGAAAGGTTACTCAAGCTCAAAGCTCACCTGTGCCTTCATCTGCTGAACACTCATCTTTATCACCTTTAAGACCCCTACCACTAGGTCGGAAGATCTGAAATATTCTCCCAAGTATCTTTTCGCCTCTTTGCCCGATTTTTTTTGTGCTTGAGTACCTGTCAATTATTGGTTCAGGTCGTTATCTAATTCTTTTTCCTCCTTTTGTTGTAATAGAGTCCTCCCGCGACAGCTGCAAGGACAACTACAACAGCCACACCTGCATAGAGCAATGTGTTGTTACTCTGCGGGTGACTCGTGGTGCTGTTGACTGGTTCAATTGTAAGGAACGTTCTCCAATCCACTCCACCGAATGGACCTCCAGGATAGTCCGTCGAAATATTCGTCCACTTGTTTGAATAGACTTGTGAAGAATAAGGATAGTATAGGGGGAGATACGGAAGTTGATAGTAGAGGGATTTCTGTAGTTCATAGGAAATATTTGTCATTTCAGAGAACGTGCTGGCATTCACCATCTGGTTGTAAAGAGCATCGTAAGTTGAGTTAGAATATCCGCTGTCATCAAAGGTTGGAACTTGTGACGATATGAAAAGTCCGAGGAATAGGGGCGACGAAAGATCGTATGGAGCAAGGCCCATTGGCCAGTCCCAGAAGTCTATGTCTTGTTGGAAGTTGGGCCAGATGTCGTTGATCATAGATGCAACCTCTATTGGTTGTGCCGTAGCTTCAACATGCACCGCACTCCAGTAGTTTGTCGCGATTACATTTGCTGCGCTGACAAGTGCAGGAATACCGGTAACCGCCAGAAGTGTCAACTTTATGGTAGTCCCATTGGGGAATTGTCTGTAACCATTAGATCCGATCTGGAACCCTGAGGCGTTGAGCAGTTGATTTGCAAGAGTAACGTTGTACGAAATAGGGCCCAGATTTGGATCAAGGCTCGGATCCCAGGATGGGAACATTGTTTGCATATTCTCTGCATTCCCTCCTTGGGTTATGTTGATAAGTGCATTATAATCAATGGCGTGTGCAAGTCCCTCTCTAAAGTCTGTGTTCAGTAACGCCGGGTTGCCGGTTCCGTTGGGATTTGTGTTAAATGCAAGATAATACATGTATATAGGATTCTTAGGTATAATCAGAATAGAATTTGTACTGTTCTTGAATTGGTTGACTTCAGTGGGAAGCAGGAAACCTCCAGTGGCGTCAATCTCACCAGATTGATACGCAGAAACTTCCGCCTGAACGCTACTGAAGAGCTGCATGTACAATGTCTCTATGTGCGGAATTCTGGAAGGGATGAAATAATTAGGATTCCTCACCAATTTCACGTAACTATTGGGAACATAATTTGTGAGAAGGAATGGACCAGACCCAACAAACGTAGTTGCATTACTGAATACTCCATAAGTGGCCGGATTTACATTCTTCCAGATGTGATATGGCACAATGAAAATATTTGTAATGGCCACCTCTTCAAAAAGTACGCCGGTATAGTGGAATATGACCGTGTAGTTGTCTGGAGTGTCGATTGAAGTGATCATTGACACATAGGGATAAATGAACGAAAATGGCTGGGCGGCCAGATAGTAGGAATAATTTACATCCTGAGAAGTAACAGGCTGCCCATCAGACCACTTCGCGGCAGGGTTTAGGTGAAAAATCGCGGTATGGTTGTTGGGGTAAATGTTCCAACTCTGGGCTAAGTCTGGAAGCAGCTGGGTTTGGTTTGCAGAGAATTTAGCGAGAGTATCGTAAATGTATGAAAATATCCATGATTGCGCAAGTCCAGGGTTGTTATATGGATTCACGTCTGTAATTGTTGAATAGCCCCATCCCACGGAAAATGTGGTATTCGAGGAGGCCGCCGCGGGGGTATTTTGTGATGAGGAGTTGGCATAGAACGTAATGGATACCGGAGTCAGTAATAAAATACTTACAACGATCACCAGGACTATAAAAAAATTCCTGGTATCACTTTTGGTACTATTAGGAAACTCATTTTTTACCATAGAAAACTTCCTCAAAATATCATAAAGTTATGCTTATTAAAGTTTATTCCGCCTTATCAAAATTGACTTATCAAGTGAAGATTTATAAGATAAAGGTGAGAGTACTTGAACCAATATATCATAAAAATGTATAATTGTGACACATTTTAGCATTCGATAGAAAAGCCGTTATAGTAATAGGTGCTATTCAAGAGTAATGACTCCTAAATTGGACGATAAGGATATAAAAATTATCAAGATCCTAACAAATGATGGGAGAATGCCCGCTAGCTCAATGCTCAAGGGACTGGGCATCTCTAACTCAACAATCATAAGAAAGTTAAACAGGCTAAAAAGAGAAAAAGTAGTAGAGATATATGCACAAATCAACTATCAGGCTCTTGGATATAGGTATTATTCAATCGAAATAACTTTTGAGCAAGGTTCCGAAAACATTAATTCTCATTTAGAAGCTATGGCCGAACTGCCAAAAGTCCACTCAGTTTACAGGTTGATTGGTAGTATTGACGCTAGAATGAATATCTATGTAAAATCCACGGAAGAGTTAGAAGAGTTCATCGATAAGTACATAAAGAGTTCCAAGGTCATCAGAAATTTCGTTGTTAACGAAGTTATCTATTCACCTTTAAGACTGGGTCATTTTGAAAATGGAAAAGGAAAATTGCTAATTTAAATTCTAGGATCGCAAGAAACAATCAAATCATTATTTTCGTTCTAGGAACGGACACTTAGAAGGATTAAATTTTCCAAAAAGAGGATCTATTTCCGTCTCCCTTCTGTAATGTTAATCAGAAACAGTAAAATAGTCCGTGAAATTACAAATTATGGATCTAAGCCTAAAGTATTATTATATAAATTTGCCCATGATTGAACCTTTTGTATATAGCGAGGAAACTGAAGTTAGCAGGAATGGGTACATATTTCGACTCTCGACCGATGAGGTTACTGCATTTTCGGAATGCGTCTCAAATGATAATCCGTTTTACCTATACGAGTATAATACTACTTCAATCAACGTAATAAAAGAGTACCTATCTAAACACATTGGAGATCTGCCAGAACCTCATGAATTCTTGCAAAGAGTTGAACACATAAAGGGTCACGAATTTGCCAAAGGGGCGTTAGAAATGTTGCTATGGGATTATAAGGCTAAGAAGCAAGGGTTGCCTCTTTACAAAATACTGGATGGCGGTACGAAAGGTTATGCGGAAACCGGGCTCTCTATTGGATTGGATTCAACGGGCAAGATGGTCAAGAAGGTCGAAAGAGCGGTTGACAAACACTACAAGCGAATAAAAGTCAAAATCTCAAAAGGAAGAGAACAGGATATTCTTTCTGCCGTAAGAGATAGATTTCCAGAAATAAAGCTCACTGCAGACGCGAATTCCAACTACAGAATTTCCGACATTGACCTTCTCAAGAAGATAGATAAATTCAATTTGACCTATCTCGAGCAACCACTAAATTCTGATGACCTAATCGACCATTCAAGTCTAAGAAAACAAATTTCCACCCCAATCTGTTTGGACGAATCAATAATTTCTCCAGAAAAAATGAGAAAGGCACTGGAAATTAGAGCTCTGGATGTGGTAAACATTAAACCAGGAAGGGTAGGAGGATTTTACAATTCCCTAAAGATTGCTAAAATTGCTAAAGATAATGGGATTCACGTCTGGATAGGAGGAATGGAAGAAACTAGCGTTGGCAAGAACTACAATGTAGCCATCGCATCTTCGAAGCTGATAGATTATCCCGGAGATACTGGACCGACTAGCGAATTGTTCAGCAGAGATATCGCAACCAATCCGCTAACCATGGAAAACGGAATAGTCAAACCATCAGATGAAATAGGAATAGGAGTGAAGATCGATGAAGCTTTCCTCGACAAGGTAACAGTGCATTCTGGTGTCATAAAACTAAGCTAAGATATCAAAGTAGTGTAGAGTGTCTCTGCATTAGACCAAATATATTTGCGATGGATTATTATGCGATCCTATGACTAGCTCAGGTACGATTGAGGAAATCGATTATTGGAAACTTGCTCTTAAGATACACGAACTGAGTGAAATAGGTAGTAAAGAGTTCGAATCGTCCAAATTACTTATTAATATTCTGAAGGTGCACGGGTTCAAAGTCACTGAGAGATTTTTGGATATACCAACTGCTTTTAAAGCAGAGAAGACCGTCGGGAATGGAAAACCGTCTGTAGCTTTTCTTGCAGAATATGATGCACTTCCTAGTATAGGGCACGCGTGCGGGCACAACTTGATCGCTTCTTCGGCGATTTTTTCCGCAATAAGAACCACTGAGAAGATTTCGAACGGAACGATAACTGTATTCGGGACTCCAGATGAAGAGGGATCGGG
>JAJSLL010000003.1 GCA_026127935.1 Thermoplasmatales archaeon | reverse complement strand
TTCCTGGCTGCATTCGCCATGGCTTTCAGTTCAACCACAGTTGTCCTAAACTCCCTTCTACTCAAGAGATTTAAACCATGATAAAGTTGACAAGAGAAGCGAGAGAATATATCGTTTCCAAAGATATCAAGGAGATCTATCTAGACCTTAGATACACCAAGGGGCCATGCAATGACAATCTGTGCAAAATGATACCCCACGTGGAAGTCTCATTAGTCAAACCCCGAAACCCTACAACAATCATTCTCGAAGAACCGGAGTTGAAAATATTTGCCAGCATCCCCATAGCCAACTCCATTTTGAAACACAGAGATAACATCACAGTCTCGAAGTCAAAGCTTGGCAAGTCATTTAGGATAACCGGAATAACATATTCCTACTAGGCCAAACAACTTCCTCTTTACGAATCGTAGATCAGTCTCTGATGACCCAGCATCTTGACCCACAATTTGTAGCGACGAGCCCTTCGGCCCAATATCAAATCGAGAGAATCGTATTACTTGGGTCCTTTGTCCATTAATTATTAATCTCCTTGCAATGATAAAATAGATAATGTAGTATTTTTTGACAGATTATGGGACTCGGAAAGAGAGACCTTGACCGGAAGAAAAAAGCTCTTGAGAACAAATTAAAGGAACTTGAAGAAAAAGCTAGGAAGAATCCGCTGAACAAAGCTCTACAAGAAGAGGTTGCAGAATTTAAAAAGAAATTAAAAGATTAGAAAAAATTTTCTTAGGGTTGTGGTCCATTTAGGGCGGCTTTAGATATAGTCCTCTGAAGAATCCTGTGCATCTTTGTCCCTTATGATTTTCTTGAGAAGTGGATGAGGATCCGCAGGGGGTGCGTATTCGACTTGTTTCGGGGTCAGTGCCTTGGCATCGTTGTGGACTGGATGTCTTGCAGAAAGCACGCTCTTTCTGTCGGTGTCCCTTACAAGTAGCTCCGACATTGCTCCGCCAACAAATCCAAACGCGACGAGGATCGCCCAGTTTGGAGGGAAGTACGAGAGATAATAAGGGAAGCTCGTGAACATTTGTCCTAGTGAAGAAAGGAACCAAGCTCCGTATGGGGAAATTGTCTGAAGGTGATATACAATGATAGAGCCAAAGTAGTAGCTGATGTAACTGGGCACGGACTGAATGTAAGACAATACAAAAGAGACCAGACCGATTATAGCTGCAACCATTGCCGTTATGATTATGCCTTTATATTTAGACCCCGAAGTCCTGCCCGAGACATATCCCGAAAGCATTGGACCGAAAATTGGTAACCACCAGAGTAGCATTGTTGCTACAAATGCGATCACGAGTGAGGATTTCCAGGAATATTTTCCCTTTTCCTTGTATCTGTGCCACCCTTTCAGTAGTATGTGTGACATTAGTCAGACAATATATAATAAGAATAAAAGGTTTTCCTATTGGCAGAATTAATGGACAGTTCAAAAAACATTTTTACCCTACGATAATCGCGAATGTTAATTTTAGGGCCTTCTGGACTGATTCTATTTTTTTTTACCTTTTAGATTGTGGTATTCTCTTCACCGTTCTTAAGACATGGAGTCAGTTAATCTGTTTAACAGCTCTCAGAGATGAAAAAATGAGAATTTTGTGTCAGACAACACTATCCTCTCCATATTATGGGATTTTGAGATGTTCGCACCAACGAACGTACCGCGTTTGGGAGGGCTCAGAAGAATTGGTTTGCCTCGTATAGTGCGAACAAATACATCAATTGGAAACTGTTATTAACTAACCAGAAATCATAAATTGATAATGCTCGACCGAATGGTAATGACAAAAGCTCCACTGAGAATCACATTTGTCGGTGGTGGAACCGACCTACCGTTTTACTACGAAAATAGAGACTTCGGGGCCGTTGTCTCGGCCGCCATTAATAAATACATATACGTGACTGTCAACAAGAAATTTGATGACAAGATAAGAGTAAGCTATTCTAAGACAGAAATCGTTGATGAAATCGATCAGATACAACATCCCACAGTCCGAGAAGCGCTGAGGCTCCTCAACATAACCAAAGGAATAGAGGTAGTGAGCATTTCCGACATACCGTCCAATGGGACTGGTCTCGGATCGAGCAGCACATTTCTCGTGAGTCTACTTCACGCACTTCACAGTTACAAAGGTGAGTTGGTAGATTCCGAAACGCTCGCAAGGGAAGCAGTATCGATAGAACGAGAAATTCTTAAGGAACCTGGTGGAAAGCAGGACCAATATTCCGCTGCTTACGGAAATCTGAATCTGATGAAATTCTACGGGAATGGTAATGTCAATTTGATACCTGTGACACCCCAGGCCGAGAAAATCAATAGGATTGAGGAATCGTTAATGTTATTCTACACTGGCAAAGGCAGAAGCTCGGCGGGGATTCATAGTGACCAAATAATCAATTCCGAAGTGAACATGGACGCATACGATGAGATGAAAGCGCTCACAGAACCAACTTTTAGGGCGATAAACAACGGCGATGTTGAATCTCTTGGCAGGTTGGTGCATGATAACTGGATCCTGAAAAAGAAGCTGTCTAAGAAGATTAGTGATGACTGGATAGACAGGGTATATCAAAGGGCATTGGAACTCGGAGCAATCGGAGGCAAGATTGTGGGAGCAGGGGGAGGTGGGTTCATACTCATAATTGCTGATCCAGGCAAACACGAACTCCTTTTAAAAGGGTTAGGGCTAGAGATGACAGGATTCAAGTTTACTCAATCAGGGAGCAGGGTGATATTTGTTGGAGAGAAGTAAATCAGATCTTAGAAAGTATATAGATGAGGGGATAGAAGCTAGGAAGTCAATTGTACTGACGGATATAATAGAATTTGCCAAACTACTCCACGCGAGACTCAGCTCTGGCGGGAAACTGATAACATTCGGAAACGGAGGATCTGCAGCGGATGCACAGCATTTTGCAGCAGAGCTATCAGGAAGATTCTTGGTGGAAAGAAGATCTCTGCCGGCAATAGCACTTACAACCAATACATCTTCTTTAACTGCAATTGGAAATGACTACGATTATTCATCCGTATTCTCAAGACAGGTAGATGGGTTGTGCGATTCAAGAGATGTTGTCGTCGGCATCAGCACTTCTGGCAATTCCAACAACGTGGTAGAGGGTCTGAAGAGAGCAAAGGAGAAAGGAGCTTTCACACTTGCCTTGACTGGTAAGAGTGGTGGGAAAGCAAAAATGGTGGCAGATAAGTGTATCAAAGCAGATTCAGATAAGACTCCCATAATTCAGGAAATACACATAGCTATCATTCATATGATATGTTACGAGTTGGATAAGCTGCCCGTCTAATGTAGTTAAGCAAGGAAACGAGGCATTGCTGACTGACCAAATAACTAAACTCCCTTGGGGTTCGTTATTCTTAAGTTTCCAGTCAGAGAGAATTTGGACTCCTCTATGGATCTTATTTGACTAGCTTCACCGACAGACTTACTCTTCCCCTTTGAAATAATGGTTCCATTCACGTCAACTTTACCGTCAACAACTTTTATTTTTCCCTTTCCCTTTATCATTATAGCTCGGTCTTTGTAAGTGGTGCATTCCTTGATTCCCGACTTCAGGGAGACGTGCCCGAAGTCGTAATCTTCACGCGTTTCATATTCCTTCTTGATCTCTTCATAATCTTTTACGCTGTCTACTGCCTTCCAGTATCCTCCGAACTTGAATGCTTTGATTTTACCGTCTGATGAGAGAGAATCAAAAAGCGTCTTTTCGATTTCTGTGTTTGAATATTGTCTCTTAAGGTATGTTTTTACCGCGGGTTTCAAATGGTAACAACCTACGTTTACATAGTGGTTTAAAATTGGTTTCTCAACAAATTCGGACACATATCCATTATGAATAGATACAATTCCAAATGGACTTACCATTTTGGCAACAACTAAGGTCACAAGGCTCTTCTTCGATGCCGAGTAGGAGAGAAAACTGCGCAAATCCAGATCACAAATCGTGTCTCCATTCTTCAATATGATGTCCGAGTCCAAATTTGAATAGAGATTTCTCAATGCCCAAAGAGTTCCCATCGGTTGCTCCTCCCTTAGGTGAGTGATTCTTATCCCTTTCCATTCTTGACCATACCTCCTCTCTATCAGTTCTCCCTTATAACCCGACAGAAGGTAGACCTCGGTTATCCCCGCACATTTAAAGTCCAGCAGCTGCCTGTCCAACACCAGATAATCATCTTTAAGGGGCAAGAGTGTTTTTGGAATCTCTCCTGCGATGGACTGCAACCTCTTCCCGTACCCTCCGGTAAACAAAGCACCTACAGTCATTTCACTACAGCAACCTTCAGATGACGTCTCTTTATTTGTAGATATCCACAAAATACTCAAAATGTTAGACATTCTGCGCAATACTTGAGTGAACAATGTAATCTTTGGACGCGAGGATTGCCTATATAGGGGGCTTCATAAATCATGGTGATATCTTTTTCACTAGCGGAACCTCTACTGTATTCATACTTGTCCGACTTCAAGAGGTTGAAGAAGTAAGTGTCTACTGTCTTTATGAAAATCCATGCACTGAAATTGCATCGGAGGGAATGCTTGATGCCATCGTCTCTTGCAGTGTATGAAATGGAGGATCACGTCTCAGTAGCTGTGACATCCCTGATAACAAAGGGAAGGAGTGAAGGACCTGTGGGCATGTTTGTTCTTGGAGAAGAAGGTGGGTTTGGAAATTGCTCACGAGCTCCTACAGGACGCGCGTAGTCTCGCAAACGGTATGTTCGGACTTCTCCCGCTTGGACTGAGGGTGCATCAAATCATTCCGGGAACGCCCACATGGAATTCTCAATCAGATGCTTTTTTTCTCGGAGGTCTACTCACAGTAGTCGTGAATTCCATGATGGTCGCGGCAGTTGCAACTGTTTCGCCGGTAGTTGAAATAGTCATTGGAAAGAGAATAAACGACCGAGGAAGTAGAATTTCTTGATTCTGGCTTGGGTTAGGATTTGGGTCGGTTATAGAGGGTTACAGATCTCTGTCCTTAACGCGTTCTCGAGGAATCGATCCTAGTTACTTTCTAGTCTTGACGCCTTCTTTGAGTATAGATTAAACTCCTCCAGGTAGTGTCTCACCGTTTCTTTAAGAGCATTTTGGAATTCGTATCGTGGGGCCCATCCTATCGACTTCATCTTGCTCGAGTCCAGTGCGTACCTGACGTCGTGACCAGGTCTGTCCGATACAAATTCGATGAGACTCCTTTCTTTCTTGAGTAGTCTTAGGATTTCACTCACAACTTCAACATTCCTTCTCTCACTTTCCGCGCTTATCAGATAGCTCTCGCCGATCTTCCCCCTTTCGAGAACGAGCTCGATGCCCCGTACATGATCCTCCACATAGATCCAGTCCCTGACCTGTTTGCCGTCCCCATAGAGTGGAACCTTCCGGTTCTGCACAGCATTTAGTATGGTTTTGGGTATCAATTTTTCCGGATGTTGGTGAGGTCCAAAATTGTTGCTGCAGTTTGAGATGGTAGATTTGACTCCATACGTGTTAAAGTACGCTTTGACAAGCAAGTCCGCGGCGGCCTTGGTAGCGGAATAAGGATTCCTTGGGCTGTAGCAGGAGCCATCGCCAAACTTTTCGCTCGAGTCCAGAGAGAGAGAACCGTAAACCTCATCCGTGGATACCTGATGAAACCTTAGATCCCTCTTCCTAGCTGCCTCCAGGAGATTGAACACGCCTAGGTAGTTTGACCTTACGAACGCTGAGGGTTCATTTATTGCATTATCGACATGAGATTCCGCAGCGAAATTGATCACTGTATCAATATCTGCAGTGATCGACATCACGAACTCCTTATCAGCTATGTCCCCTCTGACAAAGCTGTAGTTCTTGCTCTTCAAAGACTCATCTACGTAGTTTTCATCTGCGGCGTAGGTCATCTTGTCCAGATTCAACAATGAATCATCTGGATGGTTCCTTAGCCAGTGGTTAACAAAATTCGAGCCGATAAAACCGTAACCTCCCGTAACCAGCAACTTCGCCACTATTTCACCTCCCCACTTTCAATGAGTTCTTTGAGAGATTTCAGCTTCCTGTCCTTTGACGAAATTATGGGAGAAACTATTGGCCATTTTACACCTATGTCGGGATCGTCCCACCTAATCCCACAGTCTAGCTCCGGAGAGTACTCCTTTGTCGCAAGATAAATGATGTCTGAATCCTCCAGTGCGAGAAAACCATGGGCAAAGCCCTGCGGAATCCATAGAGAGGTGCCATTCTCTCTTGAGAGTACAACGGATATCCATTTCTTGAAGGTTGATGACCAGGGCCTAATGTCGACGGCTACATCCAGTATAGCACCAGAGACAGTCATTATGAATTTTCCCTGTTCCTCAGGACTCCTCTGAAAGTGTAGTCCTCTGATCACTCCCTTCCTTGAGAACGAATGATTTAGTTGAGCATACTCATCGCTTACCCCGCTTTCCCTAAAATCTGTCCTCTTGTATAGTTCTTCAAAGAACCCTCTTTCATCTCCGTGCTGTTTGGCCCTCACCAAGACGACTTCCTTGATGTCCGTCCTCAGAAATTCTGGCATCGTGACATCGAATGTTAGTTGATTTAAAATCATTTTCTGTTGACATACGAATAGAATTCGTCTATGTTCGCTACAGAGTTGTAGAAGTCAATCGATAACAGTTTACGGGCCAAGGACGTATCGAGGGACGAATCAAAGGGTCGTTTTGCGACGAAACCTAATCCCTCAGTCTCCTCCTTTACCAGATTCTTGTCGAGACCGAATCTCTCGGCTATCCTCACAGCCAGTTCTCTCCTTGTGATCCTTTCACCAGCGATGTTCAGCAGTCCGGACCATTCAGAATGCATGAGTTCAACTGAGGAACGGGCCAGAAGGCCAGCAAAAATAGGTGAATAGTAACCCTTCATCGCATTTACCTGTTCGTTTCTTTTGAGCTTCTCAAGAGCAAGAATTGGAAAGTTCCGCGAAAGACCAAAGACTCCAGACGTGCGTATAACGACAGATCGATCGTAGGATAAGGCATAGGTATCCCCTATAAGCTTGCTCATGCCGTAGTAGTTGATCGGATTTGGGATCGAATCCTCCCTATAACGTCCCTCCCTTCCATCGAACACGTAGTCTGTTGAAAAGTGGATCAGCCTGATCTTGTGATTCCTGCAAAATCTTACAATCTCCTTTACTGACAGTGCGTTTACCAGGTATGCTTCCCTGACATTCGTTTCGCACAAATCGACCCCAGTCATTCCGCTCGCATTCATTATGAGATCGGGGTCAATCCTTGATATCCTATCGTAGATTATTTCGGTATGCGTCAGGTCAAGTTTCGAGTCACTTGTCCTGGAAGCAAGTACTGCCCCCTCGACCAGCGGCCATATTGATTTTGCGAGTTGACCAGATCCTCCCAGTATAAGAACCTTCAAAGGAGGATCACACCTCGATCTTTGAGTCTCTTCCTATGATGACACGGAGTGACTTTTCGGCTACTCCGTTTGATTTAATCACGCTTGCTGGTCCGACTATGCTGTCCCTCACCTTCAGTGATTGGTCTATAAGGATAGATACGTCATCCATAATGACGGAGTTCTCTACATTGCAATCCTCCAGTCTGCAGTTTCTTCCGATGCTAGAGTATGGTCCTATCGAGCTGTTCACAATTCTCGACCCGCTTCCTATGTAGCAGGGTCCGGATATTTTAGAACGACTGTCTATATTTACATTTTCACCTATATACGCCTTACTATAGGTTCCCTGCTTCCCTACACCTTTGGAGACCAGGGCTTCCAGGGCCATCCGATTGCAGCTCAGAAACTCTTCCGGAGTACCAGTATCTTTCCACCAGCCTGAGATAACGCTGTATCCTATCTCCATCCCGGCGTCAATCATCTTCTGGAACACTTCCGTGATTTCGAGTTCCCCTCTCCACGATGGCTTTAGTGAATCGATGAATGGAAAGACGCTCTTTCTTAGGAAATAAACGCCTGTGATTGCGAATTTGGACCTCGGATTCTTGGGTTTTTCAACGAGCCTAGTGATCTTCTCTCCAGACAGTTCTGCCACTCCAAATTGTCTGGGATTAGGAACTTCGGTAATCGCGATGTAGGCTTCCTTCCCTTGCTCTTCGAAATCTCTCGACAACTCCCCAAATCCATTATGAAAATAATTGTCTCCAAGCGCCACTACAAAATCGTCATCCTTCACGAAATTTCTCACCATTCCTATGGCATGAGCGATTCCCAGTGGCTTTCCCTGATATGTATAGGATACGTGTATTCCCCACTTAGATCCATCGCCATAGTAGCCTTGGACCTCGTTGTGTCCGACCTCTCCGAGGACTATGTTTACTTCATCTATCCCGAGATCGATCAGATTGGAAAGTATGTACTCACTGACCGGTTTTCCAGCCAGCGGTAAGAGCTGTTTCACGTCCGTGTATGTCAGGGGTCTCAGACGCGTACCAGCACCTCCGTGTAGTATAACCCCTTTCACGCCTTATCATAGATACCATTCTAATAAAGTTGACCGTGACTTTGTCAAGCATCGATCGAAATCGACTAAAATATGGAAAGACTTGGTCATGAAAATCTGCAATTTCCAAATAAATTAATTAGTTAGAGTTACTTGAAGATTTAGTGACGGAGCAGAAATGTACACTCTTCACCAAATTTCTTAGAAATGAGAAAATCGAACCCTTTCTGAGTACTACATGGTGTAGGGACAGACTCTTCAACTCAGAGGATCACAGTAGTATTCTTCGATTTTACGACAGTTTCCGTGGCAGGGAAGACATAATCGAATGGATGAGAGAAAGACCAAGAGGGAGGACTGAGATAATAGAAGTAGAGGGGGACAAGGAGGAGATAGTTGTCATCCCGACATCAGACTACGAAGGCAGGTTTTCTCGTGAATGCAGGGAGAACATTTTCAAGGGTATTCACATCATTTTTGTGGAGAGTGGGAGTCCCAAGGACCCTTACTTCAACTACTCTCACAGTTGCAACGTCGGGATCAAGGCAGCGCTGAAATACAACCCGAAGTGGATAGTGCTGTCTAACGACGACATGATAAAGATAGATGAACCGGATGTTTTGGTCGAAGAACTCAGAAAGATGGACCCTGAGAGACTGAACTCACTGTTCACCAGACCGACGAGATACCATGATTTCCCGATCTGTATCGGTGTTCCAAGGTCCATCGTTGGAAGAACTGCCGAGTATTTCTATCTCCTATCAAGAAGAAACATGAACACCAGTATATTTCTAAAGACTAGGAAAGTCTCCAGGAAGTTCGGTGCGAGATGGGTCTACGCATCTCGAATGGAAATCTTCAAGAAGCTCTTTTACAGGGAAACGAGGTGCTACATTCTGACCAGCGACTTCTCGATATTCAGTGGAAGATGGGCGAAATCAGTTGATGGTGATGTGTTTGATGAGGCATACATAAACGGTGTGGAAGACTGGGAGCTCTCCCTCAGAATCTGCAGCAATAGAAGGAGCTATGACTTCATCGATTATGAGATTGGGGATTTGATAGGAAGCTCCATTGGTAACTACTGGGGAGCCAGGAATCTGAGGGAAGTGGCCAACATGGTCTACTTTGATAACAAGATCAGCGAAGTGCTTTCAAAAAACATTAAAGGATAAAGGAAAATTAGACCGCTCGAACAGAAGGTATGGCGATTTGCGCAAAAGTTCAAATGCAGATAATTCTGCTTAGTCACCCTCCAGCAGCGCAAAGGTAGTTTTCCGCAGTACTGATTTAGTCCGAATTGAAGCAGTCCAGAGTCAGTCTGAGTTTCCCTTGGTCCTTCTACCGATAAACGTTCCTATGACAATTCCAACGACCAGAGATACAACCGCTATGACTGCTACCACCACCATAACATCGATTATCTGGAATATGCTGATTCCTAGCGTGGGCGTAGGAGTGACCGTTTTGGACGGAGTCCCCGGAGTGAACAGAAACACTCCAATCAGGTCTGCCATGTGGGTCTTGTTCGCCGTCGTATTCTGAGTGACGTTTCCCTCGGAGACCTCGGAAACAGTGTATTGTCCTTTATTGAGGTACGAATGTCCCACTATCATAGGCATGAGTCCAGAAGTCACCCACCCAGATGAATTGACGTTGGACGCATCAACATGCATTCCCGAAATTCCAGAGACTCGAACCATAGACTGGCTTCCCCCGAAAGCAATTATCACAGCAAGCTGACCAGTTGAAGTCACGTTGAAAGTGTCAGATGCAGACCCCGCTCCTGAAGTTGCGTTCATTCCGTACGTGAATGTGTAGGAACTGAACCCCGAAATTCCAATACCTGTGATGGTTAGTGCTCCACACGGGGTCTCAAAACCATTGGAGTTGTTGGCTGTTACGGCGAGAGAATCGACAATATTACCGTTCGCGTTGTCGATAAAGAAGTACTGTCCGTTTACGAAAAGTCCAGATTGGAGAGATGCTCCCACGTTATAGCCATACAAGTATATCTGTGCACCAGGGGGTAAATTCATAAAGGATTGTTGTGGATTGATTGCAGCGCTCTCGACCTGAACCTGCGTGGCTCCTTTGCTGACTGGCAAGGCAGAAAATGAGGAAATTAAAAGGACAATGGTGATCGCTAGAAGACCAAGAATAATAGGCTTGGACCCTTTTAAAATCTTCCGTTTTTGCATAAATAACAATAAACCAACAAATTTTCTGTATATTAATTTTGTTTAAAGTTTCCTTAGTGGTGACTCCAAAACATAATCTATGAATCTTACGCAGATTGAATTTAGGCGATTTTCAAACTTTGACGATTTAGCGCATTCGGACCAGAAAGGAGGAGACAACTTTAATGGATCGCAAATGAGCAAAAATGGGATGCTCAAACTTATTCACGACCTCTTTACAATCACAGCGATTCAAAAGGTTTTATAACACACTTTCATAGGAAGACGTGCAAGGGGAACGATCGGGACGGATTTCAGTAATCATTGCATCTCTCAATGACAGAAGAATTGAGAAGACACTCGAATCGCTTACAAAACAGTCTCTTAAACCTTTTGAGATTGTGGTTGCCGACGGTGGAACCAACTGGAATATTACCGAATTATGTCTCAAGTATGGAGCTAGACTTGAGCATTTGCCAGGCAATGTTGTCGAATCAAGAAATAAGGCGCTCTCTCTTGTACGGGGGGAACTGATAGCATTTATCGATACAGACGAAACTGCAGTGCCCACCTGGCTCGAAAAACTATCTGATCCGATCCTCGACGGAAGAGCAGATTTTTCTGGAGGTCCTATGTTACACAACGCACCTAAATATGGGCCTGAAGAGTACGTGAATCAGGTAGAGGACTATATCTATGAGTATCAGGTTCCTTTCAATATCGCATTCCTCCCCCTAGGCAACTCAATGTGGAGAGCTTCAATATTTCAGAAACTTGGAGGCTTCGACGACTCGATCCCGTACAGCGAGGACTATGATCTAAATATCAGGGCGTTGAAGGCAGGGTTCAAGGGAATTTACATAAAAGAAGCTCCTATTTACCACGACCACTCTGAGTTCGACTCATATTTCAAACTGATAAGGAAAAGGTATGCTTACCTCCGTTCTGCCGCTAGTGTCTTCATCAAGAACAAGGCACTGTCGATGAGAATGAAGTCTAAGACGGGTGGTACAGTGAAACATCCTTTTCACATAATAGAGACGTTGATGAAGCCGATTGCACTAATTGACGCCTATATTCGGGGTTAAATATTTAATAAATATGCAAGGATTATCTTCGAATGAAAGTAGTTGTTGTTGGATTGGACGGTGCCATTTGGGATCCACTTCTGCCATACATAAACAAGGGGGAGTTACCAGGGTATGCACAGTTTTGGAAGAAGGGGATGCACGGTCCATTGTTTTCAACCATTCCATACCTCACTCAACCAGCATGGAAGTCGTATTCAATTGGTAAGAACCCCGGAAAAACAGGAGTTTTTCACTGGTCCAAAATCGACTGGTCAGAATTCAGGTTCCGGCATCTAAATTCAACCAATTTTCATGGAGACGATTACTGGGACATACTTTCAGAAAGAGGCTACAAAGTCTCGATAATTGATATGCCGTCTACGTATCCGCCGGATAAGGTAAACGGTGTCATGATCTCCGGAATGAATCACGGAGACGGTCCGTGGACTTATCCACCAGAGTTCGAAAGGGCCATGCCTTCGTGGTTTCCAAAGGACGGCCTTCACCTTTTCAGAAGAAATCAAGACCCAGAGGTCACGATGGATGGTGTGGAGGCAGAAATAAAGTCCCGTTTTGACATGGCTGAAATGCTGTGGGATGCAGATCTGGTTCACCTTTCTGTCGAAATGAATGATCACGTTTCCCATTTCATGTGGAACAACGAACACATTATGTACAGAAATTTCAAGGCGAATGACGAAGGGCTCCAGAGGATCCTGAATAAGAATAAGGATGGTTATACAATCCTGATGAGCGACCACGGGAATGGACCGATCGAGGACGAATTCTACACTAACGAATTTCTTGCGAGGGAGGGATTTCTAATCCTGAAGGAGGGCGACTCAAAGGGTCTGTCGAGAGAGTCGGTGGTGAACCTAGGTACGAAGTTGAAACTGGACAGAGTCGTCGGCAAACTACCGAATAAAATGCAGAACAAAATCGTTAAGAGAATTAAGAAGATGGACAGCGTGATGGAATCGGCCCCGGAGAAGAGAATAAATTGGAAGGATTCAAAAGTAATTGCCCTTGACGAGGGAATGTTGTATGTCAACCCACTCTATGAAGACGAGAAGGAGTCAATTCTGGAAGAGCTGACAAAGAAACTGATATCCCTTAAGTCAAAGACAGGAAAACCCGTGATAAAGAATATACTTAGGGGCAACGATGTATACTGGGGACCTTACGTCGCAGACGGTCCCGATTTGGTAGCGATTTCCCACGAGATATACCATCAGAGATATCCTCTCTCTGGATATCAGTGGGCCTCTGAAATTCCTGACAAGATATGGGGGTACCGGTACCCACAGGTTGGTCACCACAGGATCAAGGGAATATTTGGAATGGTTGGACCAGGTATAGTTCCAGGCGAGGTCAACCCAAGCATATATGACCTGGCTCCTACAATACTCAAAGCATTCGGATGTGATATCCCCTCAGATATGGATGGAAAGTCATTAATCTGACAGATGAATCAGTGGCACGGACAGACGGAACGTTTTTATCATATCGATAGGACAAGCGGTAAGGACTTTCGGGACTGGTGGAGTATGGAGTTTCACCCCTTTATTTTTGAACGATATACTTAAGGTTCCACTCCTTCTCATCGGCCTAATTTTTGCCTTCAACGCGGTCCTAGGGGGCCTCATCCAGATCGTTGCAGGGCACCTCGGCGACAAGTACGGGTTTAAGAAAATAATTCTGACGTTCATGTTGTTATATTTTCTGACTCTTTTTTCCCTCTTTATTTCAGCAATAGCATTTCCAATACCTCTTTTATTCATAGGATTGTTCGTTCTGAATCAGGCAGTTGGCTCTATGATGATGCCATCGCTGAATGCGTTGCTATCTTTGAGCAGTGACGTACCCCTTGCAGGTTTTTCTTATTTCCGTGTAGCCGCAAATCTCGGTTGGGCATTTGGGCCGGCTATGGCAGGAATTGTAGCAACTTCGCTAGGTTATCCTTACATATACTTGATAGCCGCACTTAGCACTATCGTCGCATTCCCACTTCTGCTTTTGCTCAAGGATAAGAAGAACGAGTCGAAAACACTGGAGAAGTTCTCGTTTAGAAAGGTCGACAAAAGATTGTATCTCTTCGGGATAGCCATTACCTTCCTTTTTGTCGTGGTTTCACAATTTTCTGTTACTCTTTCAATATACGCGAACCACTTTGTAGGTCTAGGCACAACGGCAATAGGACTCATATATTTCGTAAATGGAACAGCAGTAGCCGCATTCCAGATACCCATCTACCGTCTTGTCAATAAGATAGGATTATGGAACGGAATGATACTAGGTTCGATTTTCTACATAATTGGATACTTCTCAATGGCCTTTGATCATACTCTGTATCAGTTCATGTTCTCGATGCTCGTGGTGACAATGGGAGAGAATGCCGTAACTCCCACTGGCAATGCTATGGTTTCAAAAATTGCTGCAGGTAGATCCGTTGGTACACACATGGGGGTCTATAATTTCTTCCTGTCAATAGGGAGGGGAATGGGGCCGAGCTATGGCACTTTCCTGCTCTCTTACCTTAACGTACCGATCGAGATTTGGGGACTCGCTGTATTGCCAGCAGGTGTTGCAATCTTTTCGTTCCTAACACAGAAACAGAAGAACAGTAGTGAAGTTCCAATCAAAACAGATGGATGATGTGGGTAAAGCTATCTCTATTCTTTCATCAAGTTCAGAAAGAAAGCCGAAATTAGCCAGATCAATCCTATCAGGTCTAGCAATAAAATTTTAGAATATATTCCGTACCCAAAAATAGCTATGGGTACGATGTAAAATAGAAGAAATAAAAGAATAGTTCTCAGGCTCATTCAGTAATCTACCCGAACAAGGCACCGAGTCCAGCGACTGCTTCTTCTTCGCTCTTATCCTCTTTCTTTTCCTCTTTCTTCTCTTCCTTCTTTTCTTCCTTTTTCTGAGATTCCGCTGATGCTGCTACAGGCGGGGCAGCTACCATTGAAGACTTTATTGCTTCTTCGATGTTTACCCCTTCAAGTGAGGCAATGAGGCTCTTCACTCTTGCTGGATCAGGTGTTACTCCTGCCGCTTTGAGGATCTCCGAAACGCCTTCTTCTGTGACTGGTTTTCCAACGGAGTTCAGTATCAGTGCGCTGTATATGTATTCCATTTCTTTCACCCCTAATTACTTCCGGATAATAAACTAAACGTCTTAAACATTTTTATGCACCTTTGGGTAGCTTGCTTTCCAGGGACTTTGCGACCGCGTTTCCCTTAGAGAGCAGGAGCTCGATATTTGCCTTAGTTGGATACGATGCAGCCAGACTTAGGGCCAGTGCATTCCTGTAGCCATTCGATATGAATATTGGCGTGCTTTCCCTGTTGTAGTAGTTGATGTGTAAGGATAGAGCTATGGCCATGGAATGTCCCATAACCAACCTGTTCAGGAAGTCCTGTGTGGAAGATCCAAGTACGCTCTTATCAAAAATTATCCCATCCTCGTAAGCGGCCCTGAAATCAAGACCAATCTCGAGCGGTAATATCTCTAGCTTTGCTAGGGCAATTGCCTTTTCCTTGGAAATCTTGTCTCCCTTCTTAACTAGAACTGTTTCCTTTCTTATCATAACCTTTCCCTGATCTATGGATGCAGGTATACCGGCCTTCTGTAGTTCTCCAACTACTGGACCAGGTTTGAGATTAGTAGCCCTTGCTTCAAGGACAATGTCTTCCGGAGCAATTTCTCCTCCCCTTGCAGGTGCCTTTGTCCTGCTTGCTTCTATGTGTTTGTATAGTTTGAATGGATTTTCTTGCGAGAATATTGCGGCGACCGGTCCATCCATGAAATTGTCCATAGCTTTTATGGCTTCGTTACCCGTGCCGTCAAAAGCTCGCTTTAAAAGGGTCTTCTTGACAACTTTGATCTTTGCCGTTCCCCTCAGGGATTTTCTCATTTGTTGAAACTGCTTTCCGGGAACCCGGTCAATTCCAACCAGAGCGATTGATTTTGAATTCTTTATGTCCTCTGTTAGCTTCTTGATGGTAGCGTCCTTCGATTGAGAGAACCTGTTTTCCTTCATCTATTTCACCTCCACCTTGACAGCAGGACCCATTGTGGTCTTAACGTATATAGTCCTGATGTTTTCTTCTCCCTTCTCCAGTTTTGCCTCTATTCGTTTGAGTACTTCCAGACCATTCTCGGCTATTTTTTCGACTTCCATATCCTTAGTCCCAATGGCCACGTGAATTACTGGTTTTTCTTTGCTCCTAGCCTTGACAGTCCTTCTCAGGTTGTTGATTATTGGGGTCGGATCTACGCTTGCTGGTACAGGTCTTGGCATCTTCCCTCTCGGACCCATGATGCCTCCAAGTATTTTACCTACCCTCGGCATTAGGGCAACTTCTGCAATGAAGAAGTCAATGTCATTCACCATTTTCTTTGTCTCTCTCTTGTGATCGGTCATTTTGTCGAGCTCTTCCGCAGAGATGAACTTGTCTGCGTTTCCCTTTGCCTTCGTAGCCATCTCGTTTCCGGAAATCAAGCCAACCTTGATCTTTCTTCCCCTTCCATTCGGCAGGAGGATTTCCTCGTTGATCCTGTTCTTTGGATTTGATAAGTCTACGTCCTTCAGGTTTACTGCTAGGTCTACGGACTCACCAAAATTCCTTTTCGGAGACTTGTTGATTGCCTCCTCTAGACTCTTTTTTAGGGCTTCTCCATCCATTGGTATTCACCAGAGTAGTTATGCGAGCAAAACGCTCTTCTACTCTAAATCGCGATTGACCCGTCTTTAATAAGTTTTTGTGTCTCCCTTGGATCCTTGCCGTCAACGGTTATTCCCATCGACACACAGGTTCCCAGTACTTCTAATACGGCAGACTTTACCGATGCTGCATTCATGTTGTCTATCTTCATCTCTGCGACCTTTTTGATCTGCTTAATCTTCAGGTCTCCAGAGAGTTTTTGTTTGGACGCTCCGGTTGCAGTCTCTATTCCCAGTTCCTTTTTCAGAAGTGCGGATACTGGTGGTTTACCGACGGAAACCTCGAACTTCTTTGTTTCGGGATCCACCGATACTTTCACTGGAACTTGCATTCCAGCGAACAATTTGGTCTTGTCATTTATTTCCTTCAGCACGAGTCCAATGTTTATGCCCATCGGCCCGAGTGCTGGTCCTAGGGGAGGTCCTGCTGTTGCCTTCCCTCCCTCAACCATAACAGATATTTCTTGCGGCATACTTTAAACCTCTTTTTCTAGCAGCTTAACCGAGTCTGCTTTGACGGTAAGCGGAATTGGGACTATTGCGTTTTGCAGTTCAAGGGTTATTTCATCCTTCTGACTATTAACGTGCGTGATCCTAGCCTTCTCTCCCTTGAAAGGTCCCTCTGTGACTTCTACGAAATTGCCAACTCCAAGGGACTCAACAGCTGGTTTCGAAACCAGGTAGTTCTCTATCTCTTGCAGTTGGACTTCTCCCGCGATCATGTTTCTAGCTCCTCTGACTGTCCTCAATAGCCCCATAGTCCTATCCGGGTAGAGCGTTTCGATGAAAATGTACCCCTTCACTTCAGGAGGCACGAGGATCGAGAACAGGTAGTCTTGTTTTTCTATTTTTGCCTTGAGCCCTATGTCTCTAGCGATCTTCACTTCCTGACCGATGGTCGTTTTAACGACGATGAGGGTCTGTTTGACTTTGATGGAAAACAGGTTGGTTGATGAACCTTCCGATTTCAGAACGACACTTGCGTAATCTCCGATCTCTCCACCCTTGGGGGATTCCACCGAAAGTGCGTGAACAACCGATGCTCTGGGCTTCAATTTGTACTGCAGCTTGAGAATTTCTTGATTTTTCGGGGATATTGCGACCTGTTTCCCCCTCTTTACTTCCTCTATGAGGAACCACTCTATCTCTTCCTTCTGTTCGTGAATATCCAGAGTCAGTTCGAAGAATCCTTCCTTGTCAACCGTTTCGTCGTTTTCAATCATGAAGTTGAAGCCAACCTTCTTGTTAGTACCAACATCAGATTCTTTGCCGTCACAAGTCCACTTTACCATATCACGGCACCTTGAATAGCACATTCATCAAAAGGTAGATAATGAAGCCAAGTCCCCCTATGATGATAATTCCAATTCCAGTTATCAGAGAGGATTTACCAAATTCATCTCTAGTTGGCTTCTTAGCCATCTTGAGAATTCTTGAATACTTTCCTCTACCGATTCTCCTGACTCTCTCAGTAATAGAGTCCTCTATATCCTCAATCCTATCATCCATATCAACCATGTAGGGTTACCTCTAAACGTACTTGTTTTTGGCTCCCACCAGTATGGCTAATACCTTTATATCATTTTTCATAGATTCGTCTATTCTTGCTCCCCATATTATCCTTGCATTTGGGTTGATCCTCTTCTTTACTTCTTCGAGAACAGCATGAGCCTCTTCAACAGACATATTCGAGCTTCCTGTCACCGAAACGATAGCGGATGTTGCTGTGGAGACTTCGAGATCGAGTAGTGGCGAACTTAATGCTTTCTTTGCAGCTTCCAGAGCTCTGTCTTGAGAACCAGACTGACCCATTCCTATCATTGCAGTTCCACCGTCTTTCATCACAGTTTTCAGGTCATTGAAATCAAGGTTGACAAGTCCCGGTTTAGTCACTAGTTCCGTCAAACCTTTTATAGATTTCATAAGCGTCTCATCGGCGTACCTGAATGCCTCATTTAGAGGCAACCTCGGAACAATTTCCAAAAGCTTCTCGTTAGGAATAATGACGATTGTGTCTGATTTCTCCTTCAATTTCTCCAATCCCCACAGGGCATTCTCTTTTCTCATTGCGCCTTCGGACTTGAAAGGTGTTGTCACCACCGAGATAACCAGTGCACCAGCTTTCTTCGCAACGTCTGCTACGACCGGAGCAGATCCAGTTCCTGTTCCTCCTCCCATTCCTGCAGTGACGAATACGATATCGGCTCCTTCTACCGCAGCGTTAATGTCAATCTCCGCCTCTCTGGCCGACATTTCGCCGATCTGAGGAATGGCACCGGCCCCGAGTCCTCTGGTAGTTCTTCTCCCAAGGAGAATCTTCCTGGATGCTTGAGTGAGAAGAAGGTGCTGGGCATCAGTATTGGCAGCAATAATATCAGCACCCTGTATTCCTTCCTCCATTATCCTAGTAATAGTATTTGACCCTGAACCCCCACACCCAAAAATTTTGATGCTTGTTTTCAGGCCTTTTAATAACTCAATCAACTCAGCATCGTTATCTTGAAAAGTTTCGTTATCAGGCATGATTACTACCGATTTGACAAATTATTTTGTTATTTATATGTTTGTTGGAGGGACTGACATCCTCTCTATAGCAAGCTCAGTGGCTTTCTTCCTCAGACGATTGTAAAGAATGTAATGGAGTCCAGCACAGAATGTAGAATCGAAAGACGGAAGGGGAAGACAACTCATTCCAAGTGATTTTCATTTGGAATGTTATTGCGACTTTGAAAATCCCCTTGCCATCGATTTGTTTGAAAGGACAAACGGTCTATCCTTATTGAAACCTACTGCCCCTAAGGCAAACTGTGATTTCTCTCCAATCTCTTTCCACTCTTCTTCCAAACTATCTCTGGCGCAATATAAGTCATAGGAAAGCTGTTTTCTTATTATTTCTTCTCCCACTCCTGTGGCTGCAATTCCGAATCCATTCTTGACCAGGATTCCGGATCCTGGAATTGGGGTGTCTCCAACTCTTCCTCTCATCATCGGACTAGATCCGCCTGTGGATATTGCTGCTGCAATTTTTCCATCGAAGTTCGCAACTGCGCCAACTGTATCTACTGATATCGAACCTGGAAAGAGAAACCTCGAATCCTTTGTTGCAATTATTTTTGACTCTTCCAGCCTCTTCCTTGCCCTATCGGTTGAAGGATCGTAGTGTGGATGTCCCTTCTCCATGGCAAATTTAGTGGCCCCATCACCGCTCAGTATGACGTGAGGGCTCGTTTCCATAACCTCTCTTGCAACCTGCACCGGGTTCTTTACGAATTCAATGTTGATCACTGAACCAAAGTTGCTGTCTACCATGACAGCGGCATCCATCTGTATGCTTCCATCTAGTCTCATTACTGATCCTGTACCAGCATTGAAGTTAAGGTCGTCCTCCATGTACTTGACAGCAGCGACAACCGCATCCAAAGGAGTTTCATAATTAATTGAATAAGAAGCATACTTATCTAGGAGTCCGCTCAGTTCTTCACTGCTGCCGACGCCTCCGTGAAGTATAATTTGTCTCATGGGGCTAAATACGTCAAAGATAAATATTTATTACTCGCGTTGTTCAATTATTGATGTGGCTCAACAGGGACATCGTTTCTATTGGGGATTTAAGTGTTGAAGAGATAATGGAAGTTCTGGATAGGGCAAATAAAATGTTGCCATATGCAAGTACAGGTCATCCAAGAAAACCGCTTGCAGACAAAATAGTTGCTACGTTATTTTACGAACCGAGCACTAGGACAAGACTCAGTTTTGAGTCTGCTGCCATGAGATTGGGGGCTAGAGTTCTGAGCCTTGGCTCATTGGAAGAAAGCTCTGTCGCAAAGGGAGAAACTCTCTCAGACACAATTCGAATAATCAACAGTTACTCAGATGCTATTGTGCTCAGACATCCTTCTGAAGGAGCTGCAAGACTCGCATCAGAATACGCAGACGTTCCTGTGATAAACGCGGGTGATGGAGCTGGACAGCATCCCACTCAAACGCTTCTGGACATGTTCACCATATGGAAGGAACTCGGTCAGATAAATGGGAAGAGTATAGGTTTCGTTGGGGACTTGAAGTATGGCAGAACGGTCCACTCTCTAAGCAAAGCCCTTTCCCTGTTTGACGTGTCGCTGTATTTCATATCGCCAGAAGAACTGAAGATACCCAAGCACATAAAGAGAGACATAGAGAAGAGAATACCAGTGAAAGAAACAAAGAACCTCGATGAGATCATAGAGTCACTCGACGTGCTGTATGTGACAAGAATCCAGAAGGAAAGGTTCCCTGACATTGAGGAATACAAAAAGGTCGCTGGAGTCTACGTGATCAGGCCCTCCCTATTATCGAGGGGAAGAAAGAACCTGATAGTAATGCATCCACTTCCAAGGGTCGACGAGATTCCTGCTGAGATTGACAATCTGCCACAGGCTAAATATTTCAAACAGGCCTCTAATGGGATTCCAGTGAGGATGGCTATCCTCGACATGATACTGGGGAGTGAGTGATATGACCGAAGAGAAGATGCTGAAGGTCGAAAAGATCAGAAGGGGAACTGTCATAGATCACATTCCGGTTGGAAGAGCCTTCAAGGTACTCAAGATCCTAAAGATTTCAACAGATCCTGGTGTGACGGTAAGCATAGCTATTCACGTGAAGAGCAAAAAGATGGGACTCAAAGACGTTGTGAAAATTGAAGACAGGATCTTGGATTCATCGGAACTGAACAAGATTGCATTGATCGCTGAGGGGGGGACTATAACGATAGTGGAAGATTACTCGGTGATCAAGAAATTCGTCGTCAAACTTCCAGACATAATAACTGGAATTTTAAAGTGCAGCAATGCGAGGTGTGTGTCGAACACGGAAAGTGTGATCAAACCTTCATTCACTCTACTGTCCAAGAATCCTCTATCAATAAAGTGTCATTATTGTGAAAGGGAAATGGAAACTGACGAAATTATGGACAGCATCCTCTAGCACCAGTCAAGCTTCTTTTAGGATGGTGATTTTTATTTTATCTCCATCCTTCAGTCCATGCTTCTTCCGGAGGTTATCTGGGGAGATTATCTCCAGAACTTTGTCGTAGTGTGTTCTCTCTGGCAGTACAATTCCCACCTTGGTGTCGAACATTGTGGCCTTCAAGAGCTTGATAGCGCCAAACTTCCTCCCATCCTGTTCAAACGGTTCTACCTCAAATCCAGGAACCTTGCTGATGATACCGCTGAAGCTTGAGTAATCATCCGTGAATCTCAGGTTCATCGTGCCCGGGAATGGATCAAAATTCAGGTATTCCTTGATCTTGGTAACATAACCATCCCTTGAAATATAGTATGAACCCTCACCAAGCCCAGTGAATAGAGTCCCCTCTACTGTCACCTCTTTTGAGGAGCTCAGTATGTAATGTATCGTGTTCATCTGGTCCCTCAGTTCGTCGAACGTCTTTTCTGTCATCGTAACCTCTTCTCCACGTGCAATTCGTCTTCTCACAATGTACCCGTCCCTTTCCAGCGTGATCAAATACCTGGAGACAGACTGTTGAGATATCTTCAGACGCAACGCGAGCTCGGAGGTATTTATTTCTATCTTTCCTCCTTTATGGTCCAACGACACATTCTTAAGAAAATCCAAGAGAATTGGTTTCAAAGTCTCCTCACCATTTTTCCTGTAACAGACGTCACCCGAATGCCTTTCTCCTTTAGTTGCTGCTGCAATACCCGGTCGTTTGTAACAACTTTTCCTTTGTATCTCGTTGCTGCCTCAATAATGCCATCGTCTCCTTGGGATGCAACCTCAAGTACCTTATATCTCTCTGCCACCTTAAGTGCCAACCTGGCATCATTATCGGTCCTTGACAAACTTTTCAGTTCTCTTAACGCGGAGGTAGGTACTGCAATTTCTTCGTCTATGAAATTTTCTAGATTTACCCCCTGCTTGACTGAATATATCAGTGCATTGGTATCCAGTATGATCAAGCCTTCTTCACCAAAATGCCAAGCGCATAATTCTTTCTGATCCTATCGATCCTGACAGTCACTTTCTGCCCTTTCTTTGCTCCCGGGATTATGACCGTTGTGTCTCCTTTTATCGAAATTCCATCTCCGTCCCTGTTGAGGTCAGTGATCTCGAGATCGTATGTCTTGCCTTCCTCTATCTTTCCTTCTGAATACTTGATCTCTTTATGTGCAAAGAGCGGTCTCTCAGCCCCGCAGGCCTTACACCTTATCAGTTCATTCCTGTTCTCCCTGATCATTTCTGTGTCGAAATTTCCGCACTCATAACATTGGACGTAGATTCTAAGGTACTCCTGGAACGCTTTTTCAATACTGCCTTCTGGCGGCTTTCCCTTGAATATCAGTCTACCGTCCGCAACATCTCCAGAAAGTCCAAACTGTTTGATGAGATACTTGTAAATATGTGACTCGTCCCTATTTATGACGCCAACTATGTCTCTGAAGTTTTTTATTATTGTGAGCTTTCCTTCTGTGATTGTTTCAGGTTTAGGAATTTGAAATCTCTTCATTTCTTCTCTCTTCTGCACAGAAGATTTTACCTTCTTCAGAAGGTCCGTATAATTCTGTTCATCCACGGAGTGAAATAGGAATCTGATTAAATAATTTTTACAAAATTTGACAACTTTTAGCCAAATGAATGACAATATTTGACAAATGGCAAACAGCGTCATTCAATGTAATTACATTGTATGACAACTGCGAAAGAACTTGTCAAACAAATAGGTAATTTGAAAATTGGCATATTAACGCAAATAAGGCGTACTACAGCTAATTTACATTATTTTTGATTTATTATTATTTTAGGAAACTACTAAATTATTTGTGTGCCTTGATTAGAAATATTTATATACAGATACATTTATGTCTTTATAGAGAGGATTGGTTCCAAGTGGATTCTAATAGTACCAGGAGAATAGCACTTCGTCTTACACCGCAGGAAGATGACGAAATAAACGACTTTCTTAGCACTTCGCTCAAGTATAAGTCAAAATCGGAACTGATAAGGGCGGCCGTCTATGAGTACATACAGCACCCTCAGACACGACAACCCTCGGTGGAAGACAGTGAAGTAAAACTTTCGAAAGCAACTCTAAACACTTTGGATCAGATGGTGTCGAAGGGTCTCTTCAAGGACAGATATGATGCAATAGAGTTTATAATACGGAAAGTCAATGAAGAACACTTCCTGCCGATGTGGCTCAACAAGCTCGTCAGGGGCTATCTTGACGATAGGAACCTTTTGAATTTCGAGGATCTTCCTTTCGAAGAGAGGGGCGAGGAAAAACAGAGGGGTGAAAAAAGTGATAGATGACATAAGTACTCAAATATTGTACAAACTGACTAAAGGTCTAAAGAAAGAAAGAAAAATTCTGGAACCTACCATAGTGTGCGTTGGTATAGGCGGCGGAGGTTGCAATATTGTGTCGGAACTCAACAAGAAGAGAAGAGAAGTCGATCAGTACTGCCTCAACACAGATGCCCTTTCGAATGCCAAACGAAGCGATGTCACCACGGTGAACATCGGAAGGGAATATATTCTCGGCAACGGGGACTCTGGTGGACATGTCGAAGTTGCAAAGAAAGCTTTCAGAGAAGACTCCAAACTGATCGATATACAGCTACTGAAACGTGCAGATCTGGTGCTCGTAGTAACGGCACTGGGTGGAGGAACGGGATCAGGAGGAACTGTTGAGATGGTTAAATTGATGAAAGGGGAAAAAGTACCATTCAAAATATTTGCAGTGAGACCTTTCGAGTTCGAAGACAACAGGAAAGAAGTCGCCGATAGAACTCTTGTGCAGCTCAGGAAAGAGACGGACAGCATGGAAGTTTACGACAACAACGAATTCGAATCACTCAGAGAGATAAACGCAAGGATAAAGGAAGACATTGAAGCAACCATAGAAAGCCAATTGAAACTGTACGAAACACTTTACGGCAAATACAGCGATTCCTTCAGCAAGATCATAGAAGATACGATCGATGAGGTACTCAGCGAACACGAACAGGTATTAAGCGTGGACATTGAAGTAGATCCGCTTGAAACAGAAGTTTCAAGACTTCTATAATTCTATTTTTTATTTTTCCTAACATTTTGAAGTTGTTTTGCCACAGATTTTCTTCCCCTAAAGGAAAATAAATATCGAGAATTAACATTACACATCCTGATGTCATCTTTGAACGTCCTTCTCAAGCAGCTCAATCCGGTAAAGGGGGTATTGGCTAATGAGAAACTTATACGCGCAACTTTAAATGAAGACTTCGACCTGGCGATATTTCCCGAGATGTTCTATTCCGGCTATATGGTGAGGGATAACGTCAGCCTGTTTTCACTGAGGGACGATTTCGTTCGACAGATACAGGAAGGTGTCGGGGATAGAATGGTAATTTTCGGCGCACCATACAGGGACAAATTTCTCTATAATTCAGCGGTTGCGGTCACAGAGAAATCAGTAGAAGTGTACAAGAAGAGACATCTACCGAATTTCGGTCCGTTTGAAGAAATGAGGTATTTCAAAAGGGGAGATAGCCCTCTAACACTGAATTTTAAAGGATTCAAGTTGGGAATAGAGATATGTTATGATCTGTTCTTTGACGATTCGATCGAAAAGGGTGTGGACGTACTGATAAATATTTCTGCTTCCCCCTTCACCTCATATCGGCTGTTCGAGCAAGTATTCCCAGCTAGAGCAATAGGTTACCAGGCATATGTTGTATATGTAAATAGTGCGGGACTTCAACGTAATCAAGTCTTCTGGGGAGGAAGCAGGATAATAGATTCTGATGGGAAGCAGGTGCTAGAGTTTGAAAAGTACGTAGAATATTCTGGTAGTGCTAACATAGAGTCATCCATCCTGGAGACCAGCAGAACGAAAAGAAGGGTACTGAGCGAGGTTCTTGATGACTCTGCGAAATGACTTGTTCCTTGCAAAAGTCCTGAACACAGAATTGAAGTACCAATACCTGAAAAATACTCCAAGATTCCAGAAGAAGGACAGAGGATCGATTGAGACAGCCAAGCGGTATCTGGCAACGAACACAAGATCTTCGCTATATCTCAACACCGTAATCTACGGAACGGTGTCGGTGATATTCGGTGCGGAAACATTGAACTCAAAGAATGTTATTTCTGGAGATAGCTTCATATTATTCATGCTCCTGTTGATTCTAGCAATAATGAGCGATACCCAGTTTTACAGAGGGATATGGGACATGAAACTGCTTACGCCACTGTCCCAGTTACCTTTAAAGGTAGAGAGGAGGGTAATACCTTTGTCGCTCTTTCTATACAACGAATTCTACCTACCATTCGTGACTATACCTGCAGGTGTCATTATCTCTATTGGGCTGAAAAATCCACTTCCGCTAGTTGTCTTCTCAATGTTTACTGTCTTGTTTTTTTACCTCGCAAGATTGGTTTCACTCTTGCTGGGAGTTTCATTCGTGAAGACAAACACAAACAGGAAGACAAAGAGACTGTATCTTGGACAGCTATTTCAGGTCGTAATATTCGTCGTTTTTATAATGGCAATAGAAGTCGTAACCAATCCATCTTTTCAGGGCTTCATTCGGATACCGCAGTACCTCTATTATTTCATACCAGTAACTTCGCAGTACATTTCAAGTTTATCCATTTATCCATTTGCTGCATTTGGCTTCGCAATTTCAATCGTTTATCCCGCTTATCTGCATATTCAAAAGAGAAGCTTTTCCGAAAGGACGGAGACTTTTGTTGATATTGGCGCGCAGGGAAGGAAGGGACTTGGACTAAAAATGAAGAGTCCCATAAGGTCCCTCGTTGACAAGGATTTCAAGATTATGTTGAGAAAGAGGGGTGCGATAATGATAATGGCTATACCTATCACTTTCATTATTCCAATAGTCCCCGAAATACTTTCAACTTCCACAAGTTCTCTCCAATCACGCTTCTACATACCATACATCTCTTCCATATTCCTCATAGATTTCATATTGTTGATCGGGCTTGAAGGAAAATCTGCGTGGCATCTGTCCGCACTTCCTATAACGAGACGCCAATTCTTCTATTCAAAATTGTTCAGCATTTTCAGCATTGGGATTATCTACTATGGAGTTCTGATAGCGATAATAGGATTCGCGAAAAGGAATCTTGTTCCGTATCTCCTCCTGAACTATCCGTTCTTCGCCATCATGCTCATTGCGGTGCTTTTTGCCGGTGGAACTTACCTGGTGAAAGCAATTCCAAACGAAGTTTACTCTCTTTCACAGGAGGGGATAGGAGGAAGATGGATATTCCTCAAGACGTTCACAATTGGTCTTCCCATAATTATACTCAATGCTCTCCTTTTTGCAGCTGCGAAATATATCACAAGTTCCAATATTTCATACTATTTCAAAGGGTATACTTTAACCATAATCCTAGACACCATGGTATCCTATCTATTCCTTAGACTATTCATCAAGAGAGGAGATCACTTTTAGTTCTGCTCTTATACTATCAGGGGTTATACCAGTTTAATGGACAATGTCTGCAAGTTGGATCCAGTGGCTCCTGACGCTGAAATTATCGCAAAAGCGGCAAGGATTATCAAGAGAGGGGGAACTGTTGCTTTTCCAACTGAAACAGTGTATGGCCTGGGTGCAAATGCGCTGGATGATCAAGCCTGCAAGGAAATATTCGTGGCCAAAGGAAGGCAGCAGGACAACCCAATCATCGTCCACGTCAGTGATTTCGAACAAATTGAAAATGTAACGTGTGGTCTGCCAGAGAACACCAAGGAAGTTTTTGAGAGAATTTGGCCCGGACCACTTACGGTAGTCTTGAAAAAAAAGAACATAGGCGAGGTGCCAACAGCAGGTCTAAATACAGTCGCAATTAGGATGCCTGCTCACAGAATACCATTGGAACTTATCAGAAAGAGCGGTGTTCCAATTGCAGCGCCCAGTGCCAATAAATCAGGGAGCCCAAGCCCCGTGTATGCTCAAGAAGTCATTGAAGATCTAGGCGATAAGGTGGATCTGATACTCGATGGCGGTCCATCATATTTCGGAGTGGAGTCCACCGTAATCATGTTCAAGGGAGAAGAGATCATAATGTTGAGACCTGGGGCATTTTCAGCGGAAGATTTGAAAAGAATATTTGGAGTCAAAGTGAAGTTCTCTGGGCAAACTTCTGGAGTTCCTATCTCACCAGGTATGAAGTACAGGCACTATGCTCCAGAAAAGGAACTAGTTCTTGCAAGGACGGAGGAAAAGATACTTGAGGCCTGCAAAAAAGGTAATGTCTTATTCATAGGAAGTTCTGAAATGGCACGTAAAGTAAATTCTGACTCCATTGTTCTTGGATCCAGGGATGACCTTTTTGAAGTCGCGAGAAATCTCTTCCCTTCCTTTAGAAAGCTGGACAAAAGTCCCTATCCCATGGGAGTCATAGAGGGGTTCGAAGAGAAGGGTATCGGTTTAGCAATAATGAACAGGATTGTTAAAGCAACTTCTGGAAGAGAAGCTTAGAGCACTAAATATTACCAGAATGAATTGAGTATGAAATGAATCAAACTACAGACGTGGGACTGAGAACTACCTGGAAACATTGAGTTTGGGATATCTGTTCACCGGATGTTGCATCGCTTCAATGACTTTTGGCACGGGAGCAGATTTCAGATATGACACGATATTTCTAGTATCGCTAACTAATGAGCTACTGAATTATTTGCAACTCGTTCAAAAGAAGAATTTCGTAAATCAAACTAATTGACTTCTGATGGTACTTTTTCTCCTCTGGCTCTCAGAAATCCCAGTATTGTGTTAACGCTCTCTTCTATTGTCTTTGCATTGGTGTCTATGACTATTTCTGGTGAGAGAGGTTCTTCGTATGTATCTTGGAGTCCTGTCAGATTAGTGATTTCTCCAGCTAGGGCTCTCTTGTAAAGACCCTTCGGATCACGTTTTATCAGCACATCAAGGGGACATTTTATATAGATTTCAATGAAGTTTGGTATCTCCTTCCTGGCCTTCTCACGCACTGCTCTGTATGGCGAGATCAAAGGCACCAGAGTGACGATCCCGTTTCTTGAAAGCAGTTTCGCAACAAACATCACTCTTTCGTTGTGTTTTTCTCTATCTTCCTTGGAGAACCCGAGATCCTTGGACAAGCCCTTCCTTATCTCATCTCCATCTAGAATTTCCACTCCTGTTCCATTATTGTTCAGAATGGTCTTTAGTCTTTCTGCTAGAGTAGTCTTTCCAGCGCCTGGGGGTCCGGTGAACCATAGTACATATCCATTTTCACTCAAAATAATCAACTCCTTCTAGTGGCTTACCTTGCATTCCATACATCTTTCTGACTCTATATAATTCCAGTATTGTAGGTGCTATCCTGAATATTGTGGAATCTATCACCTTTCCAATCTTCTTGTTCTTTCTGTACATGATATAAATTCCGTCGTAATCATGAACCGCATCGTCGGGTCCTGTGTCATTTTCGAGAAGATAATCGGTGTCGTATCCGACAGTTCCAGCTGTTCGCCAGCTCAAGTCGTCCAAGTAGACGAACAAGTCAGATCTATCTCCGTTTACTACTGGATACACTTCCTCGGGTTCGAAAACCCTGGTTTTCCACTCTTCACCGTTTGGCCCCTTAATGGACTTAATTTTCTCTTTCAGGATCTCCAACTCTTTTTTCACGTCTCCCACATCGATAATGCCCTCTGGCTCCCTTCCCTTTATGTTCAGAAATACTCTGGCATAATAGCCTCCCCATGCCCAGGCCTTTGAGTGGGACCAGTCAATATTCAATTCATCAAGGGAAGCACCTTGTTTTGGTATGTGGCCATTGAGCTTTAGGTATCCTTCCTTAATGAGCCATTGGTTAAATGCAAATGCACCCTTCATCGCCTTTGCTCCGTGGTCAGATACTATAAGGACTACAGTATCTTCGTCGAACTGTTCTAGCATCTCTCCTATGTGAGAGTCTACCATTTTGAAGTAAGAAACGAATTTTTCCTTCATTTCAGGGTCGTTCTCGTACAGGTGGCTCTCTTCGTCAATGTATCTCCAGAATGAATGATGAATCCTATCTATGCCAATCTCAACCATGAAGAAGAAATCCCACTGCTTCTCCTTTAGCATCTTCTCAGCCATTCGGAACCTAGTGTCGGTCATCCTGTAGATCTCATCCAGGATCTGTTTTTTCTCAGGTTTTCTAAACTTGACATCAAACTTGTAGTCCGGGAAGTCTCTGAGAATATCGTTTTTGAGACCCGGAGGATAGGTGAATTCCTTATTGGTATCTGGAGTGAGAAAATCCGTTACCAATAGCCCTGGGACAGGTTTGGGGGGATAGGATGGAGGAACGGCTATGATAATGCTCCGCTTGTTTCTCTTTCCAAGAATATCCCAGACCGTGTCATACTTTATGTCTTGAGAAGTTGGAATCTTGATGTCATTGTACGAATTTGGAACTCTGGATCGAAATCCATACAGTCCAAGTTCTCCCGGAGATCTTCCAGTAGACATTACCATCCACGCAGGGACAGTAATGGGTGGATCGCAGCTTCTGAGTTTTCCAGAAATGCCCGCTTCCGTCATCTTCGAGAGATTGGGAAGGTAGTCCTTCAATTTATGAAATATTAATTCTGGTGCTGCACAGTCGAGTCCTATAACAGCTACTCTCATTCAGTTCACTCAGTCTAGATATCCCAGTGATCGCAGTCTGTCCTTCACTTTCTTTTCGTCCTCTGCGTTGAATGCTTCCTGGTCCGTACCATGAGTGAGTATTTCCCGGAGGACAAATGTTACATAATCACTAACAGAAGTGAACCCAGTTCCCTTTATTTTCTCTTGGATCTTCTCGAACAGCGGAGTTGGAAGAGAAACGGTTGTATATTTCTTATCCGTGACCATAAGGTACGAGGTAAATTTTGTACATATAATTTACCCTAATTAAACCTAATGAATGCTTCAATAGGTGGTGAATAATTCAGGAAAAAAGTCAGTTTTGCACTTAATTACACTTAATTCGGAGTATCTTCATGTAAATCCTTATTGAAGTTTCCTTCTCTTCCCAAAGTCAATTGTATTGGCAGCACATAAGCAGTGGTACCTCCAGATACGACTCTTACCTTAAGTCATAACAGAAATCTTTGACACTGAAGTTCGACGATAGAACAATGCTCAGTTACTTGTAAGTGTCCTAGAAACTCCAACACGCTCGACCTGAGGAAAAAATTAAATATGATTTGTCGTTGAGACAATTCTGGTGATACCAATGGCTGATAACAACACTATATTCATCGGGAAAAAGCCAACAGAAAACTATGTTTTTAGCACAATAATGCTCTTTACAAATGGGGCGAGCGAAGTCTCAATCAAAGCCAGAGGAATGGCAATAAAGAGGGCCGTAGACGTTGCTGAAATCGTGAGGAACCGAATGGAATCAATGATGAAGGTCAAAGTGACGTACCAAGACGTGAAGATTGCGACGGAAAAAGTTCAGAGAGAGGATGGAGAAAGCAACGTGTCCTCGATAGAGATAGTCCTTAAGAAGTAGGTGAATCCCACCTACCACTAATTTTTTGATTAGATTTGTTCGATGTTCCAGATTCTTCACCGGGATGGATTAGCTAGAATTGGAGAATTGGAAATTAACAATAAGAGAATTCAAACTCCAGTCCTTTTACCAGTTTTACATCCTTTCAAAGCAGAACCTTGGGTCTCGGTTGCTAAGGAGCTTAAATTACAGGGAGTGATAACCAACTCCTACATTCTTAGGAAGGGAGGATTTCAAATAGGTAACGACATTCACAAACTCCTGAATTTCCAAGGTCTAGTAATGACCGATTCAGGAACTTTCCAGGAACACATGTATGGGGAGCTCAACGCAGGCAATCTGGAGATGGTAAAGTACCAAGAAGGCATAAATTCTGATATAATCACTATAAGAGATATTTTCTCTGAAATGGACCATTCACACGAAAAGGTAAGCGAAGATATTTCAGAGAATTTCAGGAGGGGAAAAGAAGCAATCAAGGAAACGGGCAAGTACATTGCACTCCCAATTCAGGGGGGGGTATATCAGGATCTGCGGATGGAAAGTGCAAGAATGATGGGATCGCTGGATAGTGAGTATTTCCCGATAGGTGGGATCGTACCGTTTATGGAGAGATACATGTATTCCCACGTAGTGGATGCTATATTGAATTCGAAGTCAAACATGAAGAGTTCAAATGTGATTCATGCTTTTGGGGCTGGTCATCCAATGTTCTTTCCCATTCTATTCCTCATGGGGGTGGATGTCATTGACTCTTCGGCATACATCAAGTATGCAAGAGACGATAGGATACTGACTGAAACAGGCACGGTAGACCTTAAGGATTTTGCTGAGGAACTACCCGCTTCCCCGTATTTTGACAAGTACTATGAAAAGGAACTGGAATCTCTTTCTAGAGAAGAAAGAACAACCATAATTGGAAAACATAACCTGTACGTATCGGTGAAAGAACTGGAGAACATAAAACAACAGATACGCTCCGAAAACATCTGGAACTACGCAGAGTACCGTGCGCATTCCCATCCCCTCTTGCTTGAAGCTTACAGGAAGATCCTCGATTTCTACGAATACACAGAAAAGTATGAACCACGTTCTAGAAAGACCCCAGTATTCTACGTTGGGGAAGAAACACTTAAGAGACCGGACATCAGAAGATTCATTTCTCGCACTGCCCAATCAGGCCAAGGAGTAAAGATCGATAAAAAACCTTACTCTTATTATGCGGAAATTCCAGGGATAGAGGTTGAAACCCATTTTGGAACAATCCCATTATTTCTCGATGAAACTTACCCAGTTGCTCAGTCCCTATTTCCTGGAGAATATTACGAAAGTTCAAAGGATATCTCAAAGTTCGAAAAGGACGAATGGAAAAAATTCCTGATTGACAAGGTAGACCGCATATTTGAGTACCAGTTTAGTAAGACGCTCCTCTCTATCTTAGACAGAAGCAGCATAAGAGTGCAGAGGAGCAAGAACACCGGAAAGATTAGGAATGTATTTCGCGAAGACGAGCCAATACTTGCATTGAGGGCTTCGGATGGCCTGTTTAGCCTCAACAATGCAGGGGCAAAGTTGATTCATTCACACTTCGAATACCCTCGTCACAGGGTAGTAATTAACCAAGAGGTGGCAGAATTCATAAAGGAAGGAAGAAACGTATTCGCTAAATTTGTAGAGGATGCAGATCCCTTGATCAGGCCACACGACGATGTTCTCATTGTCGACAAGGAAGATGAATTACTTGCTTATGGCAGGGCGATCCTCAACAGGGACGAAATGATTGGTTTTCAAAGAGGAGTCGCTGTTAAGAACAGGTTGAAATCAGACGATTCCAGTTAATGATATAAACTTGCATGCACTTTTCTGAGAGTGGAGATAAGGAAAGCACAGACGATTGAAGAATTTAAAACGGTAGAAAGGATCCAGACGGTCATATGGGGGATGGTTGATGAGCCACCAACTCCATTACCTTTACTCAGGGCTCTGAATTCGAATGGTGGACTAGTGGAAGTAGCCATCGAGGAAGGTAAGATAATCGGGTTCAGTCTGGCCTTCCCAGGTGTTAGTGGGAATTATAGATATCTCTACTCACACATGGCTGGAGTGCTTCAGGAATACAGAAACAAGAGTGTCGGATATGAAATCAAAATGCACCAGTTCGAACAGGCAAAGAACATGGGATATTCCGAAGTTAGGTGGACCTTCGATCCTATGAAGACTAGGAACACATTCTTCAACGTTCACAAACTCGGAGCTTACGCTTATGACTATAAGATCAACTATTATGGCATTATGGGATCAAGGGAGAACGAAGGAGTGGAGTCCGACAGGATTGAAGCACACAAATTCCTAGATAGGAAAAAGAAGGTTCTCGAAGAATACGAAATAGCTGCGAGTATAACGGATTTCCCTCTACCCTGGCATAGTCTAGACGTCATTGGGGACTCCGTTGCAATTGAAGTGCCGTTTGACTTGGGAAGCAATGACATTGAGCTTGCGAAGAAATGGCGCTTAGCATTGAGAAAAGCCGTTACCTTGCTTGAGGAAAAGAGTTACATAATGAATGATGTCATCAGAAAAGAAAAATCCGCCCTGATGATATTTACTTTAAAAAAGAAACTTGGAATCGATTGAAGTCAGATTGAGAAATCTTCAACTTCTGCTTCCTTTCTCTTTCTTGGCATCTTCTTTGTTTTCCAGTAAGTGGTCACGTAACCGGTCACTAGATTTCTAAGTTTCTTGGACGCGTCAGGTATGACCTTATTCACTATCTCTTTGTTGTGTTCAAAGTCTTTACTCAGATGTTGTTCATACTCGTCGTATACCTGTCTTGCAACAGTCTTAACTAGTGTAGGTCTAATGGCTCCCATTGCTCTCGATATATTCACAAACTAATTAAATATTTCATTTCGCTGTTTCGGCAGATCCCTTCAAAATAGCGAAGAGAGCTGCATAGGTTGGAAGAACCATATAACCCTCATGTAGTTCTCGACTGGCCCCATCAAAATCCAAGGCAATTTTCTTGGTGACGTTTATTTCGGAATTGCCCTGAAATACAAGGGGTATTGAGTCTGCCAGAGGATCAAATGCATCAACCTTTTCAAGGGGTATTGTCACAACCATTAGTCCCGATTTCCCGTGTAGACTGCCAGGAGTGCGAATGAGCCTGTGTATGTCTATTGAAACCGGCTCATCTATACGTGAGGAGAACTTCTTCGCAGCGATCTTTCTGGCGTTTCTTTCGATGAAACCCGATTTGCGGAGATCTATCTTTGTTAGTTTGCCTACGAGTTCACCAGTTTCTGCCTCAATTTTCTCCTTCCACTTCCTGTCTCCGGAAGCGAGGATCTCTTTGAGTGAAGTGCTGACAAGATCAATCTTGTCATTCCACTTGGTTCTGGAGGTGGTCCTATAGTCAGAGGTGATGCAGCGACCGGAGATGTAGTCTACGATCTCCCTCCTTTCCTGTGATTCCAGGTTCTCAAAGATTGAGTAGACGTGAACGTGATAACCTCTGCTGCCAGAGAATACTACTTCCAGATTTTCCTTGCCAACACTGAGATCATCTATCAACAGATTTAGTAGTTTATTGAGCTCTTCTTTCACCGCGGATAGCATTACCGGGTAACTCATCTTGTCGGCACCTTCAATGTGGTCTCCATCGATGTCGAATATCATATCGGCCCCTCTCCATTTCTTGTTGTCCATCGTAGCTTCCGGGCTGTCATAATATGCGCTGGAGTAGTAGAAATGGAGCGGAGTATTATTTACAACGTAGTCCACAAGAGCAGGCATGTTTGGAAATGAAGTGTGCCTGACCATTCCTTGTTTACCAAAAGCGGAAAAGGCTAGCTCTCTCTTTTCCACCTTCCTTATATCAAACGATTTTACCACTTCGTAATATTTCTTGAACAGCTCTAAGACGAACTTTGCAGAGTTCTCATTCATCTTTCTTCCTGTTGAGGATGAAGTAGAGAGCTGCTATTGAAACGATCACTGCACCAGCAAACACATACCCATAGAGTGACCTTACGCTTGGATTGTTGAAACTTGATGGAGTGGAGTTGGAGAATCCTGGCAGTGCTCCCGCATTGAGCTTCACCTGGTTGGTGTACCCAGTACCCGTTGCGTCCAGAGGGGCGATCTCTTGGAAGGCAAGAGTGACGTTCTTAGCAGTCAAATTGCCTATCGATTCCATTGCCTGGATGAATTCTGCACCGTACGGATTTAATCCAGTTAGGCCGTAGGAAAACAGGATATAGTCCTTCTGGGGGCTGTCTTTCCAGTTGTACGTGGAGAAATTTTTGCTATAAATTACCGAATAAACTGTGGTGTTCCACTCCACATTGGTTACGGTGATGTTGTATCCTTGGTAGGTCTGGTAGCTTATTGTTGGGAATGTGACTGTAGACTGTGCGTGGGCCTGACCGTTAGCTATCACCACTGTCGCGAGGAGAATTATGATTATTGCTGCAAAGAGTCTTCGGTTCACTGGAAACGGTATGACTAAAGTAATTAAAATTTTTCTCTCACGAATTGCACTGCACTTGTGAAAAATCTATTCCCCATCCCAGTCCCATTAATTTCCCTGGTCCAGTCGGACTCAGTATATTTATAGAACACCCTTTCAGGGTGTGGCATCAGGCCAAGTACATTTCCGTTCTTATTGGCGATTCCTGCGATGTTGTGTTCAGAACCATTTGGGTTCCACGGGTATCCTGCTTCCTTTCCACTTCCATCTACATATGAAACCACATTCATTCGATTCTTGATTATCTTTCCGAGCACTTCCTTGTCCCTTGTGATGAACCTTCCTTCCGAGTGAGCAATAGGAAGCTTGATCACTTCGCCTTCTTTGAATTCTCTTAGGAATAGGGAGTTGCCTCTGTTTATCTTCAAGTACACCGTTCTTGCTTCGAACCTGTTGGACATATTAGGGGCCAAAGCGGCCTCCAGCCGGCCATCTCCATCCACATTTGGAACTAGCCCCAACTCAACCAGCGTCTGAAATCCATTGCAAGATCCTATTACCGGCCTTCCGCTCTCCACGAACTCTTCCATGTCTCTCATCAGGCTCGACTTGATCCTTGCTGCCATTACTGCACCGGCCCTTACGTAATCTCCGGCAGAAAAGCCGCCTGGAAAGCATACAATGTCGTAACCGCTCAATTTCTTTTTCCTGTCTTCGAGCTTCTTAAGGTGAATTATTTCAGGAGTGGCTTCAGAATGTTTGAATGACTGGTAAGCCTCCTCTTCATTGTTCGTTCCTTCCATCACAATAATTGCTACCTTGACTTCCCTATTCACTCGTATCCCCTCTTCCATTTCTTCCGTATTTGGTCGATGTCGACCGTCAGTATCTTGTCCTCTCCTCTTGTTATTGCAAGTGCGGACTGTTGTGTTTGCCCCAAAAATATGGCATCTTCTCCCATGTATTTCACGAATTCCTTCTCTCTTCCTGATCTGACTTCAACAATCCAGCTGGATTGGGGTTCTGAGAATAGTGCGAAGTCCGTCCGAAGGCCGAGGGCAGATACGTCCAATGCTGCCCCTATCTCAGACCCGACGGTCATTTCGGATATTGTTGTAGCAATCCCTCCATCCGAAACATCGTGGGCTGAGTTGACAGTTCCAGACCTCATTGCGTTCAGGAGATTCCATCCTCTCCCCTTGAGAGTTCTAGGATCGGAGTACGGGACTCGCCCCCCATCCTTCTTCAATCTCCTGAAATAGAGGGACCCTGCCAGATCCGTGGTAGGTAGGCCCACAAGATAAATGTCGTTGGCGGGGTCCTTGAAGTCTGGAGTAATCGCACCTCTTATGTCTTCCACCTTACCCACTCCAAGAATCGTCGGGAAGGTGGGAATTCTTCTCCTACCTGCTTCATTGTAGAATGAGACATTGCCTGATACGAATGGGATGTCAAGACTGTAGGCTGAATCGTGCATTCCCTTAACCATCTCAACGAACTCTCCCATAACTTTATGCTTCTCCGGATTCCCAGAATTTAGACAGTCTGAAAATCCAAGAGGTTCTGCACCGACTGAAATTAAATTCCTGACGGTCTCATCAACTGCTGCCTTACCGCCAGAATATGGATCAATCTTAGAGTAGAACGGATTTGAACCGTGCGATATTGCCACTCCGTTTACCTTGTTCCAATTGGGCCTGATTACAGAAGCATCTGTTGGTCCTTCGCTTCCTACTATTCCTGCAAGAGGACCGATCACCGTGCTTCCTCTGACAGTGTGATCATATTGTCTTACGACCTGTTCCCTTGTTCTCACGTTCCTGTCTGAGATCATTCCCAAGAGTAATTTCGCAAAATTATTGGGGAAACTTGGCAAGTACTGTACGATGCGCTTTTCCTCTATCAGCGAAGGGCGTTCATACAGTTTTGGGGACGTCATGAATTGCGACTCAAGATCTAGGACCTTCGCGCCGTTATAAAAAATTCTGAGCCTGTTGCCGTTCTCGCTCTCTCCGATGACTGACGAAGTTATGTCCCAATCTTCCATTATTCCGAGTACTGAATTTACATTTTCCTTCTTGACTGCAAGGAGCATTCTCTCCTGGCTCTCCGATATCCATATCTCCCACGGTTTCATAGATGCCTCTTTCAGCGGGACCTTTTCCAGGTACACCTTCCCACCCATGCCACCTGCTTCAAGCATCTCCCCAACTACGCTGCTTAGACCTCCACCTCCGAGGTCCTTGAGCGCAAACAAGAGATTCTTTTCGTTTGCTTCCAGAACTGCGTGAATAAGAGGTTCTTTCGTTATCGGACTCCCCAATTGAACAGTAGTTATGTCTTCTTCTCCACTCTCGATTACTGCCGAGGCCATATTGACTCCGTGAATTCCATCTCTGCCGGTCTTCCCTCCGGCCACTATAAGTACGATACCGGGTTCCGTAATTGCGGACGACCTAATTTTCTTCTTATCAACAACACCCACACAGCCAACGTTGACCAGTACGTTTGGTGAAAACATCTCTGAATAAACTATTCCTCCCGAAACAGTTGGGATCCCTACCCGGTTGCCATAGTCCCTTATTCCAGCCACAACGCCGCCCTCAATGAATTTCGGGTCCGGGAACCCCTTGACTTTCTTTGTACCGAAATATAGAAAGTCGGTCACCGCAATGGGTTGTGCCCCCATGCTCAGAATGTCTCTGAGTATCCCTCCCACACCCGTTGCCGCGCCACCATACGGTTCTATTGCTGAAGGATGGTTGTGACTCTCCATCTTGAAAGCAATCGCGGTGTCATCATCTAGTGATACAAGACCTGCATCTCCGAGAGCCACTACTTTTTCCCTTCCAATGCCGAAAATATACTTCTTTAGATGAATCTTGGAACTCTTGTAGCTGCAGTGCTCACTCCATGCCTGCGCTATTGCTTGCACCTCCACATCGGTTGGATCCCTTCCCTCATTTTTGAAATAAGATGAGATCAAGGACATCTCTTCAGCCGAGAGTCCGAGGTGCAGCTTCTTGGATATATTTGCTAGCTCTTCCTTACTTTTCCCAATTACCGAAATTATGGTTGATACCTCTTCCTCAATCATCCACTACACACTCATTAATGACTGGATTTGCGAGGAGCTTCTCACAGAATTCCTTTCCCGTTTTCTTGCTCCCTTTGACAAGAGTTATGAAATAGATTTTTCCAGCCCTGACCTCTTTCACGCCTTCATACCCGAGCAGCTTAAGGGCCTTCTTTACCGAATCACCTTCGGAATCCTCTACCGTCTTCTTGAGTGTAACGGTGATCCTCAATTTCACCATATTTGCAGATATATTCTTGATAGATAAACTTGACAACTAACTGTACTTAATCACAAGGTCCATGAATATATCTGAAACGTCCTCACACTTGTCCGTCACCGTTTCCATTATCTCATAAATCTCCTTCAGTTTGATCACTGTTATCGGATCGTTTTTCGAAAATAGTGTATTGTATGAAGTTTCCAAGATGTCATCTGCCCTGTTTTCAAGCTCGTTTATCTTCACAATCTGTTTTCTTATCTCCGAAGTATCTCCCTCAGTGAAATTCCCGAACATGTTGAATGCTGCTGTAACCTCGGCCACCGAAGCAAGTATGACCTTTGCAAATTCTTGCATTTCGGTCGTCTTTTCAACTTTGAAAAGGGCCAATCTCTTCGCGACTCCGTCCATGAAGTCCAGAATGTCGTCGTACTTCGTTGCAAGGTTTCCTACATCTACAGACTCTAGCGGTTTAGGCATAAGATTTACTCTGTTGTAGATTTGGTGGACTATTTCGTCTGCGTCGTGCTCCAGATTCTTTATCGATTCAGCTCTCTCTCCCAATCGGTCATACTTGGAGACCATCGCAAAAAGTTCCTCCGAAGCCTCCTGCACCTTTGTTCCAAGTTTCTTCAGGTAGTTGGAAAATTCCAGAAAGACTAATGATGATTCTTCAAGAGAGAGACTAGCCGCTTCAGTCCCGAACAACCAGGATGAAAGACCTCCGCCCACCATGAATGCGAAAACGACTAGGAACGTCACCTTCCACCCATAGTAGTGCTCCAGTAGGGGGAAGGTGAATGTGCCCAGCACTGCCCCTATCCTGCTGAATGCTGATGAAGTTCCTTGAGCGGTTGCCCTAAGTCTCGTGGGAAATATTTCAGTTGGTACTATCCAGGTGGTCACGTTCGGGCCCATATTCTCGAAGAATTCGTAGAAAATCAGGGTGGCCATAACGAGGTAGATGCCGTAACCATAACTGAATGCGAAGATGAGTGCCCCAACAGCCATTCCAAGGAAACCAACTTCCTGTAACTTTAATCTTCCAATTTTCTCTATGATGAATATTGCGACAATGAAGCCTACGAGTATAAATACATCAATGATAATTGTACCAAGAATTGCATCTACCTTGTCTAAGATTGTCGTACCTTTGAATCCTACCGAAACGAGGATCAATGGAATGGATATACCCACTCCATAAACTCCATAGTCCATAAAGAACCAGGGGATCCATGAGAACATTGTCCTCTTTCTGTACGCTCTCCCAAATAGCTCCGATATCTTTCCCCTCCTCTCTGGTTCGACAGCGGATAGGTCCTTGCTATAATCAAGACCGTACTTCTGTTTAATTTCCTCAATAATGTTCTTTGCCTTTTCTTTTTGATTATTGGCCAGTAGCCATCTTGGAGACTCCGGCATCGAATGCCTCAAGAATAGTACAACTATTGCTGGAACTACTCCAGACGCTAACATTATTCTCCAGGATGCCACTTGCATCCCGAAGATATTGAAGTACTCGAATCTGCCGAAAGTGAAACCGATCACTGCGGCGATGATCGAACCTATTCCCCAGAACATGAAAGTTGTCGTTATTAGCTTTCCTCTTAGGTGTTTCGGAGAGAATTCGGCAACATAAGTCGATGATATAGGATAGTCGGCGCCTATGCCTATTCCCAGCAGAAATCTAAAAATTATCAACTGATTAGCATTGGTTGCGAGTGCTGTCAGGAATCCAAAGAAAACGAAGAATATCAAGTCTATTATATAGAGGGTTCTCCGTCCAACTCGGTCGGCAAATCTTCCAAGGAGCAGAGCACCCACAAACATTCCCATGAGGGCTGACGACTGTATCAGACCGGTCTGAATTGCCCCTGCTCCTGTTCCAGTAGCAACCCAATTCTGAGAATTGACGTAGATCAAGACAACAGAAATTATGAAGAGATCGTAACCGTCTAAGAAAACCCCTGCGGCAGATAACGAAACTACCTTCCTAATAAATCGGTTTTGATTTCTGGAGACCGCTTCCATTCTAATAGAAATGACAAGCTGTTATAATTAAATTATTGCTCAATACATGAAGTGATTTACAAGTTTAATCAAGAATTAAGTAGAAAAACAATCGGACTTGTCAGAGAGGTGATATACCAGTTATCCGTCTGAGAGAAACCTGTTAACCTCTTTATTTGCCCTTCATTTAGTACCGTTTTTCCGTAATCTTGATGGGTTAAGCTCCCTCCATGATATTCTTTTACCTTCTACTGAAATATTATTAGGTCTCCCATTGCGAGAATTTATGCCCAAGGGAAACGGATCATAATCGAAGCAGCGGAAAATGCATACTGGTCTGTGATAGTTTTTTGTTCTTCTCATCATTTTTCACCTTAAACGAGATACCGGGGAATGACGAGTAAGCTCGAGTAGAAACGAGTCGGGCAAGACTATTTACTATACAATTTCTGCCAAAAAGGAGGCAATATTAATATAGAGAATAAACCATAAACGTTTTCATGGTGGAAACTGAAACAGTAAAGGCTTCGAACATTTCAGACAAAAAGCTTCGGAAGGCTCTAACCACTTGGGACTTACTTTTTCTAAGTCTCGGAGGTATAATTGGATCTGGCTGGCTATTTGCAGCTTCAGGCGCTGCTATACTAGCAGGACCTGGATCAATTTTCGCGTGGATAATAGGTGGACTCATAGTGCTGGTAATAGCATTAGTGTACTCAGAACTCGGTGCTATGATACCTAGATCAGGCGCAATAGTGAGGTATGCGCAGTACTCTCACGGCTCTTTCGCAGGCTATCTTTTCGGTTGGGCTTATTTTCTTTCGGCAGTGTCTGTTCCAGCAATAGAAGCAGAAGCTGTAATAACTTATGCAGGAACATATATTAAGGGACTTGTAGCCCCGACAGGAGTTTTATCAGCACTTGGTATTTTGCTTGCTGCACTACTTATGATACTCTTCTTCTTCCTGAATTACCTTGGTGTCAGAATAATGGGGAAAACGAATACTGGAATGACGTGGTGGAAACTTATCATACCAGTTGGAACAGTTATTGCACTGTTCGTGGTCCATTTCAACGTCTCAAACTTTTTCCTAAGTACAGGTACAGTCCCTTACGGGTGGTCAAGTGTATTTGCTGCAGTCTCACTTTCTGGAATCGTATTCTCCTACCTAGGATTCAGACAGGCTCTTGATTACGGAGGAGAAGCAAAAACACCTCAAAGATCAATACCAAGGGCAACAGTAGGTTCTGTTCTAATAGGCATAGCCCTTTATACTCTGCTTCAAGTAGTGTTTATAGGGCAAGTTAATTGGGCAGTAATTGGAGTAACAGTAGGGCACTGGAATGCGCTGACTGGAGGAGTTGTAACTGCTCCGTTTGCAACGCTTGCATCTTCTGCCGGACTTGTTGCTTTGACCTATTTGCTATTTGCAGATGCATACGTATCGCCGTCAGGAACCTTAAACGTTTATCTTGGAACTTCTCAAAGAACCTTGTACGGTCTTGGGACTATGGGCTATTTCCCAAAATCTATGATCAAGGTACATGAAAAGCACAGAATACCAGTTCTTCCACTGCTTGTTTCACTGCTCATTGGGTTCGTATTCTTCATTCCTTTCCCAAGCTGGTACAAAATGGTCGGATTTATATCGAGCTCAACAGTGTTCACTTACATCGTAGGGGGGACCGCCCTTATGACTCTCAGAAAGCATGCGTCTGAATTCAAGAGGCCGTTTAAACTACGTGGTGCGTCAATTCTCTCTCCAATCGCATTCATTGGTGCTTCCGAAATTGTCTACTGGACAGGATGGCCGCTGGTTGCATACCTGGCTATTGCGATATTCATAGGTCTGGTCCTATGGGCTGTAATGGTATACGTGTTCAAGGCACCGGGGAAATTTGACGCGAAAAGTCTTAAGGCAGGAATGTGGGTGCCAGTTTTCGTAATCGTGTTGGTAATTCTCTCTTACATCGGCGGAGCTTCTTTCGGTGGTAGAGGGATCTTATCATTCCCTCTGGACTTGATTGTGGTCGCATTCGTAGCACTGATCTTCTACTTCTGGTCACTCTACAGTGGATACAAAACGGAAGAGATAGTGGAGATAGGAACGTTGGGAACACAATACTTACAGGAGGAAGAATAATCTTCCCTTCATAACTAGTTGGGTATTCCGCACTTTCCAATAGTTTTTTATTTTTTTATTCTATTATTCTTTCTCAAAACTAAACCATTGTTTTTAGATAAAACCTGGGGTTGGATCACTTCTGGATAGCAAAATGTTTAGATAAGCAACTTCATTCTTACCAGATACTCGAACATGATAGATATTGGTCAAAAACCAGTTGTGTTAAGAGAAGCCCGAGCTGTAGGGTTTATCAAACTCAAGCCAGAGACGGTTCAAGTTATAAGGAACAGGAATGTTAAGAAGGGTGACGTGCTCGAAATCTCAAGAGTGGCAGGAGTCATGGGTGCGAAAATGACCCACCTAAATATTCCTCATTGTCATTCCATCCCAATCGAATCGGTTACTCCGGAGGTGATTTTAAGGGATGGAGGAGTCGAAGTCGAGTGTCTGGTAAAAGCCCACTACAAAACGGGGGTAGAGATGGAAGCCCTAAGCTGCACGAATGCAATGCTCCTCAATATCTGGGACATGACAAAATATCTGGAAAAGGACAAGGATGGCCAATACAGCACTACAGAGATTTTAGGTGTTAGAGTACTAGAAAAGAGGAAAGATAAGGATGGTTCACAGCAAAGGACCTGAAAGGAAGCTTAAGATTATCATAGTTACCGTTTCGACTTCTAGAACAGACGAAACAGATGTTTCAGGAGAGAATCTGAGACAAGAGTTCGCCAAGAATTCCCATTCTGTTGAGAGGATCGTTTGCAAGGACGATGAAGAACAGATAGTAAATGCATTCTATTCCCACCTGGATCACGACGTATTTATCTACGTTGGCGGAACGGGGCCAAGTAGGAGGGACGTCACTGTTCATAGCCTGAGTAAAATTGCCGAAAAAGAAATGGTTGGATTCGGTGAGCTATTCAGGTCTGAGTCACACGAACGATTTGCCTATGTCTCAAACTCAACCCTTTTCATCAAGGACAGAAAGCAGCTCTATTGCATCCCTGGTTCACCCGATGCCACGAGAGTTGCGTTCTCAATAATCAACTCCATTATGGGACACCTCTACGAAGAACTCTGCAAGGAGTGATAGACTGTTTCCCTTCAGGAGATCGTATCTCCAATATTTTGCGGGAACAGGTAACCTGGAAAATCCATTGAGTATTTCTTCGCTTTCTTTAACTCTAAGACTAACTTCTTCCCACGCTTAGAATTGAAAAAATCTCTTTGTATCAGTATGTCATAATTTTCGTCCCGAATCTTGTGAAATTTCAGGCCCAGGATGGTTGCATAAAACTGTATTGAAATTCCCGCATCTGCCCGACCTTGCTGGACTGCTCTTGCCACGGCGGCATGGCTTTTTGCCTCCCAGTAGTACCCCTTGATATTCTCGTTTTCAAAGCTGTGTCCGAGTTCTCTTTCTATTTCGGTCTCGATAAGATCCCTCGTTCCAGAACCCTTGTTTCTGTTTACGAAAGTAAGGTTCCCTCTAAGCACCTTTGAGAACGATGAGACTCCGCTCCTAGAAACCCACCCCTGTGTCCTGGAAAAGCCTCTAAGCATCAGATATTTCCTTTGATCTTCTTCTCTCAGCAGAAACGTGTTGTATTCGCCATTTTTTAGCAAATGAACTCCACTGACATCTGCCTCTCCCGCCCTAATTGCATCTACTCCCCCCCAGGAACCAGCATTGATGATTGTAGGGTACCGAGAAGCATCAAGAATCACTCTTTCCATTAAAGGGTCGTTTGACCCAATGAATAATATTTCACGCTTAGTGTGACTCAAAGGGAAGAAGGGAACTTTTTCTCCCGTCTCATAATAGCTCTTTCCGCTTCCAATCACTATGAAACCATCTGCATATGCAAGCCTACTGATTGATCCCGACTCCCCGAATATTGGATATGCCCTTTTGCTTCCGCTTATGATAGCAGGCAAAACCAGATCCTTTCCTCGTTCCGAGTTTATCCTGAAGGGGAGAGCGACCAGTCTACTTTTCACTTCTGGGAATTCAAATGCAGATTGGATTGCCGGCACTACTATGTACCTCATTACGGAACCTGCTGAGAGTGGAAATCCAGGCATTCCCAGAAAAATGGACGTCTCAAAGGCAGCAGCGAAAGTAGGTTTTCCAGGTTTGATGGAAATACCGTGAAAAAGCATCTTACCGCCCAAATCTTCTATTACCTTGTACAACAAATCGTGGAATCCGGCAGAGGTAGAACCAGATGAAATCAGGACGTCGTACCTATCCTTGTTGCCGTTTATAAAATCCTCAGTCTTTATTCTGTCATCAGGAAGGATACCGAGCAATGAACACTCCACCAATCCAGTCCCCTCAAGCATCGATTTGAAATAGTATGCGTTACTGTCATAAATTTCACCTTGTTTTATCTTCCCTCCGGGGCTTACGAGTTCATTCCCCGTGGATACAATTCCAATTTTCAACTTGTCAAACACTCTGACACTACTGATTCCTGAGGATGCAAGTAAGGCTATATTTTCTGAAGAAACGATTCCGTTCTTTCTCAATAATGGCTCGCTCACAAAGAAATCAGAACCAGCATGGGCAATGTTCTCCCCCGGAACAACGGACCTGAAGATTTTGATGTAGTTACCAGCTCTGGAAGTATATTCTACCATCACCACGGAGTCAGCTCCTCTTGGTAGGGCAGATCCGGTAGAGATGTAAGCTGCCTTCGCTCCTTTTATCTCCAGTTTCGGATACTTTCCTATTTCGATTTCTCCGACAACTTCCAGTTCAGTGGGAGAGTCCTCTTCAGATCCTTCTACCCACTTGTGATCAACAGCATAACCATCCACTTCGGACCTATCAAACGGCGGAACGTCCTCGACCGAATCGACGTCTTCAGCCGAAACGTATCCCGATGCCTCAGAAATAGATTTAATGATAACTTTCTTCAGTCTATCAAATTCATTTGCCAAAATTTTCTGTGCATTTCCCGGTTTCACCAGAACATGAAAAACTTTAGCCATCCTTACCACCTCAGAACCTCATAAGAAACAGTATGCCCTTCTTCAATTCCTTCTGAATTTTCATCTAATACTAGGATTCCGTCTGCATCTATCATGGAATAAATCACTCCAGAACCAGTTACCCTGGTAGGATAGATTCTCCTTCCATTCCTCTCCTCCACTACCTTGACTCTGACGAAACTCTTGAAACCTAGGGTGTTAACAACGCTTCTAGCAAGGATCCCTGTTCTGTATTCCTTCTCTAAATCTGCAAGTCCGAACCACTTGGAGATTAGCCTTATGATGAGATTCTCGGTGGAAATAAGTGCCGCTACTGGTAGACCTGAAACTAGGAATATGGGTTTTCCTCCGAATATCCCAAACGATGTAGTCCTTCCAGGTCTGATCCTCACTCCCCTAAACTCAACCTTTCCGTTCCTCTCTATTACGCTTGGCATGATATCTTTTTCACCCGGGCCAGTTCCACCAGTAACTATCACGATGCCTTCCCGGACCTTCTTGAGTGCTCTCTCTATCTCATCTTCATTGTCTCTGGCAACACCATATGACGAAACTTCAAACCCCTTGCCTCTTAGGAACGATTGCAACATTGGTTGAGTGGAATTTTTCACATCACCGGAGACCAGTTCGTCACCAGTGGAAAGAATCCCAATCGAAACCGAGACAACCTTTATCTTCATTATTCCACACTCTAGCAGAGCAGCCACGTGTGGAGGCGTCACTCTTTTTCCCTTTTCGATGATCCGGAAACCGCTCTTTATATCTTCACCCCTCCTGCTAACATTTTGAAATTTTCTGACGGGAACGAATACTCCAAGAGTCTCTCCGTTAACTTTGGCGTCTTCTAGCATTACAACGGAATCAGCACCTTTGGGAATTTTTGAGCCGGTCATTATTTTGACTGCTTCGCCCTTCCCAACTTTGAGCACTTCTGAAGTCGAAGGGTAGACCGTTCCAACTATAATAAAAGTCGAGGGATTTGTCTTGCTCGATGAGATCGTTTCATCAGACCTAACGGCATATCCATCCACCGCGCTTCTATCGAAAGCTGGATAGTCTGAGGCCGATAGAATGTCTCTGGCTGAATACTTTCCGACTGCATCCAAAACTGAAACACTCTTGGTCGTTACTTTGGGTTTGTGTTTTATTCCCTTCCGAATCGCTTCATCTAGGCTGATGAACGATTTCACTTCCATAACTAAAAATTAGCTTCTGTTCTAAAACGTTTGCTAATATTCAATTTCTTGTGAATTCTTTAGATCTATCTTCACAAATCTCCCAGTTGGTTCACGGTTTATTGATGAGAAGAAATAGTTTTCTCCAATTTTGAATCTGACATAATTAGTCGACCCGTTGCCGATAACATCGAACTCGCTTCCTTCAGTGTCATTGAAGTATAAGGACTGAGGGTTTAGCAAGTAGTACCTATCGTTTATGAAAGCGAGATTCCTGTAATCCATCAACGAAAGTGTCCTGAAGTGTCGTATTTCTGGAATCGAATTTACCACTTCAATGACTTTTCCTCCATCGATCGAAACTAGACTCGTAAATCCAGTTTCCAGATCTCTAGAATTGTGTGTGGCATACAAATAATCGAACTCGTACTTTTCGGAGAGTTCATCTATCATACTGATCAAACTGAATCTTGATATTTCGTCCTGGAATGAAAATGGTTCATCCATTAAGATCAACTTCGGTTTCGAAATTATTGCTCTTGCTATTGCAACTTTCTGAGCCTGCCCAAAGGAAATTTCGGTTGCCTTCTTGTCGAGAAGTGATTCCAAGTGCATCTTGTTTACGAGTTCGTTATAAATTTCCGCATCCCCTTTACCATATCTCACCGAAGTCAAGAGATTGTTCTCGACCGTCATCTTTCCGAAAAGGAGCAAGTCTTGAGGGATGTAACCGATGTTCCTTCTCTCAGGGGGTAGTTCGCTAATTACCTCCCCGTTCACTTCAAAAACTCCAGAGCTTTCGATGATACCTGCAAACGACTGCAGCAGAGTAGTCTTACCCGATCCGTTCTTCCCTATGACGAAGTTCTTCTTTCCGCTTAATATCAGTTCGGGGATATCTATTAGAAATCCGCCCCTTTCAACTCTGTAGTTCCTTATACGTATCATTTTTCACGCTCCAGAAATTTTACCAAGAGGAGAGTGATGAGGCCCGTAATTATCAATATCGCGGATGAGGCAACTGCATATTCAAGTGCACCTGATGTGAACTGCGAGTAAATTAGAACACCTGCGAGGTGAATCCCGTTTGGCAGGACCGAATAAGCAACGATTAGAAGACTTCCAACTTCCGACACAGACCTCGCCCAAGCTAGAACAAGCCCCCTCAGTAGTGTCTTGCCCATCATAGGGATTCCAACCACAAAATAGCTAGAAAGTGGAGTCATGCCTAGGGTTCTCCCTATGTTTTCGTACTTCATAACCTCTCCAGAATACGAAATCTGGACCGCCCTTATGGCATACGTGGAGGACAGGAAGAATAGCGTTATGATCACGGCCAGAAATGTGTCCAAGAACCCATATCCAGGGAAGATTCTGGCTAGGAATCTACCAACAGGCATCGTCGGTAGAAACGTGATGAGCATCATGATTCCTACCACCGTATGGGGAATCATTATTGGAAGTTCAAGTAGACTGTCAAGAGATTTAATCACTATATTTCTTGCTCTCGATACAAAATAAACGTAAGGAATTGAGAACCCTATGGAGAGCAGAGATACTAGTAGAGCTAGAAGATAGGTGTATTCGAGACTCTGAATGATTCCGGACGATTTATCACTTAAGATGTAAGAAAAGCTCTGATAAGTGAGCGTTCTAAAGATCGGGGTAATGATAAATAGGAGGTAGAGAGCAAAAAAAGGAAGAAATAGATAAAAAAGTGAATTCCCTCTCCTCATACTTCTTCGTAAGATGAAGGCGGGATGTAGACGGGTACTGACTGGGTTACTCCGTCAAGGAATGATGGGGCAGCCGAAGTAGGAGCATAAACAAACGGTACTGGTATCGGGTTGAAATCAGATTTCGCAAGCATAGAGTCGCCGAGATTGGTCACAAGGTAGTATATCAGTTGCTGTGCATTTTGTATATGTTTTGATGAACTGACAATCGTTCCAGAATACAGGATGGGGCCCCCAGGGAAATTGCCAATGTTGCTATAACCTGGCCCCCCCGTGGTTACAGCTCCATAGAAATTATCCACGTCCTTGCTTATGTTACCTAGGTTAATCCATTTAGAAAGACCGTTCTGTCCATTTGCTGTCTTGTAGTAATTCAGCTTTTGGTTGATTGCTTGCGACCTATAGGTCAAAGCATATTTGACGGCACCGGACTTGAGGTATGCATCTAGGCCATATTCTTCAGTTGTGAGGATGAGATTCCCGTGCTTGTAGGAATAATTAAAGATCTGATAGTATAAGGCAAGCGGGTAATTATCTGGATAACCATTCCCTAAATTATCCCTGACGAGGCTTCCGTTGTGGCCGAACCAGTCATTCCATGCTACGTTGTATTTTGAATATAGTGTGTAGTTATTCCCCCAAGCTTCTTTTACATAGTTACCTACAGTTTCTGTCGAGTTACTAATCGTGGCAGTACTGTTGTACTGAGTGTAGAGTAAACCAGCAAGCTTCAGCATTTCGATCGCTTGAAAACCGCTGGGATCCAGACTGGCGTTCGAAACACCCACCTTGATGCCCGGAGACGTTAGGTTTTCGAACCAGTATGGCGTTGTGATGTTTAGACTGCTATTCAGCCAAGTGATTGCCATTTCGTTTGTGGCGAAAATGACCATCCAGCTAGCAGTCTTATTGGCGAACAGGTACTGTGGAATCACTCCAGCCGCAGCGGTTATGAAAACATCAAACGGAGTACCAGCATCAACTTCACTCGCACCTGAAACCGAACCACCAAATGTTGAAGCCACTCCGATGCCAGTGATATTCGTGAATTGAGGGTAGAACCCCGTTCCCAGAGCGTAAGTCATCGAACCAGCGGCGAAAACTGAAATGGTCTGAGGTTCATTAGCAGTCGGATGGGCAGCATAATAACCCACAGCAAATCCAACTCCTATTCCTACCAACAACATCACGACCGTGATCACAACAATAATTCGGTTATGCATCGAATGAGCATAATTACTCATTATTTATTTTAACTGGTTCTCAGAGCGCAACACTGGACTCGAGCTTTCTTGGTAAATTAGATATATCGAAATAACCATAACAAAATGTGTTCGGAGTTAATGGCAAAGTACTCTGGGTTAATCTGACCGATTCAACTTTTTATGAAGAAAAAATTCCAGAAGAGATTTACAGAAAATACCTGACGGGATATGGACTAGGTGCTTATATTCTAAACCGCGAGATGAAGGGGACTGAGGATCCACTGGGCCCAGAAAACATATTTGGAGTTATGACAGGGATTTTCAACAGTCACTCAGTTCCACTAGGCGGAAGATTTGAGGTTGTAGGCAAGTCGCCATACACAGGAACGTGGGGAGACGCAAACTGTGGAGGTAAGTTTGGACCAGAACTGAAAAATTCCGGTTTCGATGCTGTATTTTTTAAAGGTATTTCAAGCAAACCTGTGTTCCTGAAACTAGTAGATGGGGTATATTCGCTTGAGGACGCAGGTGAAGTTTGGGGTAAGAACGCATATGAGGCAGAGGATTATCTAAAGAAGATTGAACCTAAGGGACAAGCTATGGTAATAGGAGTTCCGGGAGAAAGGAAGATGCTAATTGCCTCCATTATGAATGATTATGGAAGGGCAGCAGGACGTTCTGGGCTTGGAGCCGTAATGGGCTCAAAAAAATTAAAAGGTATATTGACGAGAGGCACCCGGAAGATAAACCCGTTTGATCCCGAGATGCTCAGAATTACAAACAGAGACATCCAGATACAGTTTTCTAAGAACATTGAGCTTGCCAAACCGTGGCAGCTGTATGGGACAACTGATATAACGGAAGGGGCACACCTGAATGGAGACACCCCGATTAAAAACTGGGCTGGTGCTGGACTGGTTGATTATGGAGAAGACAAGGCATCCAAGATAAGTGGGAAAGAGATAGCCAAGGACAAGGTGAGATCATATGGTTGCTCACAGTGCACACTTGCTTGCGGTGGCCACGTGAAGAGGAACACAAAATACGGACCACTTGAGGGCCATAGGTTGGAATACGAGGGCACCGGCTCCTTTGGTGGGCTTAACCTCATTTCAGACCTAGATGCCATGGCAATGGCATTTGAACTGTGCAACATGGAAGGGTTGGACATAATTTCGACCGGCGCTGTTATTGCTTACGCAAATGAGTGTTTTGAAAAGGGAATTCTGACAAAGAAGGACATAGGATTCAATATAGGTTTTGGAGACGCTGATGCGATGATAAAGATGATAAAACTGATAGCAAGCGGAGAGGGTATTGCATCTGTGCTAGGCAACGGTGCTGCAAAGGCGTCTCAAGAGATCGGAAAGGGAAGTGAAGAGTTTGCGATGCACGTTAACGGACAGGACTTGCCTATGCACGATCCGAAGTTAATGCCTAGCTTGGCGACAACATATCTAGCTGACCCAACACCCGGAAGACACACTGCAGGTGGTATAGGATTCGACGAGGGTGGAAAACTAACTCTACCATTTGAATTCGACGGGTGGTCAGGAAAGAGTGTGGAGAGATACAAGTATTCCGGCAAAGGAAAGATGCAGGCACTGTCCGTCTTCGGAATGCAGATTATGAACTCGACCGGAATGTGTCAATTTTCAACGGCTGTTTGGCCGAACAGCTATCCATATCTGAGACTCTTCAAAGCAATAATGGGATGGGACATGACTGCGGAAGAACTAATGGACGCAGGAAAGAGAATTCAGGTTGCCAGGCATCTTTTCAATTACAAGGCAGGAGTCAATCCATGGGAAGTAGTACCCAACGGACGCATGGTTGGAAACCCTCCGCTCGGAAGGGGTCCGACGGGAGATGTGAGCGTAGACTACAATACACTCGTAAAGGAATACCTCGAGGAAGTCGGAATCGAAAAGGACGGCAGACCAACGAAAAGTGTGCTTAAAGAACTGAAGATAGAGGTCTAGAGAAAGAGCTCTTTATCGTTCCTTACTCGAGAGTAATTAATGATTGGGCCGGACTCGCAGACATAGTGTTCACCTATATTGCAGTGTCCACATACACCTATTCCACACTCCATTCTCCTCTCTAGCGATATGAAGATCCTATCTTCCCTGTAGCCTAGTTTGAGTGCCTCTTTGACGGTGTTTATCATCATCAGAGGAGGTCCAATCACGAATACGGCTGCCATTCTGCTGAGATGCGCTTTCCTCAAGAGTGCTGGTACAAACCCAACGTTGCCATTCCATTCAGCATTTGCCCTGTCAACTGTGATTTGAAGGTTGATGGATTTTGTCCAGTCTCCAAAATCCTTCTTGTAGACTAAATCTGAAGGAGTTCTAGCGCCATACATTACTTCCAGGTCCTGCTGTCTTCCCGAGTCCATCATTTCTTCCAAAAGACTCCTGATGGGCGGAATCCCAATTCCTCCAGCGACTCCTATAACTTCGTCATACTCTTTCCAAGGCCATCCTGTGCCATATGGGCCCCTGATTCCAACGAACTGAAGGTTCTTCAATTTGGAAGTTACCGACCCTACATCTCTAATTGTGAAAATGAGATTCCTTCCGAATCCAGATGCAACGGATATTGGAGCTTCTCCCACCCCTGGCACTGAAAGCATGTAGAACTGTCCAGCCCTTCCTTCGTTTTTCGAATCCATTTCGATTGTATAGACGTCCGGAGTCTCTTCCGTCATTTTGGACATTTTCAGGGTGTGAGGACGATATTCATTCTCCATTGTAATCGTAAGTAATCACCTCCTTTATGTCTATTCCGACCGGGCAATCCTCAACACATCTGTTGCATCCGGTACAGAGGTATGTGTCCTTTGATTTCTTGAAGTAGACGAACTTGTGGTAGAACCTCTGTCTCAATCTTTCGTCCAGACCCTTTCTTATGTTCCCCGCAGATGATGAAGTAAAACCGGAAAGAATGCAAGAATCCCACTCTTTCTTTCTTTCATTTCCGTCATCATATAGGTCGAAGCAATAGCACGTGGGGCACTCAAAGTTGCATGCTCCACACGAGATACAAGCTGAAGCATACTCTTTCCACAGTTCCGAATTCCACTTGATCCTCTTCTCGATTCCCTCGACTGGTAGCGGTTCGAGTTTTGAATTAAATCTGTTCGAAAAGTCGACATAGAAAGTTCCGGTCTCTTTCTTAAATTCTCTAAAGTATCTGTCGTACTTTTCGGAGACCATAACGTGAAACTTTTCACCTTCCCTCAGTATCTGGAGATCGTATTGGTCCAGCACTGGCCCCCCAAATGATGAGCAGAACCCTCCATTGCAAGGTTCGCTGCACACAAAGTTAGCAAACAGTGTCTTTTCTCTCTTCTGAGTGTAGAAGGGATCCTTGCCGAATATCTGCTTATCCATCAAGTAAAAGCCCTTCAAATCACAGCTTTTGATTCCAAAAACGGCTTTTTTGCTCTCTACATTGAGAATGAGAACATTTTCATTTCTCTTCATCAGAAATTCCTTGGGGGCATATCTGGATCTCTCTTCTGATACCTGATCAAATCCCGCTACCCGGTCGAATATTACATCTCCATCTCTCTCCACCGCTCCATATACCTGGAAGTCGCTTGAGATAGCGACGAAAGCACTTTCCATCTCGGACTTCGACAGGATGTAATTCAAACCACTAACCTCACAGCTACCACCTTGAACTCCGGAATTTTTGAAAGGGGATCAAGTGTCTTTCCCACCAACCTGTTTACCCTTGACTCGTCGAAGTGAAAGGGAACGAAAACTATTCCGGCCGGTATTTTTTCAGTTGTCCTCACATTGGTCTCGATTGAACCATGCCTAGACTCGATGGTAATTTTCTGGGAATCCCTAACGCCAATTCTCTTAGCATCCTCGGTGTTTATTTCAACGTACGGTTCAGGGGACTCTCTTTCCAGAACGTCTGCCCTTCTGCTCATTGTGCCGGAGTGGAAATGAAAATAATTCCTGCCGGTAGTCATTATGAAGTCGTATTTTGCATCTGTCACTTCAACAGGCGGTCTATAGGGGATTGGAACTAGTTTTCCCTTTCCGATTGGAAATGACTTTGTGTGAAGTATTTCTGTGCCGTCAGGATTTTCCTTGTTGATCGGCCATTGTTTGCCGGTCGGATAAATGTTTTCATAAGTGGCCCCGGAATAGTTCGGAATCGCCTTACGGATCTCTTCGAATATACTCCTCGGAGTGTCATAGCTCTCCAAGCCTCCCACTCTCTTACCAATCTCATTTAGTATCCACCAATCGGGCATCGCTTCTCCAGGACTGTCGTAAATGACATTCACTTTTTGGATCCTTCTTTCGGTGTTAGTGAATGTACCTTCCTTTTCGAGAGAGGTGGTTGCTGGTAGAACTATGTCCGCTAACCCAGCTGTCAGGGTCATAAATATATCCTGCACAATTAGGAGTTCGAGGTTTTCTATACCCTTCTCTACGTCCGATATCGCAGCCTCTGTTACCAGCGGATTTTCGCCCATGATGTAAATCGCCTTTAGACTCCCGTCCACAGCTGCATCAAACATCTCAGAAAGGGTGAGACCCGTTTTTGTTGGCAAACTCCTTTTCCACAGGATTTCAAATCTCTTAACAGAGTCTGAATTGACTGGAATGTATCCTGGATACCACTCTGAAAGTGCACCCATGTCAGAGGACCCTTGTACATTGTTCTGGCCTCTTAATGGAAAAATCCCACTCCCCCTGACGCCTAAGTTTCCAGTGAGCAGAGCAAGGTTTGAGATGGACATCACATTCTCAGTTCCGTGAACATGCTGTGTGATACCCATGGCATAAAGAATCGAAGTTGGCTTCTCTTTAGCTATAATCTTGGCTGCTTCTCTTAGCTTTCCTGGTTCGATTCCAGTGATCCCCTCCACAATTTCAGGGGAATACTTTGCGAGTTCTTGCCTCAGGGCCCTAAATCCCTCTGTTCTTTCCTCTATAAATTTGGTATCTTCAAGATTCCCTTCAAGAATGACGTGCATTATTGAATTGAGGAGTGCGACATCAGTTCCTGGATTGAACTGAAGGTGGATTGATGCTATCTCTGCCAGCTGGGTCTTCCGGGGATCCGCTACTATCAAATTCTTTCCCTTCTTACTACCTTTAATGATTTTCGTACCGATTATTGGGTGTTGTTCGGTGGTGTTTGATCCAATAACGAAGTAAGTTTTTGAGTCATCAAGACTGTTTATTGATCCTGTTGCAGCCCCGGCACCCAGAGTTGTGATCAACCCCATCGCAGTTGGACTGTGGCAACTTCTAGCACAGTGGTCTATATTGTTTGTCCCAATCACTCTTGCGATTTTCTGCATCAGATAATTCTCCTCATTGGTGCACTTCGCGGATGATTGAAAAGCCACCGAATCTGGTCCATATTCCCTGATTATTTTCTTTAGCCTATTCGATGTCTCCGTTAGAGCAGCTTCCCAGCTGACCCTCACAAATTCTCCATTCCTTTTGATGAGAGGGTATTTCAGCCTTTCCTTGGAGAAATTGTATGAAAGACCGGAATAACCCTTCAAGCATAGTTTTCCTTCATTTACTGGAGACTTGGAATAACCTATCACTCTCTCTCCAGGGGTTTGGGTTGGAATAACCATCTGACAACCTGTCCCACAGTAGGGACATACGGTTAGAACAGACACTCTTCTACAATTACAGGACGCTATAAACAGTTATCTTACTGTCTATTCAAATTCAAGCATCCTGCCTGTAGCCTCGCATTATTAAGTTCTTCCAGAGTATTTACATTGGCGAGTTTTGCACTTTGCTCCGGGTCCATTCTTACCAGCTCAAATCTTTCTTCGACAAATGGGGATATTTTCCTGTTCTTCTTTGAAAATTCAAGCAAATCAGCAAATATACTTGCGTTGTAGATGGCAAATAATGGTTCGATTAACCCGTCTGAGTTCGCTGCGGCAACTGGTCTACCGTGGTAGTGGCCTACTAAATTCTCTATGATATCTGCGTCCAGCAGTGGCATGTCACCACCAACGGCAATGAATTCTTCTAGAATCTTGATTGAGTCGACTAAAGAATTTATCAAGGTGCCTTTTGACTCATCCTTTTCGACTCGGCATCCTTCTATTCCTAGATTGTCATATTTGGAAAGGATAATGACCCTCTCGAATAATCCCGTACTTTCTAATGTTCTAAAAATTCTTTTTATCATTGGCTCCGCACAGAAATCCATTAAGTGTTTCCCTGGCAACCTTTTGCTCGGCTTGGCGAATAAAACAGCTTTCATTTAAAGCATTAAGACAAGTAGGTTTCGTTAATAAAATGTGTCCCATCGGTAGTTTCAGTGCAAGGCGATAATGATTATACACAGTATAACATTGATGTAACGTGGTTGTAACTCTAAATAAAATAGGTCCTTGTAAGTACGAAATTCCATTAGATAAGAGCAAGGGGATGAGGGTACCGGGCATAGTATTTACAAATGAAAATCTGGCTAAGGATTTGGGTTCTGATCAGGCGCTTGATCAGGTGGTCAATGTGGCTAGACTCCAGGGAATAGTTGGAGCCTCAATTGCAATGCCCGATATTCATTTGGGATATGGATTTCCAATAGGGGGGGTCGCAGCATTCAATCTGGATGACGGGATTATCAGCCCAGGAGCTGTTGGGTTTGACATAAATTGCTCAGTGAAGCTGATAGGCTCCAACCTTAATTACAACGAAGTGAGTCCAAGAATAAATAACCTGATAGACGAAATTTTCAAGAATGTGCCTTCCGGGGTCGGTCGGGAGGGTAAACTCAACCTGTCCCCAAGCAAGATGGAAGACCTACTTTCTGAGGGGGTCAAATACGTAGTCAAGGAAGGATATGGCTGGTCTAGTGACATCGAGAGGATTGAGGAGAACGGGTCCGTCACATTTTCTGACAGAAGCAAGGTATCACAGAAGGCACGGGCAAGAGGTTTCCCACAGTTGGGATCCCTTGGTGCGGGAAATCATTTCCTTGAAATTCAGGTCGTAGATAAGATATTTGATGTGGAACTTGCAAGAAAATTTGGGCTGAATTCGGAAGGACAGGTGACTATCATGGTTCATACCGGTTCCAGGGGGTTCGGGCATCAGGTTGCGACAGACTACATTGAGATAATGCAGGAGGCGATGAAGAAATACAACATCTCAGTCCCTGATAGGCAACTAGCTTCAGCACCATTTAATTCCAAGGAGGGACAGGATTACATGGGTGCAATGGGAGCAGCAGCTAATTTCAGTTTCTCTAACCGACAGGTTATCACTCACTGGATAAGGGACAGTTTCAGGAAGGTATTTAAGAGAGACCCGGAAGATATGGAAATGAATATAGTCTATGATGTGTCTCACAATATGGCGAAAGTGGAAGAACACATAGTCGGTGGAAAATCCCAGAATGTTGTAGTCCACAGAAAAGGAGCAACAAGATCATTTCCCGCTGGAAGGAAGGAGTTGCCTGCCTTGTTTATGGAGACGGGACATCCCGTGCTTATCCCGGGAACTATGGGAACTGCATCTTATGTTCTTGTTGGAGAACCAAAAGCGCTCAACGAGACATTCGGATCGAGTTGTCATGGATCAGGGAGGGTAATGAGCAGAAGTCGCGCCGTAAAACAGTACACGAGTCAAGAGATAGGCTCAAACTTGAAAAGACAGGGCATTTACGTGAGGGCGGCAACTAAGTATGTGCTTCAAGAAGAAGCCCCCCAGGCTTACAAGGACGTTGACCAGGTAGTTGGATCCGTTGAATGTGCTGGCATTTCCAGAATAGTTGCAAGGCTTAGACCAATCGGAGTAATGAAAGGGTAAGTACGATTGCGTACCCTACCATCAGGAATGTCACAAATGGAATCTTATAGACTAATTTGTCTCCATCAATCCAGAACTTGTCGTCCTTGGATAAAGCTGGATGCGGAGAGATAGAAAATTTTCTTACAGAATATGCCCTTTCTCTCTTAATACCATTGTGTGCAGCTGCAACTATTCCTAAGATGCTTGCAATCATGGCTACGGCAAGAACCGGAGGAAAGAGTGAGTAGAGTGTCTGAATATTATGATACAGCGGAAAGGTCACTGCTATCGCGTGAAGCACCTTCACATCTCCTTTGCCAAAATTCCTGATCAAAACCTCAAACAGCTTGATCAGCAGGAGCGAATATGCCAAGGTTAATGTTATCAAAGAAAAATGGAAAAAGATCGGAACAATCAAAAGCGGATAGAGCAAGATTGAGTATTTCTTGAGAAAGTATTCCCCGAGAATGGGTACGAAGAAAACCAAAATCCATGCATCTGTGAAAGCATAATACAGAATTAACACGATGTTGATGGCGAGGAAGGGGAGGGTGTTTATCTTCCTCCTCTTGAAATCTTCGTATCCTGCTTTAACTAGCAAAACCAAAAGGACCAGTTGCAGGTACGGATAATCCGAAAGGTAAATCAGAGGATCACCTTTTGCCGTTAACGAAGAATTCTATTTTTCCTGCCTCATTTCTCTTATAGACTCCAAACTCAGACAAACTCAGAACTTCTTCCATGCTGAATACTGTTCCATCCTTGCAGACTCGGACTCCGTTTATGCTGCAACTGTCGCAGATTCCAACACCGCATTTCATGAGCCGCTCCAGGGATATGTATACTTTAGCCTTTATCTTCCTGTCGATCCGGTCCAGCATAGTCTTTACCATAGGTTCTGGACCGCAGACAAAAATGTAATCGTAATCATTCACGTGGGGAAGGAACAAGTCAATGACCGTTCCCTTGAATCCTGCGGAGCCGTCATCAGTAGCAATCTTGAAGTCATTCCTCAAGAGAAACAGATCCTCCTTCGTTCTGGCGCCAACGTAGACATCTCCTCCATACTTCAGCACCATAGCGTTGACAGATGCTAGACCAGTTCCACCAGCAACGTATGCAACTCTTCCAGTTGGAACGGGATACGAATTGCCGTATGGTCCACGGTAGAAGAACCTGTCGCCCACTTTGAGCTTGGCGATTGTTTTGGTGGTTTCTCCAAAGGTTCTGAACGTGATTGTTGGAGGGTAGGAAGTATTAGAAAGTGACATTGGTATTTCCTTACCGCCAGGTGCCCATATCATTATAAACTGACCAGGGCTAGCAGCCATGGAGGAATCGAACTTAAGAGTGAAAACGTCTTTATTCTCCTTGTTCAATTCAATGATTCTTGAATGTTGCATCAACTACCATCACCCCCACTATGTCATCCAGTTTTGAAAATCCTTCTTTGTCAAGGTAGTCGCGGATTCCTGAATTAATCTTGTTGAATATCGGGTAATCTTCATAGAGTATAGCTGTACCTACCTGTATTGCTTTTGCCCCAAGCAAGAAGAATTCAATCGCATCTTGCCAGGAAGCGATTCCTCCAACACCGATGATGTCTTTCCCAGTTTCCTTATATACGTCATATACTGCTCTTAGGGCCACCGGTTTTATCCCAGGTCCAGAGTAACCTCCGACAGTGTTAGAAAGCACGAACTTCCTCGAATATATTTCGACGCCTGTAGCTCTTAGGGTGTTGATGAGAACGTATGCATCTGCCTTTTCTGACGCCTTTGCAAGAGAGATGAGATCTGTGACGTTTGGAGTCAGTTTTGCCCAAATTTGAAGATTGGTCTTGCCCCTGATTTCTGATATTATCTCTTCCACCATACCCAGATCCTGGCCAACTTCAGATCCTACCCCCTTCACGTGAGGGCAGGATAGGTTTAATTCAACCTTGTCAAACCCTATTCTCTCTACTTTTTTGGCAAGTGAAACAAATTCCTCGACCTTCCCACCGAATATTGACACAATCGTTTTCTTCTTTTCTGGAAAATTGCGGTACTCTTCCACGAAATTATCTACCCCCGGGTTGGACAGACCAACCGCGTTTAGTAACCCAGTGCCTATTTCCGAAATGACTGGAGTCTGGTACCCCTTTCTCTCATCGGTACCTATTGATTTGGTGACTGCAGCTCCCGCACCTGACTTGAGAGCGCGAAGTATCGAACCGGAAGTTTCATCTAGAATTCCGCTGGCCAGGATAACGGGGTTCTCAAGTGAAAAGCTACCTATCTTCGTCGATATCGAAGCCATCGAAGCAGATGACGGCGACAGATAAAAATTTAGGCATTGTCAGCCAGAATCTTCTTTCTCTGGGAGTGGTACATTTCAAGAATTTCTTGTTCGTTTGTCGCTTCATCTATCATCTTGTCAGTCCGCCACTTTCCGGTAAACCGAGGAAACCTGATTGCGAGCCCTGCCCCCTTTCTCACAATATCTTGACAACAAGTGTGTGTTGGTGATAACGTAATTTCTGCACCCTTCACCTCCAGCATCAGTGACGGGGAAAACCAAAAATCTGCATTGATATTGCTCTCTACCCTTTGATCCTTCTTCTTGATTAGATAAGGTTGCAACATCCTGGGCAAGTTATCGAGCTGCTCATCAGAGAAACCAGAACCTAGCTTGCATATCGTCTTGAACTTGTCATCCTCTTTTGAGTACACTGCCATGAGGAGAGCTCCATAACCACCACTCCTTCTCCCCTGTCCGCCGAAAGCACCAACGACCACCAGATCTGCCGTATCTTCCATCTCGAGCTGATATTCCCGCTTGTACTTTATCCAGAGGAATTCCCTCGCACCAGGTTTGTAAATTGATTTGTCCTCGATGTTCTTTGCCATAATCCCCTCACAGCCGGTTTCAAGGGCTTCATTGAAAAACTTGTCCGCCGACTCAACATCCGTCACTACCCTGCTCTTCGCAATTCTTAGTTTTTCGTTTTCGCGGATGACATTAGTGAGCTTGACTCTTCTTTCTGCGTATGGAATATTCATCATGCTCTTTCCATTAAGCATCATTGCATCAAAAAGGAAAAGAACGACCGGGATCCTTTCTATGGTTTCATTAAGGTCTTTTTTTCTTCCTCTCCTTCTCGAGATCTCCTGGAACGGTAGCATCTCGTTCGTCTGGAGATTGAAGGGAACGGCCTCTCCATCCAGAATGGCATTCTCAGCCTTCACGTTCTCCTTCACTTCCTGTACGATATCAGGGAATTGTGACGTTATCTTTTCCATCCTCCTGGAGAACAGCTCGACTCTTTCGCCAGTCTTGTGGACTTGAACACGGAGTCCATCGTATTTGTATTCAATGGCAAACCTTCCTTCCATTCTATCAAGTATCTCCCTGAGCGAGGGCAGTCTTTCTGCCAGCATTGACCTTATGGGAATTCCAGGTGTGATCCTGATGGCGGAGAGTGAGTCTATGCCCCCTTCCATTGCCCTGTATGCAAGTTCGGGAAGGTTTGGCATTATATTGTAAGCGTGTTCAACCATGTCACTCTTCTCCTTGGAACCATACGCCAGTGCTATTGCATCGACTATAGTCATATCTGCAACGCCTATCCTCATCTTACCTGTGACTATTCTCAGAATGTATCTTACCTCCAGCGGCTCTGCGTTGTGCAGAAGGTCTAGCAAGATCTGGAGTTTCCTATTCTGAGATCCCTCTCCACTCTCTTTCGAAACTCTAAGAAGGGATGTATATACCTTTCTGACCATGAGACTCTCGGTGAAAAGAGACGCTTGACTCTTGTTTTTAAGTATCTCTTCCCCTATCTTTCCGAGATCGCCTTTCTTTATCAGTTCGGTATCTATGACACCCTCACGCAATCCGCTTAAAGAAGCTAAAGCCCTTATCGCAATCTTCTCTGCAATACCTAACTCTATGCCTTCGTAATCCGGAGCTACCTTCCCTTGCAGAAGAAAAACAGTCTCCTTTATATCCTCTTCTTCCGTCTTCTTGAGCAACCCTGAAATCAGATCCACGATTTCAAGACGTTTCGTGGTGCTTTCGATTTTATCAAGTGTTTCTGCAAGTTCCAGGAATCTCACGAGCTTGCATACTTTTTCCACTTATAAACATCACTAACTACATTGCGGTACACAATTAAATTATCCCGATAAGAAATATTGGGAACAACTCAATCGTAAAGGTCTTTGATGAATGCCTTTCTTACAAAGAACTTAATAATTTTTGTTGGAATTAAATTGTTCCATGAATCCATCAGGATAAGGTTGGCGCCTGTAAGTTGCAAATACTAATAGAAACAAAACTATTTTGGAAAAAAATGAGTGGTTCAGAAGAAGGTCGATTTGGGAAGCTCTAAATGCTTTTATTTGAATAGTAAATCACGAGTTGATTCAATTGCGATTTATTATATCCATTTTCGAGAACTATCGTCCACTTCGTGAAATGAACGATATTGCCGGTTCGGTAAGAGGGACCTAAAATGGTAGACGTTTTCATAATTGGTGGAATGAGGACTCCCTTAGGGAAATATGGGAGAGCACTAGCAGGATACAGCGCAATAGAACTGGGCACTTCAGCCATTAAAGCTGCCCTTCTAGATGCAGGCGTACAACCTTCCAAGGTACAAGAAGTCGTAATGGGGAATGTGATTGAGGCAGGTCTCGGCCAGGATCCGGCAAGACAGGCAGCTATTGCTGCGGGAATACCAGTCGAAGTCTCCGGGTCGACTGTAAACATGGTCTGCGCATCAGGAATGCTTGCGATTGCCAATGCGTATTATCAAATCAAGGCTGGACAGCGGGACGTAATGGTTGTCGGCGGAATGGAAAGTATGAGCAATGCACCCTTCCTTCTAGACTCAAGTTTCAGGAGAGAAAACAAGGGGATAAGTGCTTCCAGGCCAGTCATGGATTCTATGATAAAAGATGGTCTCTGGGACTTCAAATACAATAAGCACATGGGAGCGATAGCCGACGAATGGGCGAAGAACCATCAGGTTACAAGGGAGATGGCGGATGACTTCGCCGTCGAAAGTTATAAGAGAGCTTCCGAATCAACTCGAAACGGCTATTTCAAGAAAGAAATTGCCCCAATCAAGGGATTCGATATTGACGAGGGGATAAGAGAAACAAGTAAAGAAATGCTGGCAGGATTGAAACCATCTTTCAGCCCCGATGGAGTACTTACTCCAGGAAACTCATCACAACTGACCGACGGAGCTGCTGCTCTTGTCCTAGCAAATTCAGATTTTATTAACCAAAATTCGCTCGAAAAGAAGGCAAAAATAATCGGGTTCGACACCACTTCAATGGACCCATTCGATTTCCCGTATGTCCCCGTGCCGTCTGTTAAAAACCTGTTGAAGAGAATCGGAATGAGAGTTGACGATTTCGACCTGGTCGAGCACAACGAAGCGTTTTCAGTCGCTTCTATAGCTGTTAGGGACGGACTCGGAATTGACTGGAAGAAGTTCAACATCAGAGGAGGTGCGATTGCGTTAGGTCATCCTTTGGGCGCGTCTGGTGCAAGAATCGTTATAACTCTTATGAGAGAACTGGAAGATCTGAAGCTAGGGAGGGGAATTGCCACCATCTGCCACGGTGGGGGTGGCGCTTATTCCATGGCACTTGAGGCGGTCTAAATGAAGGTAGGAGTAGCTGGATTGGGAATCATGGGTTCGGGCATAGCACAACTTGCTGCAACTTCTGGTCATGACGTTGTAGTTACTGATGTGAACGAGACATTCTTCGACAGGGCTGTTGTTTCGATCGGAAAGAGCCTTGACAAGTTGATAGAAAAGAAAATTGTCAACCAAGACAGAGATAAAATTCTGTCGAGGATAGTTTACACTGACGACCTGAAATCTTTCTCCGGCTGTGATATTGTCATAGAGGCGGTTATTGAGAATTACAAGGAGAAAGTGGAATTTTTCAAGAAGATTGAGTCGATAGTCTCTCCAAATGCAATCATAGCCTCGAACACATCCTCGATAAGCATCACTGCCCTTGGAGCAAGCCTAAAAGACCCTTCCAGATTCGTTGGTATTCACTTCTTTAACCCTGTCCCACTGATGAATCTGATAGAGTTGATAAAAGGTGTAAAGACATCAAAAGAGTCAGTTGAGAAGGCAATCGAATTCTCCAGGAGCGTTGGAAAAGAGTTCGTTGTAGTCAATGATTCTCCAGGATTCGTTACGACAAGGGTGATAGGACTGCTGGTTAACGAGGGAGCATTCGAGTTCTCAGAGGGTCTTGCCTCAAAGGAAGATATTGACAAGGCCTTGAAATTAGGGGGTAACTTTCCAATGGGCCCGCTAACACTCGGAGACTTGATAGGGTTGGATACAGTCGTTAACATAATGGACGTTATGTTCGATGCCTTTAAGGATCCAAAGTTTAGGGTGGCGCCAATACTTAGAAAGATGGTGGAGGCAGGTAAACTAGGAAGGAAAACAGGAGAGGGTTTTTACAAGTACTAGTGCTCTGCTGATAAATTGATTATCTTAGACAGAGTAATAAAAAAAAATAAAGAATACTACTAACTCTCCAGTCAAGCCAACTGGTTCCAAGCAGAGTCAATAGATTCTGGACCTATTCATAAGGTTCTGCCCAGACATCTGAAGATCTCCATTCTAACTCTTTCGATATCCTCAATTTGATCTTCATCCCTACTTCGACTTTTTTCATGTCTTTTGTCTTCAACCTTGTAAGAAAGAGTGTATCGACGCCTTCCAAATCCACGTAAACGAGTTGGAATGGCAGATCTTTAAGAAATCTCTCACCTGAGAAGTAAAGAGTGGTAACGGTATGGATCGTGCCCTTTCCAGAAATTTCAATCCACTTGGTTTCCCCCAAGCAATTTGGGCAGTCTGCTCTTGGAGGCAGGAAGGTGACCTTGCAGTGTTCGCACCTAGTTGTCATCAACTTACCTGAAGAAAGGGATGTGAAGAATTTGCTAGTCTTACCGTACGAATGTTTGTATGTAATTTCGTAGGGTGTCTTTATTATCAACGGGTCGATAGAATAAACTTCTGTCATTTTTTCACCTCTCCATTACAGTTGCAGTAACATATGTACCAGTTCCAGCGTGGGAATGTATCAGACCCCTCTCAGCATTCTTGACCTGCGTCTTGTCAGATCCGTGGAATTTACCAGAGACCCCCTGTAGTTGCCACAACATTTCTACTGCCTGCATCACGCCAGTCCCACCCACGGCGTGCATAGCTCCTATGAGTCCACCAGATGGGTTAACAGGCAAATCTCCGTCAATAGCTGTTACTCCCTCTTCCACCAATTTACCACCTTGCCCATATCTTGTAAGGCCCAGATCTTCATAAGTCTGAATCTCGCTGCTGGTATAAGCATCGTGGAGTTCTATGACATCCAACTGCTTTAGAGGATTCGTTATGTTTGCCATCTTGTATGCTTGTCTTGCAGATTCCCTGCCGGCCCTAAAGGAATGAACACCCGGATATTCCAATTTCTTGTACCATTCTTTTTTCTCGTGAGGCAACATCGGGACTCCCGCAACTGTCCTCGGCCTATCTCCAGCTCTCATGGCATCTGTTCCAGCGCCGGTGCCTGTGATCCAGATTGGTGTATCAGTTATCTTCTTTGCCTTCTCTTCCGACGCGAGTATGAGGACTGCCGCCCCATCACTCATAAGACAAATGTCGAGCCTCTTCAATGGATATGACACATAGGGGGATTTTAACACATCGTCTACCGTTATCTTCCCACCGTCCTTCATTGCGAAAGGATTCATCTTGGGGTTTGTCTGGGCAAACTTGTTGTGTTGGGCGTTATTTCTATTTTTCACAGCGACCATGGCCATTTGCTCTTCTGTAGTACCGAACTCTTCCATGTGCCTCCTGGCCATCAGTGCATAGTAACCACTGTAGAAACCTCCAATTGGGAAGTCCCAGTCCGTATCAGAGGCGAGTGCTATGAACTCGTTCCCTTTCGCAGTGTTTACCTCGGACATCTTTTCGAATCCAATTACCATTGCAACGTCCAATAGGCCAGAAGCAACGTGGGCATATGCATCCCTTACAGCCAAGCCGCCTGTAGCTCCTCCCCCCTCTATTCTGACCGAAGGCTTGGGGTTGAACCCTAGATAATCCTGGATTATAGATCCGAAGAGCAACTGATCCTCAAAATGATCTGAGAAGTAAGACACTATGGTCCCATCGATATCATCTTTTGCAAGATTAATGTCGTTTTCAAACAAGGCCATTCTTGCAGCCTCAGCCGCAAGTTCTTCCTGGGTCTTGTCCTTCCTCGCCTTTGAAAAATAAGTCAATCCACCGGCCACCGCCGCTACTTTCTTTGGCAATTAATCACCTATTTCGCAAAACAATGATGGCTAATAATATTTCTTTAATTTTCGATGATAAATGTATCCGCCTAAATATGGAAGAGTCACCTCTCCCATCAATAATAGTAGTATTCTCCGACCCTTTTCTGCTCGGTATCGAGTTTCGAGTCCGTTTTGTTTATCCTAGGTCTCTGTGTATTTTCGTCCCGCCTGAAAGTGATTCCAATGTTCTTCAAGAAAAGATTCATTCCGTCCTTAAGATTCAGCGGGCCATACGACTTTCCGTTTTTACCCCCTTCTCCACTGAAAACAATCAGTGACGTCGATATCAAATCAATAAAGTAAATGTCGTGATCTACGATCATTACGGCATTCTTGTTGTTTTCTGCAAATCTCTTGATCATCCTGGCCACGATCATTCTTTGATCTGCATCCAGATATGCAGACGGTTCGTCAAGGATGTAAACGTCTGCGTCTTTGCCTAAAGTCTTAGCAATGTAGACCTTTTGAAGATCTCCACCGGACAGCTCTGAGACAAGGGTATCTCCCAGGCTCTCTAGGTTGAGAGGTCTCAGGACTTCGTTCTTGAATTGGTTTTCAGAGACCCTATCTCCGAGGTTATTTTCAAGGAACTCCAGCATGGGGATTTGGAAATCTGATTCGGGGCTCTGAGGTTTGAATGATGTTTTGACAGAGTTGACAATTGATCCGCTGTCTGGCATTATCTCTCCAGCCATCATCTTCACAAAAGTTGATTTCCCCGTCGAATTTGGGCCAATGACCCCAACAACTTGACCGTGTCTCAATTCTCCAGAGTCCGTACTCAACTGGAAGTTATCGAACCCCTTGGTTAGCGAGGTCCAAGAAATAAAAGGGACCAGACTTCTGTCAATCTCCGGCGGTCGTTTTGAGAACTTGATTTCATATTCCCTGAACTTCATGTTCTCCTGTTTGATGTAGCCTCCCAGGTAAGTGTTTATAGCCTGTCTCGTGGAATAGGAGTTGCTGACTATTCCATAGCCCCTTGGTTCCCCATAAGTGAGGTAAATGTAGTCCGTCATGAAGTCAAGAATTGCGAGATCGTGCTCGACAACTATGACCTTGCTCGTTTCCGAAAGTTTTCTCAGGATTCCTGCAACTTTCAGTCTCTGAGAAATATCGAGATATGAAGATGGTTCATCAAAGAAGTAAAGGTCTGCGCTCTTCAATAATGTAGCCGCAATTGCCATCTGTTGCAGCTCTCCTCCAGAAAGATATTTGACGTCCTTTTCAAAGATCCCTCCTACTCCCATATTATCGAGCATCCTTTTCGCATCGTCCCCGTATTGGTTCAGTAGTCCGCTGACTTTACCTGTGAAGTGTTTTGATATGGAATCCACGTATTGGGGTTTCAAAGAAATTTTAATCTTGTCAGAATAGACCCTTTCCATATAGTCTCCAAGGTAGGTGCCCTTGTACTTCTCCAGCACCTTTTCCTTGTTTCCTTCTTCATTCGCAAAGTTTGGTACAAGTGTTCCATTCAGGATATTGAGTATAGTCGACTTCCCTGTTCCATTCTGGCCCAGAATTCCAGTAACTCCCTTCACCTCAAGCGATGGGAGCCCATAAAGTACGAACCCATTTGTTCCGTACCTGTGGACTTCTTTACCGTTTTCCCTCTCTGGAACCCCAATTATCTTGATCGCTTCATAGGGACACCTATGGGCGCAAATTCCACAACCGATGCAGAGATCCTCATGAATCTGAGGATAGCCACTCTCCATAAAATCGACAGCCATTATGTCATTCCTCACAGGAGGACAGTAATATTGACACTCCTGCTTACATTTCTTGAAGTGGCACTTGTCAAAATCAATGACGGCTACGTGCATCTCAATCTAAACTTTCATTCTCCAAATGTCTTCCGGGAGCCCGTCATAAATCATCGTTTCATTCGCGATAGGATCTTCCGGTTTTGTTCCATTATTGAAGGCAAGCTTTCTCACATTTTCAGGTCTGATCAACCAGTAATGAATCCTCCACTCCCTTCCATCGAAGAGTGTCGTTTCCTCTCTTTCTGTGTCCAGGATTCCCAGGTCCTCCAACATATAAAAAGCGTCCCTGTCTTCTGGTTCAAGCATGTTGTCTATGACGTACCTGCTATAACCGAAGAAGTTCAGAACGTGGAACGCTATGTCATAGGCTTCTTGCTCGCTCATTCGTTTGCTCTGCCTGCTCATCCCATTGGATATTGCCCTTGCCATTAGGTCAACGGTAATAGGTCCATCAATGAAAGATTGTTCTACTAGTGTCATACTGAGTCACTTGACTTGCATGTAAGTACAAAAAAGGTTATAAACTTAATGATTAGTGACTTCATCAAGTTAATATACCTAAATCATCTCGTAAAGCGCGGATTTTGAGAGGTTTCCGTGCAAGATATGAGGAGTTTAATAAATACAAAAAATATTAAATGAGGGAATCCCTGACGGTTTATATGGTCGAATTTGACAGCGAGATGGTAGTTAGATTCCAGGACATGAGATCACCAATAAGTTATTTTTCAAGGGTGTACGGGTTCAACGGTTTCCTGAACTATTACAAGAAGGGACAGAAGACCGAGGCAGTAGTTACATACCTAAGGGAAGGCAAGGCAATGGACGAACTGAGGAAAGCGATCAGGGCTAAAGGGTACGACTTCGTGGACAGAAAAGCGGGAATTTCTATTGAGGTCGGAGAAGAGTGCTACGTGTGTGAAATGATTGATTCGCTCCTATCCGTAAAAAATGCTCTAATTGACGTTCCGATATTTGTTTCCGACGGTGATATCATACTCAGGATCAAGTTCTTCACATCTTCAGCTGAACTCCAGAGAATTGTGTTCAAGGATTCTGAAAAGAGGGATTTCTTCAGCATAGATTACCTGGGACCGGTGAGGAACGACAAAGAATGGTTGCTTGAAAACGAGAAGGGATGGGAAATGAAAAAGCTCGTTTTCTATGTGCTTCCTACCAATTCTTTCACTCAGAAGTACGCTAGGGCAAACAGAAATTTCAAAGTGAGAGTTTCCGTTAGAAGTGTCGATCGAGCTGGCTTCCTCGATGTGTTCTATGAAATCGAAAGTGATTTCCCAGAGTGGGAAAGCACGCTCAAGGCTCAGGCCAGGGAGTTTGAACTCATCCACAAGAGCGAGTCTGGTTTGAAGGTCTTCCGTGCCGTTGTGCCAGAACAAGGAATACTTATCGATCCCTACAAATTCTCAGACGTGGATCTTCCTTTTAACTATTCTATTGAAGTCTCTGGCGAGAAGTCCAAAGTTACAATGATCTTTGAGAAGAGCAGTTTGGACTCATTCTTCAGGTCGATCGGGAAGATCAAGGAGCAAGAATTCCAAGAATCCCAGCTTGAGATCAAGTCAGTTGAGAGGTACCCGTAAAAGTAGAAATTTGTACTACTTTTCGAATCTTGTACCAATAAATAGTTAATATAAGCACTGGTCTTTGCCTTATGAGAAGAGTACTAATAGCCGCCTTGGTGGTGATTGCCATTCTCATGGCAGTTCCTTTGAGCTCTGCCACGACAATCCACGCAACCATCAATACCAAGACCAACGAGGGATACGTAAATGCTACAAGCAATTACGTAATGTATTATACCTACCCCAACAACAGCTCTGCATCGCAGCAGCTTAATGGCACGGTGATATGGTTGAACGCAACGTCTTATCTCAACTCTAGCGGCATGCAGTCGCTGGGTGAGGACATTAATAACAACACACAGGGATCGAACCACGACAATCATCCCGCAATGGATGCTAACGAGGTTAACGACTCCTCTAATTCAACTGACAACTCTAATTCTACCACCAATTCCACCACTAGCGGTACGTCTAACTCAACCACAAATACCACAATCCTGCCCTTAGTACACGTCGTTAATGCTACACTGAATTACCAGCTCCATGTATTTGCAAATTCGACCAACCTCACGGTATTCAGGAACCTGACAATAAATCTCAAGATATCCAATATCACCAAAAAGGTTGGGAACAACTCAACAATAATTGACATGTCGTGGAGAGCATTTGGTGTCCAGGGAATCCTATCGAGCGACTTCCGTGGCAATCTCAGGATTCACGATCCGTTTCTAAAAATGACAATGACGGAGCAGGAAGTCAATATGAATATGGATGTCAATCAGCTAGGCGACTTTGGCAGTTTTGGCGAGGGTGATCACTCCAACAGCTACTTGCAGCTCGGTCCTGTCTTCCAGGACGGTGGGTTCGGTCCTAATGTCATTGGATTCAATACGATAAATTTCCACGTATTCTCCGTGCCTCTCAACCAGTGGGTAAGGGTATATGATAGCTCTACCAACAGCACAACATTCTTCTACAATGCAACAAGCAACTACACTCTTAACGCTTCTATGTCCTATAACGGATCAAACTACACCATAAAACTGAAGACGGACCCTAGCGCAGCCATAACCACAAATGGGAACGCAAAGCCAAGTTCAGCAAACGAGCTGGTGGTTTCAAGTGCTGCAGCACCAACTTCATCTGGCCTGAGTTCGATTGATGTCGTTGTTGTGGGCATAGTGATTCTCGTAGCAGTAGGTGCAACGGCAGTAATGGTACGAAGCAGAACGACAAAAAAGTAGAGTGAAGCCATCTTTTTTTTCTTATTTTTTAAACAAAGAAATAGTTGTCTTCTTCAACTCATTTTTTTGGAAAACAATTATACCATTTGTAATGATAAGACCCTGATGTACAGTCTAGAAAGGTATGAGCTAAATTTTGATTTTAAATTTAAGGAACTGAAATATGGGTGTGTCGAAACTCTTAACGGAAAATTCTCCGGGCAAGTCGAATTGGACATTGAAAACTTAACTGTAGGTTCTGTAAAGATGAATGGAGCTGACGTTCTATTCAGCGTTAGTAATAAGAAACTCGTTGTAGGACCCACAGAGGGGAGTGAACTCAAGATTACATTTTCTGGAGCGGTATCAGAAACTTCGCTGATGGGAATTCACGACGCAAAGTACGATGGAGGCCACATTATCACAACACAGATGGAGCCAACGGGGGCAAGGTCTGTCTTTCCGTGCTTTGATGAACCCGCAACCAAAGCCAAGTTCAAGGTGGAGGTAACCGTCGATGAAGAGGTTGAGGTTATTTTCAACACTCGCCATTTAAGCAAGGAAGTTGGAAACGGACGTGCTCACTTTGTGTTCGATGAAACGCCGTCGATGTCGACTTACCTATTCTACCTAGGAATAGGAAAATTCCAAACAATATCTAGGAAGAACAAGGACAGATTCCTTTATCTTGCAACTTCTCCCGGAAAGGCAAAAGAGGGAAAATTTTCACTGAATCTCCTCAGTAAGCTCTTCACTAAATATGAGGCCTACTACAAGATTCCTTTCCCGCTACCTAAGATGCATCTAATTGCACTTCCACAGTTCGGTGCTGGAGCGATGGAGAACTGGGGGGCCATTACGTTCAGGGAAATCGCACTCCTTGTAAACAACTCTACCAGTTTCAGGTTCAAGAAACAAGTGGCTTATGTGGTCTCACACGAATTTGCCCACCAGTGGTTTGGGGACCTTGTAACAATGAAGTGGTGGGATGACCTATGGCTCAATGAATCTTTTGCAACTTTCGTTGGCTACAAGATACTTGCTAAAGTTCATAAGGACTGGAACCTCTGGGAGGATTTCCAGAGAGAGGAGACACTACCATCCATGAGAAAAGACGGTCTGCTCACCACGCATCCAATCAGGGTAGAAGTAAAGGACCCGTATGAAATTTCGGAAATTTTTGATGACATCAGTTATGGAAAGGGTGCATCGATCCTCAGGATGACAGAACAATTCATAGGGGAAGGGAAGTACAGGGAGGGTATCTATCGGTATCTCAAAGGGCACGAATATTCCAATGCGTCGGGAGAGGATCTATGGTCATCCCTGACAAATGCCAGCAGGGTCAATGTCAGTAGTCTCATGAAGTCGTGGCTGGAGAAAGCTGGATTTCCTCTGGTAAATGTTAAGGAAGAGGATGGGGAATTGAGAATGAGTCAGCAGAAGTTCTCATACCTGCCCAATGATGACGCATACGTCTGGCAGGTACCGATCTTCCTCGAGAGAGATGGAAAGAAGAGAAAAATACTCCTAAAGAAGAAACAGACGAAGATTAAGAGTGCCGAAAAACTACTTATCAATTCCAACGGGGAGGGCTACTATAGATTACTCCTGGAAGGAAACTTGCTAGATAGAATGCTCACCCAAGAATCGTCCTCGGAATTTGTCATGAAACTCATAGACGACTATTATGCGTTCCTCCTTTCTGGAAGGATAGATATGCAGCAGTTCTTAGGAATTGTTGACAAGATCAAGGAGAGGAACGAGTACAGCATAGTCATGAGACTGGTGGAGATATTCTCTTCACTCGCAGAGATACTCGATTCAGACGGACTGAATAAAATGGCGGTTGGCTACTTCAGAAGCAAGTTAAGCTCATTCAAAGACTCGCCGGACGAGAACTCTAAGGTGGTCCTGGAGAGCATCTTGACTGGACTTGCACTCAATGACAAAGAATTCAGAACTACAGAGAAGGTGAAGCTTGGAGAATACAACAGTCTTACCGCAGAAGAGAGGACGGCTGTTCTGCTATCAGCATCTATTGAAGAATACAACAAGGAAGCACTCTGGAACATGCTCAAGACTCCGGAGAATGACATGGAAGTGATCAGGGTAATGCACGCGATGACCCATCTTCCAAAGAACGAAGAAGTCACCCAGTTCTTCGATTTCGTTATTTCGAAACCTGAATACAGGGGAAACTTCATCTATTCAATGTTTGAAGCAATTTCGAATAAGAACTACAGGAAGGACCTCTGGAGCTGGACCTCCGCCCACCTGAACGGAGTAAGGGAGATTTTTGTTGGAAGCAGTACTGTATCAAGGTACGTCGAGGAGCTCATTTCTCGAGCCGGTATAGGGAATAGAGAAAGTGTGGGCGCATTCCTTAAGTCGACTGATGTACCCGAGGCAGCTAGAGCTATTAAAAACGGATTGGAGAGATTGGAGATAAACGAAAAGCTTGTACAAAGAACACCAAAATGACAATTCATAAATAACATTCGTCCATTTCCTGTGGATATCAGATGAACCTCTATGAATATCAGGCAAAGGAACTCTTTAAGAAATTTGGGATTTCAATACCAGTTGGAAAACACGTAGCCACCGAGGCAGATCTCCAATGGAACAAGTTTCCAGTTGTCGTGAAGGCACAGGTGCTCACGGGTGGTCGAGGAAAGGCTGGAGGCATAAAATTCGCAAACGACATTGGCGATCTACAAGCGAAAGGGAAGGAGATCCTTGCGATGAGCATCAAGGGTCTGAAGGTAAGGAGTCTTCTCCTTGAGGAGAAACTGGAAATTGCAAAGGAATATTATCTCTCAATCACGCTGGACAGGAGCACCAAGAGACCGGTTATTATTGCATCAACTTCTGGAGGAATGGAAATTGAAGATGTTGAGGATTCTAAGATCGTAAAGTACTGGATAGATCCAACTCTAGGATATTCTTCGTTTATAGGGAGGGAAGTCTCTTTCAAGTTAGGACTTTCAACAGAGGAATCCAAACAATTCCAGGATGTGCTTGGTAAGATTTTTGCCCTCTATGAGGGATACGACTGCGAACTCGTTGAAATCAATCCGCTCGTCGTACTAAAGGATGGAAAGATACTTGCAGGGGATGCGAAGGTTGTAGTAGACTCAGATTCGCTCTTCAGACACAAGGAACTATTTGAGAATCCTGCAGAAAGGACCGAACTGGAAGAGCTTGCTTTCAAGAGGGGTTATGCTCTCGTTGAACTGGGAGGAGACATAGGAGTAATTGCAAACGGAGCAGGTTTGACCATGGCAACTCTGGACGGACTTACCCTCAAGGGACTCAAACCCAAGAATTTCCTCGACTTGGGAGGAAGCGATGACGTTGAAAAGGTCGTTGGCGCGTTCCAGATATTGAAGGAAGCGAAGATTAGGGGAATTCTGATCAATATTTTTGGGGGAGTCACTCACTGTGACACTGTTGCAAACGGCATAGCGGAGGCGAAGAAGAGAGTTGGAATCAACGTTCCCATCGTGGTCAGGCTCTCGGGAGTGAATGAAGACCTCGGAAGACAGATTCTGAAGGAAAATGGAATCGAATCATACTCTGACATGATGGATGCAATAAATGAAACGGTAAAGGTGGTGAAGTAGAGATGAGTATACTTGTTAACGAAGATACGCGAATTATGGTGCAGGGAATAACGGGTCATCAGGGTTCATTCAACGCAATACAGATGCAGAAATTTGGATCCAAAGTCGTTGCTGGAACATCCCCAGGAAAGGGGGGAAGTGAAGTTAATGGGATTAAAGTGTTCAACACCGTCAAAGAAGCCATGAAAGAGGACCCCAATGCTACGTTCATATCCGTTGCAGCCCCATACGTCCTCGATGCTGCAAAAGAAGCCATGTACAGTGGGATCGACCTTATCTATATACTTACTGAAAAGGTGCCCTACCAGGACACGATGAAAATCGTGAGCCTAGCTAGTAAACTCGGGAAGAAGGTCGTGGGACCGAATGGACCCGGTGTAACTTCACCATTCACTTGCAAGCTCGGGATCATGCCAAATCAGATTTTCAAGAAGGGTAATGTAGGTGTGATTTCAAGGAGCGGAACCCTGACTTACGAGATTGTGAACCTCATCACTACTAACGGACTCGGGGAAAGCACAGTCGTTGGACTGGGAGGAGATCCTGTGACGGGCATGAACTACATAGATGCCCTTGAGGAATTCAAGAAGGATGATCAAACAGATGCAGTAGCCATGGTGGGAGAGATAGGAGGAACGGCAGAAGAAGAGGCAGCCGAGTACATAAAGGATCGTTTCAACAAACCGGTCGTGAGTTATATCACCGGAAGAAGCGCTCCCCCGGGAAAGAGGATGGGGCACGCTGGAGCAATAATATCAAGGGGAAAAGGGACAGCTGAGTCAAAGGTCAAGGCACTTGAGGATGCTGGAGTAAGTGTTGCCTCTTATCCGTACGAAATACCATCTCTGCTGAAAGAGGTGCTAAAGTGAAGAGGGACATCATCTCAGTACTGGACATGAAAAGTGACTTCGAAAAGTTCGTAGACGATGGGATTAGACTGAAGAAGAGCTTCAGGGCTGGAAAGAGAGACTCATCGATGGAAAGGAAGACGCTCGGAATGATTTTCGAGAAAGCATCCACGAGGACGAGGGTGAGCTTCGAAACCGCTATGACGCAGCTGGGTGGACACGCAATATATCTGTCGCCAAGAGACATGCAGATGGGGAGAGGGGAATCAATTGCTGATACCGCCCGGGTTCTGTCCGGGATGGTAGACGGGGTGCTATACAGGGCTTTCGAACACGACAATGTGGTCGAACTCGCTAGGAATTCAACCATATCCGTTATCAATGGGCTGGACAACCTTGAACATCCCACGCAGATAGTCGCTGACTTCATGACCATCAAGGAGAAGAAGGGCAGTCTTAAGGGACTAAAAATCGCATATGTGGGAGACGGCAACAATACGGCCAACTCGCTAATGCTTGCATCAGGACTCGTCGGGTCAGACTTCTGGATCGCGACTCCAAAAGGGTATGAACCGCTGGATCAATTTGTAATGGCGGCAAAGAAATTAGCAAAGAAGCAAAGGTCAGAAGTTGAAGTTACAAACGAATGGAAAGAAGCCGTTGCCGGTGCTGACGTTATTTACACCGACGTCTGGGTTTCAATGGGAGAGGAAAAGGAGAAAGAGATAAAAGAGAAGGCATTCAAGAAGTACCAGGTCAACGAAAAAATGGTCTCACTAGCCAAGAAGGATCATATCTTCATGCATTGCCTTCCAGCACACAGGGGACTCGAAGTCACAAACGCTGTCGCAGATTCGAAAAATAGCGTAATTTTCGAAGAGGCGGAAAATAGGTTGCACGCTGAGAAAATAATACTCAAGAAAGTGATAAATTAAGCGGGGTATATAACTCATTAGAATATTGTCCCATAAGGTATTTAAGGTATAAGCAGTTTGAACCTTAATGAGCAATGGAATCTACCAGAAACTGAGAAGAGAAGGTGACTATGTCCCGCGCTTTCTAATCAAGCTCTGGCAGATCAGAATAAAGGAAAAATTCGGGCTTGAGGTAGATAGCGACATTGCTGAGGTCATAGTAAAGATAGTCCACGAAAGAAGCACATGGAAACTGTCGCGAGCCGAGAAGTACATCACTGCGCTTCTTAAAATGAAGGGAGAGCCCAAGGAAGAGGCAGAGAAAGATGCAAGGGATCTGGTCAAGACAGTACTAGAGTAGGACTGAAGGGAACAACCTAAGCGTGGAATGAGTTTGATTTTTTCCAATTTCCCCTTCTAATGTACTCATGAGACCGTTAACGATATTATTGCAGACTTTATGTGAGGACTGTGGAGCAAGCTTTGCCATTAGCCCGATCCACAACGAGAAGAATACATGAAACAAGTGAAGCTGGAAATTGAATTGTCCAGATTGAAAGACACCAACCGTAAGAAGGTTTCGCTGGAGCAGTACTCTACTCCATCAACAATCGCTGCTAAAATGCTATATTATGCCCACAGTGAAGACCGTATTCGGGACAAAGTAGTTGCTGACTTCGGTTCCGGCAATGGAATTTTTGCCATTGGTGCCTCACTCCTAGGAGCAAAGAAGGTCTATGCAGTTGAAAAGGACCAGTCGGCCATCGATGTTGCTAAAGAAAATTCGAAGGCCGTGGGGTGCGAAGTTGAGTTCATACATTCCGATATAAGGGATTTCAAGGTCCATGTCGATACCGTCATAATGAATCCTCCTTTTGGCAGTCAACGGAGAGATGCTGATATTCCCTTTATAGAGAAGGCACTAGAATTCTCTAAAGATTTTTATATCCTGCTTAACTACAAAGCTGGCGATTTCTTGGAAAGGATCATTGAAGGAAAAGGGGAGATTTCCTGGGATGAAGTTGTCGAGATCCCTCTTGTTCATTCTTATGATTTTCACAGGAAAGATGTAAAGACGATAAGAGCCAGAATGACTAGGGTGAAAGTATGGTAGGTCGATTAGTATTACCAGGTGAATTCATAGGCACAGAGGAGGAGTTTATTGCAGGACAGGGCACCTTCGAAGAAAACGGTAGAGTGTATTCTTCCAACATCGGAAATGTGGAGGTAGGTGCTGACTACAAAGTAAAGGTAAGAGGCAAGAGGGAAGAAATTGTGGTGCAATCCGGAGACGAGATAATAGGAGTCGTCACGGAGATAAACGAGCCCCTAGTAGTCGTAGCGGGAGAATACCTCATACGTGCAGGGAAAGTTTATCAGATCAAAGCTAGAGCACTCGTTCACGCCAGCAGAATCACCGGACAATACCTCGATCAGTGCTCGAAAGTGGTGAAGGCAAGGGACGTCGTCAGGGGGAAGGTCGTTTCAACTAGGGGAAAGATCGATCTCACAATGGAACCTCCAGACGAGGGAGTTATCTATGCCTATTGCTCGCGCTGCAGGAAACCGCTGCAAAGGATTAATAGCGGTCTCTATTGTACCTACTGTCAGAAGAACGAGATCAGAAAGGTCTCGAAGAAATATGGAGAACTCTCCGAAGGAGTCAAGAAGAATGAAGATTGACAGGCAAGAAAACAATGCGAGCGTCGAGAAGCTTGACGTGGAAGTCAAACATCTCAGGAAGGAAGTTGAGAATATGAAAGTCATTTTGAGAGGGCTCCTCCAAGTAGTAATGGAGAATGAAGAGGAAGACGATTACTACGAATATACTTAGGTGAGATAAATGGCAATTCCGATGGCTGTTATGCAGAGTTTGATGCAAAAACCAATATCACTGTTATTGAAAGACAATACGGTACTGGAAGGCGTTCTGGAGAGTTATGACGATTACATGAACATAGTCATTTCCAACACTGAAGAGATAACAGAGACAAACAAGAGAAAATTAGGCACCGTAATTTTGAGAGGAAGCAACGTAGTCCGCATTTCTGGCAAATAGTAAAGAATATTCCCATAACAGAAATTTATTCTTTCGTAGGAAAGAGCAGCAGTCATAGAACTATTTTATTCGAGAACAAAATCCCCAATCAAGGTAACCAATGCTCGTTTTGGGTATAGAAAGCACTGCTCATACTGCATCCGTTGGTCTGGTAGAAGACGGTCAAATAAAGGGATCCAGATCGGATTCATATCGCCCTTCAAGCGGCGGCATTAACCCACGGGACGCAGCAGAACACCATAGATCTGTATTTCACACCTTGTTGACAGAACTGTTGAACGAGCAAGCCACAGATGTCAGCAAGATAGAGAAGATTGCATTCAGTATCGGTCCAGGGCTGGGACCTGCATTGAAGACCGGTGTAGAGCTTGCGAGATACTTGTCATTAAGGTACTCGAAGATCCTGGTACCGGTGAACCACGGAGTTGGTCATATTGAGATATCGAGAAGATTTTCCAACTTTGAGAATCCTCTGTTTCTCTATGTCTCTGGTGGGAACACTCAGCTGGTGACGATAGGAGACCAAAACTACTCGGTTCTCGGAGAAACGCTCGATATCGGGGTTGGAAACTTCTTGGACAAGCTAGCAAGGGACCTTGGCATCCCTTTTCCCGGTGCTCCAGTTCTTGAAAAGTTGGCGAGAGATGGCGATAAGGTTCTTGACTGCCCCTATTCGGTGAGAGGGATGGACGTTTCATATTCGGGGCTCTACACCTTTCTAAAAAACAGGATTTCAACTGAAAGGAGCGAAGATATAGCTTTTAATGCGCAAGAGTATGCATTTACTGCTCTTGCCGAAATCGTTGAGAGGGGGATGGCTCATTTCGGTCTCACTGAGTTCAGCATCACTGGTGGAGTCGCAAGGAATAGGAGATTGAGGGAGCTGCTTGAAGGAATGGCCAAAATGCGTGGCTACAGATATTACTTCCCGGAAGACAAACTTCTTTCAGACAATGGGGCGATGATTGCACTCGCGGGCTATATGAGCGATCTCACTACGGACGAGAGTGTGGAGTTCCAGCAAATGGACAGAGTTGATTCTCGAAAGAGTAACTGGATTGGAAGCAGAAAGCTGACTCCAAAGGCAATGGTTGGAGGGGAGAGCGTTGTTAAACAATCCACGTTTCAGGGTATGAACTGTGTGGTGAAAAGAAGAAGGGGAGGTGAGTATCGCAACTCTAAGATAAACGAATTCATAAACGGCCAAAGAATCAAAAGGGAGGTAAGAGTCTTACACTCTTTGAAAGCTGTTAGAATACCTTGCCCAGAGGCGCTTTACGTGAATCTTGAAGATTTTACCATAATCCTTAACAAATTAGAGGGTAAAGTTCTGAGTCAGCTAACTTCAGAGATTAATTTTGATAAACTGGTAGAAAAGGTTGGAAGGTACGTTGCGGTTATGCACGACGCGGGAATCAGTCACGGTGACCTAAACCTGGGAAACATACTTGTAGGAGACGAAGTGTACCTCATTGACCCGTCTATGGGCGAACTTGACTCAGAACTGGAACCACTCGGAGTGGATATCCACCTGATGAAGGAATCGTTGAAAGCTCTCGGTAAGGAGAAGTCATTCAATTCCTTCCTGAGGGGATACAAGAAGAGCAGCAGATACGCCGATGTCCTTCAGAAGGTCAGGGAAATTGAGGCTAGGAGGAGATATGCTTGATAATAGTGACTTCTAATAAAGGTAAGTATGACGAATTCAAGCAGATGATGGAACAAAACGGAATTGCACTGAATCTTGTACTGATGAGCTACCCCGAGGAACAGCTAGACACGATAGAGGAGGTTGCGGAACGATCTTTGTGCTACCTCAAGGGGATAATAAAGGACGACTTCTTCATTGACGATTCTGGCCTTTTCATTGAAGAGCTGAAGGGATTTCCAGGCGTTTATTCTTCATATGTTAAGAGAACTCTGGACAACGAAGGCATACTACGACTGATGGATTCTAGGATTAACAGAAAGGCAGAATTCAAGACATGCATAGCATACTATGACGGACACCTAAACCTTTTTACAGGGGTTACAAGAGGATCCATTGCGAAGGAAATGAAGGGAAAGAGGGGCTTTGGCTTTGACCCGATATTCATTCCCGAGGGCAGGAAGAAAACGTATGCGGAGATGACCCTAGAAGAGAAGAACTCCATTTCTCATAGGTCAAAAGCGACATTGCAGTTCTTAAACTACCTTAAGAAAAAGAAAATATAGACCTTTAAAATTCCAGTTAGATGGAACGAGGCAAGTATAAGGAGTTTAAAATACCAATATCTCTAGTGATGCTCGCGATAACACTTTTCCTTTTCGCAATCGTCGTGATCAAGTTCTTCAGTTTAAGTACCCTGCCGGTGAGTTTCCAGTCATTCCTAAACTCTATCGGTTACTGGGCGTACTACATTTTCGTTCTATCACTGGCGGGTCTGCTCTATTTCGCTTACCTGCTGGCTGTGACAGTGGCTCAGAGAAGGAAGTTTGAGGAACTCATTTACACCGACAGCAAGGCAACGTTCGTAAAAAACGCCAGGGACCTAGATATCATCTCTAAGAAACTGGGACCTTCATTTAGGGCCAAATATGAAGTGAAAAAGGATCAGCTCAGGGTGAAGTGAGCAGTTCAGACTATTGCATTCATTTTTCTTCAATAATCTGCTTCACGAACTCCGGTAAAGAAAAGCATGACTGGTAGATGTCGTTGTTCATGTATCGTCCAACAAAATCTCTATGCTTCTGTATTTTCCCATTAGAGGCCATGATATAAGACCACATTCCAGAAGGATAAGTGGGTACAAACGATAGATACGGCTTTATTGTGTTGAAATAGCCTTTAAGGCCCCTGTGGGCCTTCCTGATAAAGTCGGGATTCATGAAAGGGGAGCCGCTCTGAGTTGCAATTATTCCTTGCTCATTCAGCATCTTTTTAGCCTTCATGTAGAAAACTTCAGAAAATAACGAAGCTGCAAACCCAATCGGGTCTGTGGAATCAATCAAGATCACGTCATAGCTTCTGTTCGAATCTACGAATTCAAATGCGTCCATGTTGTGGACCTTCAATCTGGTATCGTTGAATGAGGCTGCAATCTCTGGAAGGTAGAGTTTGGATGCGGCTATGACCTCTTCATCTATCTCGACCAGATCAACGCTCTTTACTGGATACCTGAGCACTTCCCTAGCTACGCCTCCATCCCCCCCTCCAATAATCAAAACATTCTTCGGGTCCGGGTGGGAGACCATTGCGGGATGTGAGAGCATCTCCTGATACATGAACTCGTCCTTTTCGGTTATCATAAAGCAACCGTCGAGTACCATCACCCTACCAAAGAAGTCGGTGTCAAAAATGTCAATTTTTTGGTACTTTGACTCTTTCGAGAATAGGTGGGACTTGACTCTCACCCCAAATTTCACATCTTCACTCTGAAGTTCAGAGAACCAGAAATCTACCTTCATGATTCTTAATATTGAAGACCAAAATAACCTTTATCGATGTGAACTCTCTTTGTAACCTTAGGAGCGCTAAAACGAGGATAATAGAGAACCTTTATGAATTAAGATGCGATTACGAGACGCATTATAGGTGAAACGATGATGCAACAATCTAAGAGCGAAAAAAAACCCGAAGAACTCGACCCCTTTAAAAATGCACAAAAACAACTGGATGAAGCTGCCAAGATAATGAAACTTGACCCTCAAGCGCTCGCGATTTTACGCGAACCGATGAGCATGGTACAGGTTCAGATCCCGGTGAGAATGGACGATGGATCTACTAAAGTTTTCACTGGATTCAGAGTTCACTACAATTTTGCGAGAGGACCTACCAAGGGAGGAATTCGATTCCACCCTCAGGAAAGTCTATCAACAGTTAAAGCACTCGCAGCATGGATGACATGGAAAACTTCTCTGGCAGACATACCGTACGGTGGTGCGAAGGGCGGAGTCATATGTGATCCAAAGAGTCTGAGCGTTTCAGAACTCGAGAGACTATCAAGAGGGTACGTTAGGGCGATAGGGGAATACATCGGACCTGATATCGATATACCAGCCCCTGATGTCTATACGACTCCACAGATAATGGCCTGGATGATGGACGAATACTCAGTGATGGAGGGATACAATGTCCCGGGAGTTATAACAGGTAAGCCCCTTGAGATAGGTGGATCACTCGGAAGAGGAGATGCAACCGCAAGGGGAGGAATGTTCATATTGAGAGAGGCTGCTAAACACCTCCACGTTGACCTAGCAAAGGCAACCGTCGCTATCCAGGGATTTGGAAATGCGGGAGAGTTTGCGCACAAGCTGGTCACGGAAATGTTTCATTCTAAGGTAGTGGCTGTTTCTGACAGCAAGGGTGGAATATACAATGCAGATGGACTTGACTTTGAGGCAGTGAAAGTTCATAAGATGAAGACTGGAAGTGTTGTTGGATTCAAGGGAGCAAAGGAAATCTCAAATGCAGACCTTCTGGAACTCAAAGTTGACGTACTCATTCCGTCTGCCCTAGAGAATCAGATCACCTCAAAGAATGCTGCCAATGTCAAGGCAAAGATAGTCCTTGAGCTGGCAAATGGACCGACCACGCCAGATGCGGACGAAATCCTTGTCAAGAACAAGGTGTTCGATATCCCTGACTTCCTGGCAAACTCAGGTGGAGTCATAGTTTCTTACTTTGAGTGGGTACAGAACATCAATGGATTCTACTGGGACCTGGACGAAGTGTACAACAAGTTAGACAGGAAAGTGTCTAAGAGCTTCTGGGAGACGACTGAGACCATGGTCAAGTATAACACGAATCCCAGAATGGCAGCGTACATCCTGGCAGTAGATAGAATCGCAAAAGCAATGAAACTTCGCGGCTGGTACTGAATATTCAGCCCAGTCTGATCCTTTTATTTTTTTCTCCCTCTTTTCTTTCATTCTTTAACAATTCGAGTTAATAAGAATCGGTTACTTTTTGACTTCCTCTTCTCCGTACTATCAAGTGAATTTATGGCTGCTGCGAATAGGATCTTGTTGCTGAACACGATTCCTGGGATATTTATGTTCACTGCTAAGAGGACTAGACTCACTGACCTGTATCTAATTCCTTAGACATCACAATGTTCGTGATCTTGTACCCCGACTTCTGGTAAAGATTGATGGCTATTGAATTATGCCCAAATACCTGGAGAGAGACTTTCTTTTGTCCCCTTTCTTTAAGCTCCTTATCAAGTGCATTGAGTGCCTCTTTCCCATATCCCTTTCCTCTGTACTGTTCGTAAATGAGAAAATCCCAAATCCAGGGTGAAGAAGTCTGGTCCCCGTACTTTCCCCACCCAACCCAGATCATACCTACATTTCTTCCGCTATCGTTATCCTTGATTGTAAAAAGAAATTGGTCTTCTGTGTCAACTCCGTTTGGAAGAAGATCGGTGAAACTTTCTCTTGATCTTTTAATGGAATCTTCCTCACTCCAATTGCCTGATTTCACCTTTTCATTTGCGTAATTTTCAATTGCAAATTGAAGGTAGACTTCGAGTTCCCGCTTGCTCATTTTTACGAGTCCTATCATTCCACTTAAAATCCATCTCGGGTTTATTTCATTTGTGCATAGCCAGGAAATACATTTCATTCTCGATACGAAAATCAAAGTTGAAGGATGCTTAAAGAATTAATATGGATCAACAATTACTTCATTGAACTATGAAAGAGATTCCCTTTTCATACATAGGAGGTCACCTGATGGTATATTGGTATGCCATCGGCCATCACCATGCCTATTACAATCTGCTCCTTCCCCCTCTTCCTGTCCCTTGAATATCCGAACAGGACGAGATCGTTGTTCTCCCTCCCCTCGAAGTATGTGGAAGTCAGGTCGTAGTGCACTATTGATGTACTAGGATTGAGGGCATTGAAAAGATCAATTTCCATATCATCCTTCTCCGACATCAGCCTGTCAAGCGCCCTGTATATGTTGTCTTCGCTGAGATGCATTTCCCATGGACAGTACACCCTTTCTCTCAGATCAAGCAGATCCATGTCGGAAGACGGCCTGAAGAGCCTTGAGATTATCATGAATGACAGTATCCTGGAATAGTTCCCCGTATGTTTTTCCAATACGGTGGATATGCCCCTCCTGTCCATGATCGCATTTGGATGCGTAGAACACCCCGAATGAGAGAGTAGAACCAACCCTTACATCCCTGACGGAGAATTTCTTCATTGCGTGGCGGTATTCATCCACCGTTCTCTCGTATCTCTCCAGGTCATCATTCAACCTCACCCTCCCCGGGTATTTTAGAGTTATAGTCTTCTGTTTACTGTCCTCGATCTTCCTCTCAGCTATGGATGCATACTCAAGCGTGGCTGAACCCCTCTTCACCCTGGTGATCCTCAGGAACACCATTCCATATAGATTAAGGATGTTTAAACCAATGAGCATAGAATGTGCACATAGAAAAACAAATAATGATTGTCTAGAAATATAGGGGAGAACAACATCTACAACAGATTACGAGAGATCATAGGGTGCGGAACTCAAGTATAAACATTTATTTCCGTAATATAGTCATTCGACAAGTTCTGTTTTAAGATACCTTCTAGGCTAGTTACGAACTGTGGCAAATTCAAAATCCAACTCATATCTCTAGTATTGAGATTAAGTGGATAGAAAATTATTGTTGGGTAAATTTGATTGTTGTAATAAGCTTTTAAAACCACCCATGTTACATCGCCCTTCATCCCGTTTATCGTGGCAGGTATGTTGACAGTCCCAAGTGCCTTCGCTACTGGAAAGGCATCACCAATCTGTTTATCCTTTCATTGTATTTTCCTTGATTCGGGAAAGCTCGTTATTCACGGGTCTTTGTAAGGAGCGATGTTTATCGGCCCTTACTCTTCTTATTGAAATTCGCCTCGCTTATTTCAATCCTGCTCTATGATGACTTCTGACTTGCTGTTTTTAGACTCGAAAATTTTTAATGTGCCCCTATAGCCACAGTTTTTACAAACATATGTTATCTTACAAACGCAATCTTAAACTATTTCGCTTGTTCCTTCTATCTTTATCTTATCTGACCCGCATCGAGAGGACATATTACTACAGCAGGATTCATAAAAAAAAAGAGGAAAAATGTTTATGGTAGGCTTGCAAGATGCCCGTTTAGCGTCGTGTAGCCAATCACAAGCGAGAATATTGTGCCAATGCCCAGGAGCACAAATTCCAGATAGTAAGCGTACTTTCCTGCTGCCTTATTTGGTTTCAGATACGCTAGAGGAGCAAGTAGTGCGCCAATTCCATCAAATAGATACAGCCCTAAAGCGGTAATGAGATTTTGTCCAGTCTCGAGTTTAAGTTGAGCTATGCTGTATGCCCCTACCAAGACGTATATACCGAGCATCATTATTAATATCGGCATGATTCCGAAATTCGTCTTTTCTGGTGTTTTATAAGCCATCACGGCTACGATGATTAACAGCAAACCGAACAGTAAGAGTGGGTCTGCAAAGTGCATGTTATATTCTGCTACGGAGGAAAGGAAAGGCCGGAACATGGCCATATAGAAACCGCTCATAAAATCAAAAGCCCCAACGCCTATAGCGGGAAAAACTAGAGCCTTAACCTGTTCTGTCATTCCTCTTGCTGCAAATAAGAAATAAAATGCTCCTATTGCTGTTCCGAAAGAAAGGCCGATCAACATTACGGCCAATGGGTCCTCAAATGCCATATTTTAGGTCACCAAAACAATAGTGCCAATTAATATATAGAGGATTCCGAATAACCAGCTTTGGGACAAAATTACTTAGAGTTGATTCCCTCGTATGTTTTCAACAGGTCAGGATTCGTGTGTTTAAGGTAATTGAACTGCCTGAAGTTGTGCATATTGATCTTAAGGTACTTCTCCATCCTCTTCCTATGCGGAAGTCTCTTTCTTATCTTGAATGGCATCTTCCTCTTTATAATAGAATTGACGGATTCCGAAATGGATCTCATGTGATAGTTCTCAAGCCATTGCTGCGTATTGTTCATGAAGTAGCAGAGCATCATCTTCCACGATTCAACACCCTTCGCACTGAAAGTTGCATTGCTCTTCGGGAGTAAGTACGGTCTCACTCCATACGAGTCCAATGTTGTACATATATTCCTGCTTGAGTATAGGGCATCACCAAGCATCACCTCCATGCTGGGATACATTTCATCAGTCTGTGCCATGACTGTAGGGAAGTGGCTCAGCTCCCCTATGGAATGGTCTTCCGTTGTTGAAAATTCTGCTATTATCTTTGTGTGTATTCCGGTCGAGAACACGGAGTACTGGAAGTCGTGCTTGCCTCTGGTGTGGGGGAAATCATCCGATGTACTCCCCTTCAGCCCCCTCTGCTCCCTCCTCCTGGTCTCGTAATTGATCTTCATCGATGTTGGGTCTCCAGTTCCGTCCATTGAGAATGTTTTCTCAAGAGAATTTCCCCTCTCGTTCACGATCCTGAAAACTTCGTCCAGAACTTCCTTTGTCCTCTCAGGGTCGTATCCCCTCTCTATTGTCTTGTAGGAGAATCTGGGTAGGTATCCCTAACTTCTCTCCGAACATCCTCAGGAAGCCCTGTGCTACCCTGTTCGGCATACCGAAGTATGCCTGCATGAGCATCACCTTGACAACATCTGAAGGTGGAACAGCAGACGTTCCAGGTCCCTTTCTCCTCTTCTCCATCTTGGAAGAAGCTACACCCCACTATGTCCCTGATGGTTTCAAGGATCTCAGCTATCTCGTTTATCTGTGCCTGGTCATCCTATGACCAGTTCCTCTCCTTCTCCTCCCTTCCAATATAGGGGAATCCTCTATCCCTGACAGATTTTATCAGGTCCTGAAGATCCTCGACACTCTTACTTGGCGTGATTACCAATAACAAACAAGGTTAAATATTTATGTGTGATATCATACATAATGAACGGAACAATGATACTCTTCCAGTTCCACGAGAGAACGGACGGGAATACCATAAACAAGTTCATGCAGAAGTTCTATGGACAGGATTCATCGTCGTGGAAGGGGAGGTACAAGTACCACAGGCACGGTTTTCTGGAGGATATTCCACACAGGAAGATTATGAGGGGTGTGGTAATACTGAGAAAGGAGGATAGGGAAAAGGTGCTGGACTTCCTGAACAGCTACTCTTTAACGCTCCATGTGAGAGAAGTCAAGCTCACACCAGATGACGAAGAGATACTAAGAGGGTTCCACGAGTAATATTGTCTCAAAACTACTATCACCATCTTCATAAATGCTACCCTGCCGAATGGTGATATCGTGAAACTGGAGGTAAACAGAGGATCAGATGTGCTTATCTTGAATTCAAAGTTCATGTCCAGACTTGGTGTTTCTCCAGAAGATCCCAACGTCAAGGTCTTCACCGGCACAGATGAAACTTCGTATAGTTATAAGAGATACTCTTCTGAGATAAAGGGTAAGCTTGAAATTGGCTACGCGTCAAGTATTTTCCAAGAGAGCCCCAGGGTTGTGTTTCAGGATATTATTTATGATGGGTTGCTAGGAAATGATTTCCTAAAGAGGTTCACTGTGGTGTACGACTTGGATCATTTAAAGATGATTTTCTTTAAGGCCTGATTGGTAGTTTAAGAGAGACTAAATTCATTTTTTCAATTTTTTCATTTTTTACAATGATCTATAAAGTTCAAATATAGTCAGACTGATTTTTAGTCATGTTCCGAGCAAATCCAAGGCATTCATATCTTATGGAAATGGAGGAATTCAACTCAATATTATTGGAAGACTTCGTCAATAGTTATGGGAAGACTTTGTTACTTCTCGGAGACGGCGTCTTTGTTGACGCCCATTATTTAAAAAGAAAATTGGGAAACCAACTGTACATACAGAGAATTCTCAACATGTATCAGTTCCAGAAGACCATTGTAGAGGATTTTTACTATGACGATTTCTCAATTTTCATAGTCGTAAAGTTGTCTGAGTTAAAGGAATGGAAAGAAGACGTGATGTTCAATATATCAAACTCCTTAGAAGGGATATCGCGAAGAACTGGAACGCCGAACATTCTCTATTTAGTAGAAGACGAGGAATTCAGACCATATTGGTTGGATCACGTTTTCCATAGGAAAATACTAGAGGTAGTAAAGAAATGGGAAGAAACACCCCTAGCCTTAGAATGGAAATAGAGAGCATAACGGAAGAGATAAGGAAAGCGGAGAGGTTGATGAAGAGTGCAGATACGGAGATAGTCGAAGACTTCATCAAAAAGATAAAACTTCACATTCCTGAGGCCTCTATAACCAGCCTTGACCCATATTTCACGTTTCTCATTTTTGCCCTATTAGAAATGAAGAAAGAAATGAAATGATAGTAGATGCATGGGGTGGAAATTCTCTTTTCACTATCGACGAGAACAAGAAGATAAAGAAATGGAATTATGAACACACCATTTACGTTGCGGGAGATCGTCTGGAAAAGATCACCGACGAGATAGACCTAGTACCATGGATAACGTGGAAATTGGACGAACGACAAGACATTTTCTCCAGCAAAAAAGTTGTAAGCTTAACTCTGCCTCCAAACAGAGTGAATGATCTAATTCTCGCAATAGAGAAGATAGGAAATTTCAGGGATTACAAGATCTACAATGCAGACATAAACATCGTCCAGTCGTTCATGGTCAAAAACGATCTTCACTTCTTCAATGATGATAGGAGGATGGATTTCGATATACCTTATCTAAACACTTTGGATATAAAATTCATAGATGGCTTGGAAGAGGTTGAGATCGATGGTCAGCTGTTCACAAACATTCCCTCGTCCTTGGATTACTTCTTTTCGAACATGACAGATGCAAACCTGATAATTTCTGAAGGGGGAGATAGGTATTTTCCTCAATTCTTCACGACTGCCAAGATTCATGGTTATTCTGCCAGAACTTCTAGGAGCAAGGAAAGGACCTTTACCTCTTATGGAAGGATCAACCACAGAGCTAGTGGATTCATTATTTACGGAATCCCACACATAGACAGGGATACGTCCTTCATATTCAGTGAGGGGGGACTGGAAGGCCTAGCTACCATATCTAAGATTACCTCTCTACCGCTCTTCCATTCTGCCAGGATCACCCCGGGAACTGCCGTATCATCCTATGAGGTGAGGAAATCACTCGAGAAGGGAATAATGATACCTCTATACAAGGAAGATCACGAGATGATAAAAGACCTAGACACGTTCATCAGCTCCGATAAAGGTGGGCTCTACCTTCAACCGGTGCCCGGCATCTATGAGGGAGTGTTTGAAATAGATTTCAGTTCAATGTACCCGTCAATAATAGTGAAATATAACCTCTCACCCGAGACCATAAACGTGAATTGCAAAGATAAATGGAGGATAGAAGACCTAGGTTACGATATCTGTATGGATAAGAGAGGTACGCTCTCAGAATTCCTGTCGGATCTTCTGGAGCTTAGACTGTATTACAAGGCAAGGAAGAACTCGGACGAGAGGTACAGGAGAAGGGACGCTGTGCTGAAGTGGTTGCTGCTGACATCATTTGGCTATACAGGATACAAGAATGCAAAGTTCGGCAGGATAGAGGTCCACGAGTCAATAACCTGTCTCGGTAGAAGGATACTGACTGAGAGCGTGAAGATTGCAGAAGATGAAGGGTTCGGAACAATACACGGGATCGTTGATTCTCTATGGCTCCGGGGTACTGGGGATATCAACAGAGTGATGAATAAAATAGAAAAGATGAGCAGGCTCAATATCTCCCTCGAGGGTTTCTATAAGTGGATAGTATTCCTTCCAGCGAAAGATGGAAGTGGTGCCCTCAACAGATACTTTGGTCTTATGGACGGTGGGAAATTCAAGGTCAGGGGAATAGAGCTTCGGAGAACAGATTTTCCAAATATATGCAAGAAGATGCAGGAAGACATTCTGAAAGTTTACTCCAAGGTATCAAGAATTGAGGACTTCCCGGGACATTACGATGAAATCAGGAGAATATACGATTCTTACAAGGACAGAATAGTCAACGGGAGGGTGGAAGATTCCGACCTGAAATTATCTATAATGGCAACCCGCAGACCTGAGCAGTACAAAGTTAATAGCATAAGGAAAAAGGCAATAGAAAAGGCAAATGATGTCGGACCGGGAGATAAGGTATCAATATTTGTCATAGATGAAAGTAGAGGCTCGGTAGATATAGGAAACCTGGAGAACAGATACGACAAGAATTACTATCTCAGGAAGCTTGAAATGGCATGGGAGAGTATTTCATATCCCTATAGACATCAACCTATAATACACCAGAGTAGTATGGAAGATTATGATACAAATTGAAAATATATCAGAAAATGGAGAAGTATACACTGGAGTGAAGATAGAGACAAAACCAGCACCGATAGTTCTGATAAATGGAAAACGAGGATTCTTGATGTGTGGCATTCTCAACATGGAAGCGGCAGACAAGATAGGAGCTATTGCCGCGTCCATTTCAGGTGTGAACACTTTTGATGACCTTCTCAACAAAGAGGTAATGCGGGTAAGTGCTAAAGCGAGAGATGCGGGAATAAGGGAAGGAATGAAGGGGCGGGATATTCTCAAATACCTCTGAAGAAGGGCATTAGACGGTTGGGGGTTAAGTATCGTATATTCTACAAACACTCGGCACCTGATGGAGAAGGAAAATGAATTATAAGAATGCGACAAGTGCCACCTGCATTACAGTTCTAAAAAACTTGCTGGGAAGTGCAGCGAGTGGCGCTCTACGCACCCAAGCTGCGATCTAGAAGTGATAAAATTTCGGTTGAAGCACAAAGAGATTCTGGACTCAAACCCCAAATTTGGCAGTAGTTCTCCAACGAAGTAGGGAGTGGGCTAGAGATTTGATGGCAGAACCTTATTAATAACTCTTAGCGGGTTGTCCCATAGTACCTTCTGTGCATTAGAACCTAACAACTCTGCAAGCTCACTGATTTTTGAAACACTTTCGAACCCCTTTGGGGTATTCTCTATCCCCAAGAAGTCGGTTCCCAGAGCAACGTGATCCCATCCAAAGTTGTTCCCTACGTACTCCATATGCTTAATCAGATCTACAATGGACGGTTCCTGACTCAGTGTCGTTCTAATTGCGGTAATGCCGATGACACCACCCGTTCTTGATATTGCAGCGAGAGAGTCATCATCCAGATTTCTAGAGTGGTCAAATACGTGTTTGGTATTTCCATGAGAAGAAATGACTGGTTTTTTTGAAAGACTGCAAGTATCTAGTATAGTGTTTCTGCTCCCGTGAGCGACATCTACCAAAATCCCCTGCTCGTTTGCTATCTTTATCAGCTCTTCCCCCGATCCCGTCAGTCCATAATCCTTCTTGGACATTGCAGCAGCTGCAAATTTTGTATCATAGTTCCAAGTGAGGCCAACAGCTCTCAGCCCCAAGTCCTTCAGAAGGTACAGATCAAAAGGATCCTTCAGGCAATCAGTTCCTTCAAGACTCAGAAGTATCTTTGTACCTTTCTTTTTCACATCTTCCCTGTTCAGAACCAGATTTACAAGTCCTTTTCTCTTGATGTATCCATAGAATTTCAGTTGTTCCATCAAGTCATCCCACAATGCTACAGATGCCCTAGATGGTGTTCTATATTGTCTGGTTAATTCGTCCCCCCTATCGTTGACCACGAAGATGTGGGGGAAATTGACTCCAAATACAATTGCATCCTCGAACTTCTTGATCTCTTCGAGATTCGATTGCTTAGTCTCTGAAATTACATCTTCTCTTTGCGAAGTTATACCCATGTCCTGGTGTAGATCTATGAATTTCACAAGACTGAAGTTGGGCTTTGTTATTTAACACTTCTCAACTTTCTTGAATATACAAAATCTAGAATACCTGTATTCTCCTACCTGTATAATTCATATACTTTTAGATAAGCTCCTTTCTTCCTGCTCTGGATGTCAACTTCCTCTGAGTCTACAGAAGCAGAACCAATCTCTCTTCCCTCTAAATTTTCAATGATGCAGGTAGACCCCTTCTTGAGATTTCCAACTATATTTTTAATTCCGGCAGAATACAAATTTGCACCGTTTTTGATTCCATTATAGGCCCCCTGGTCAATGATTACCCTCGGAAAGTCCTTGGACCTCATTATTTTGAGGGTAGGCAGCCATTTATCTTGATATTTGACTAATATCGGAACTGTACCATCATAGACTGTAGAGTGGTCATTCTCCTCTATTTCTAGAGTCTTTGACTCAACTACTATCCCGAAGCCATCCAGAAGACTTTTGAACTCTTTAGTTTCCCTTTTAGAAAGAAAGTGCCTCTTCACCTCATTAGAACAATTTCTGGAACTTTAAATTTTATGTTAGCACTATTTTCCCGTTAAGTTCTACCGCGTCCCTCTTTTCCCCGACCCCAATCAGAACTATGGGTACTCCAAGTTCGTCTTGAATGAATTCCACATAATCCTGGAGTTTACCTTCACTACCTCCCCAAGGCTTGAAACTTTCATAGCTGATTCTATCAGGAGCGTATATTGGATCAAATTCTTTGATTTCAGTTCCATTGGATTCATATGAAACTGCTACCTTAATATTATCGAACTTTCCTAAAACGTCGACTTTGGTCAGTGCTAAGTAATCGAGGGAATTTAATTTAACCGCCCTCCTCAACATGGGGATATCGAGATAGCCGACCCTTCTTGGTCTCCCAGTCGTAGCTCCGAATTCATTGCCGAGTTTTCTAAGTTTGTCCGCATCGGTCCCGAAGATTTCGGTAGGAAACATTCCTTCTCCAACTCGGGTGGTGTAAGCTTTTGCAACACCGATGAATTTTGAAAAATATTTCGGGGAAAGGCCCGTTCCCACAGTCACGCCTCCAGTCGTAGTATGGGAGGAAGTCACAAACGGATACGTGCCGGACTCCACATCAATGAATGTTCCCTGAGCAGCTTCGAATAGTGCCGTCTTGCCTGCTTCCAATTCCGTTTCTAAATACGACCGGGTGTCGAAGAGATAACTCTTTATCTGATTATAATCTTGAACAAGGGAATCGATATATTTTTCGTCGTATGGAATCTGGTAAATCTTGCTCAAGAGGTCAAGATTATCTTTCAGCCTATTCACATCTCTGAAGTCAACTAATCTGATACCATAACGTCCGAATTTTGACTCATATGCTGGACCAATCCCCTTAAGAGTGGTTCCGATAAGTCCAGCTCCTCGGAGCTGTTCCAGATATCTGTCCCTCTTAAAATGCAATTCTGTAACGACGTGGGCCATTTCGGAGATCTTTAAATCAAAACTGCCCTTAAATTGTTTTAAAAAATCAATCTCTTCCACGAGTTTCCTTAAATTTATCACGACTCCGTTTGAAATAACTACTGTCTTAGCTCCGAGGAATCCAGCCGGCACAAGATGGTACTTTATGGTCTTGTCTCCCACTACGACAGTGTGTCCAGCATTTTCTCCACCATTAAAGCGTATATTGATATCGAAGTCCTTCGAAAGATAATCGATGATCTTTCCTTTCCCTTCATCGCCAAACTGGCATCCGACAAGAGTCAAGGTCTCCATTTGAACCTTTTACCTATATTTGAATACAGATAATAACTTTTCATTGTCGTATTTAGGGCAATCAAACTCGCTAGTTTCAAAGGAAACTTGTGATATCAAGTCCGGGCGATTTAAACCTTTTCAGTAGCAACATAAGCTAATTGAATATTCTTATACAGCAAATACCTTCATGCCCCAATGACTTTCACTGGAAAACTGAAGGGTCTGGGTGTCGCTATCAGATATTACCCACGAGCACGATATCTGAGACGTTATCAGAGGAAACTAGAGTCGGGGGGAGAACCACCCGATCGGAAAAAGAGTATCGCTGAGGCTATCAAACTCCGAGACACGATGATTAAATCCGGTCCCCTCTTCATTAAGTTGGGTCAGATGTTATCTTCCAGGAGAGATGTCGTACCTGAGGAGTACATTGAGATACTAACCGATTTACAGGATTCCGTACCGATGCCTTCGTTTGAACCGGTAAAGGAACTCATAGAATCAGAGATTGGAAAACTGGACGAGGTGTTCGAGGAATTTGATAAGTCTGGAATCTCCGGCGCAAGTCTTGGATTGGTTTACAAGGCAAAATACAAAGGTCATGATGTGGCCGTGAAGGTGAACAGGCCAAACATCAAAGAGCGAATTAGGAAAGATAAGGATAAGGTATATGCATTTGTTGCCCTATTGGAACGGTTTACCGGCAAATCATTTTCTTTATCCAGTTTTGCAGATCAATTTCTCACTAGTCTTGAACTGGAACTTGATTACAAGAGGGAGGCTGAATCTATAGAAACTATTGGTGAGAAGATAAAGGAACTAGAACTGGAAATGGAGGTGATGGTTCCTAAGCCTTACAAAGAGGTCTCATCATCGAAAGTGCTAGTTATGGAATTCATGGACTTCATAAAGATCACTGATATTGCTGCCCTGAAACAGAACAATGCCAACCTTCCCAGAATTGCTAAGGTACTAAACGAGCTATTTCTGAGACTCGCACTTCGGGAAGGTCGTTTCCATGCAGACCCACATCCAGGGAATATTGGATGGAACAAGAGTAACAAACTTGTCTTACTCGATTATGGAATGACTTCCGAACTGCCAGAAACGATGAGAGACAAACTGCTCATCGGTTACTACTATCTATCCACATTTGACGCTAGGCATCTACTCAATGTTCTGGTGGATATAGACCTAATTGACCCGATGGCAGACAAAATATTCATGGAAGAGGTCCTTACCACAATTTTCAAGGACTTAGAAGGAAAGGAAATCAGCAAGATGGAATACGAAGAACTTGTACATAGGGCAAATACGATTCTCTTGAGATTTCCTTTCAGGCTCCCGTACGGTCTTGCATTATTTGCGAGAATGTCTGTTATCATAGATGGAGTCTGCAAGACTCTCGATAAGAATTTCAAATTCATTGAGGTAGTTGCTGAAATTATGAAGAACGAAGGGGCTGCATTTAAGGTCTTGAAGAGAAGAGTCCTCGAAATTCCTAAGAGGATCGAGAAGCTGGTAAACGACTACCTAAGCATACCTGACCTTATAAGAAATATCAATAGAATTCAGCCTAGAAAGAAGAACCCCAATTACTCTGGCGCAATTATTGCATCCGGATTCCTAATCTCAGGGGCTATTATCATTACAACTACGCTTTATGGACTATTGCTTTTCGTAGGCGGGGCAATTTTAGCTGCGCTATCATTCAGAAACTAGCTTATAGGTACTGTTTTTACTTCTTTCCTTTTGACTGTTATTCCTAGGACACCGTCATCCATCGAAGCTTTGATGGAGTCGGGTTCGAATTCGCCATTGATTCTGATGAATTTTGAGAACTCATCAACCCTTTCTTCGTAGACAAGCTTGCCCTTGGGATTCTTCTCTCTCTTTCCCGAGATTTTAAGTCCATTTTTCGTGCTCAATATCTTGACGTCTTCCTTCTTGAATCCGGGTAAGTCTAGGTAGATGTGAATTTCCTCACCCTCTTCAGAAATGTCGATTGGAGGATAGAACACCTCTGAAATTGTTTTGATCCGCTGTCCCGCTTTTCTTGCTACTCCCTCTATCCCTATCTGCATAGCCATAAAGACTGGCTGATAATATAATTATTTTGTCCTTTTTATACTAACTTGGGTCCTCGATAATCTTCAGAACTTCCTTTTCACGGGACTTTATCCAGTCTGAACTTGTGGAGCTAATATAAATCCTAATTGCTGGTTCCGTCCCCGACTTCCGGGTGAGGATAAAGCTATCGCCTTCCACAAGTCTCAGGCCATCTATCTCATCGTATTTCATATTTGTATATTGCTGCTTCAACAAGGTCTTTATCCGTTCAAAGTCAGATCTATTCGAAAGTTTGATTCGCTTGAGTTTGTAGTCTGGAAGTTCCCTTATCAAACTGGATATCTCCCTTCCCCTCGAAGAAATTATGTCCAGGGCAAGGGCCACAGTCAACCCTCCGTCTCCTCCATTCAGGTAGTGTGGAAGGATCACCTTGCCATTTTCCTCCCCCCCCATCAATCCCTTTGAGGATGTAAGAACCTCTGATATCACAGGTGCCCCTACTGGAGTTCTTATGACCTTGACACCGTGCTTTTCAGCTATTCTGTCAATCAAGAAACTTGAAGCTACTGGAAACACCAGGTCTCCCTTTTTGAGTTCTAACATGTGATCTGCAATGAGAGCCACCAACTTGTCTCCATCAATCATCTCACCTTTTTCATCCAAAAACACCGAGCGGTCTCCGTCCCCGTCGTGAGCTACTGACAGGTCAAAGGGAACACTCTTTGCAAATGAAATTAATTCTTTAAGTGTCTCTTCCGTGGGTTCCGAGCCCCTTCCAGGAAAGAAACCGTCGGAATTTGAATTTACACTCACATAGTTGACCCCCAAGCGTCGAAGAAGTTTTGGTGTGGTTACTACGGTAGTACCGTTTGCACAGTCTACTAATACTCTGAAATGCCTTTGCTTGATATTAGGTACATTAACGTTCTTGAGTATCTCTTTCAGGTACAATCCAACAGCATCATCATTTCTGACTTCACCGACGTCCTCCCATCCAACCTTGTTGAATTTTTGACCGACTATCAAATCCTCAAGCTTGGTTACAACGTCTTCCCCTGGATTAGAGCCGTCCTTTGCGATGACTTTGAAACCGTTAAATTTAGGCGGGTTATGAGAGGCAGTGACAACGGCTCCGGGGATTTTATTATGTTTACAATAAACCTGCGCGGTGGGAGTAGGTATCATCCCTAAGTCCACCACGTTCCTTCCAGTATTCAGCAGTCCAGACTCGACTGCATCCTTCAATAAATGAGAAGTCGTCCTGTTATCGTAAGAAAGTGCTATGTCAGAGTCACTATAGTAGGTCCCAACCGCCATGCCAAATCTATAACCAAGTTCAGGCGTGATGGTTTCATTCAAGACCCCCCGGATTCCATTCGTACCAAATAATGGCATTGTACCTTATTGGAAGGTAAATACAAATATTTTGCTTTTAGTTGGGCTGGTATTTATCAATCAGCAGCAGAAAAATCAGGCTCGAATAGGTTCTCGTAATGAGTTGTTGAGAATCTGCAACTCATCAAATCTTAAAGTCCTATTTGTTTTGTTGTAATATTCTCGAATCAAATTGTCTCTAATCGTGGCAAGCTCTTGAGAATCCACAAAAACTAGAACCGAACCCGAGTATTCTCCAACGCTGAAGAGGTAATTCTTAATTTTGTACTTTTCAAGAAGATTCGCAGTGTTCTTCTGGAAATCAGATAGGACTCCCAAATTGTAGCCAAGCGACTGGGAGTACTTCGAAAGAAACTGAATGAAGGAATCAACGTCATTCTCTTCGAATGCCTTTGTAGTGCGATCATACATCTCTTCTTCAACTATTGAGTGATTTCTGATTCCAACATAAGGGAAGCTGAGGGCGGCTGGGTCTCTGTTATCCATACCACTATCGCTAAATTTCCTGAAGTTTCTAAGGAAATTCGCGTAATTTTGGTTATCTCCTAGATAATTCTCAGATATCAGAAACATGGAAAATGGCTCAAAGTTTACGATTTCATTTCTGAATGAGTTTGAGGAGGACTCGAAGAATAATAGGCTGTTACTTTTTCCCTGCTGTCTTGCAAGAGTTTCATATGGATAAGTCTGCCCTTTGACCTTTCCTTGAATCTCGGTACTGATCTGATTGAATTCGGCAGGGTTCAGGGTTATTTCGTTAATTGTTGAAAAAGCCTGGACTAGTAAATCTATAAATGCGGAATAATATCCTAATGCCATCTGATAACCTAGATGTTCTTCGGCCATTATATATGGGGGATACTTCCATCCTCTCTGGATTGCAATGTTGATCATCATTTTTATTGGGTCGTACCAGTCATTAGAGAGTTTAGAAATTTCGTAAGGGAGATCTACGGTATTTGTACCTTTCCAGACAACCGAGTCACTCTTCCTTACTAGAGAATGAATTGAAAGAGATGCGGGGAAGGCGATAACCCTTTTTAAGGTAGAAACAGCAGGTCTTCCAAATAGAGTTACGACACCCGACTTAGAAACTTTATATCCCCCTAAGAAAGCATTCACGGTTTCTTCGTCAAACATTACTTGACAAATATTTTAAACATAAAAGTTTTCTTTGTTTATGATTGTATCTGACGGCACTATTCTTGAGCTCATTCAGAACGGAACAATGTCCATTGCCCCATTTGATCCTGCTAAGCTAACACCAAATGGTTATGATTTCAGCATCACTGAAAGAGTTGTAATTGAGCCGAACCACGGGGCACAGGTAGAGACGGTTGAGGCTGTTTCACTACCCGGATTCATGGGATCTATGATGTTTCTCAGATCCTCTTATGCAAGGAGAGGAGTTGTGGCAAGTTTCGGGTTTGTGGATGCAGGTTTCAATGGCAAGATCAGGTTCTATCTTAAGAATCTGGGCGAGGAGACTGTAGACATAGTAAAGGAGAAGGGTGTCTTCCAGATGATCTTTCTAAACATGGACAAAGAAGCTGTTAAGACTTATGAAAAACGTTCGGGACACTATCAGAACCAAGGTCTCAAGTTGAAATGACTCTACCTCTTACACTCACAACCGGGATGAGACCTCTCAAACTGATCAAATACCCAGGGTCGAAGACTGTTCTATTGCCAGAAATATCTAAGATATTCTGGGATTCGAATAAGAGTAACTTTGTAGACGTCTTTGGGGGCTCGGGTGTTGTTTCCCTAAACATAGAAGCATCTAAAACAATCTATAATGACCTCAATGTGGATTTGTACAACCTCTTTAAAGTTATAAAGGAGGGTCCTAACGAATTTTTGAAGAGGGCTGAATATTGGACCAAGAGCAAGGAAGAGTTCCTAAGATATGGAGATGTGCTCAAGAAAGTGGGATCGATCAATATTGACGAGTATGACAAAGCTCTGAAAACATTTTATCAATTCAATGTTGGTTTTGGTGGAATGGGGGCAACTTATCGCACGCGCAAAGAGAAATCTAGTTATACTCTAATGAAAAGGATAGTGACAAACTTCAAAGAAATCAGCTCAAAGGTATCAAAGTGGGAAATTGAGAACCTGGATTATGTCAAGATTTTCGAAAAGTATGATAGCTTCAATACCCTTTTCTTCTGTGATCCACCTTATTCTAGCAAAAAGTGGTATGAATATGGTTTTTCCGAGCTGGATCTTGAAAAACTCAGACATATTACTTCTAGCATAAAAGGAAAGTTTCTGATAACCTTTGACAATAACGACACAGCTGCCGCTGCAGTATTTGGTAAACCAAACAAGATTGTAGAATACGAGAATCAGAACAAGAAAAAGATAACTCCGACTTCTTATCGCAAATATTCCTTCTATTGGAATGGGGAAGAATAGTGTAAGTCATGTCTTTAGACGAGGTCGGGTTCATAACAGTTACGGCGTAAATATCTACCGGTTAATTGAAAGTAGTTAGTTTTTGACTTTCAACCGTAAATGGTTTGATTCCCCTAAATAACTCATTGGAAGTATTTAACATCCACTGAGAGAAAATGGAGTCACTGGCATATTGTTAAAGGAAATTTTAGCGTATTTCAATTCTCAAAGTTAAGCAATTATTTCTTTCCCTCCCTTGTTACGGTATTTACCGAAATAGGGTTGTTTGGGGTCTCAATAGTTATCGCTCCTGTAACCGATTTCTCATAGCCGGCCGTAATTCCATTAGTTAATTTCCCAATTATCCAGAGTGAAACATAGCTCAATGAGAAGACAAATGCAGCAACCACCAAAATGGCCAGAGATTGTATTCCGAGTTGTCTAAGTGCGGATACTCCGCCACCGAAAATAAGACCGTTGGGGAGATTTGCAGCACCAGAAACAGATGAAAATCCAGTTTGAGCCACAAACGCAATCAATATGAAACCAATCAGTCCCATTAAGAGGTGTGTTGGAAACAAGCCGATCGGGTCACTGTACCACTTCCTCGTCATAACTCTCTCCCCAACTAGAAATATGGGTCCACCAACTAAGCCAATTGCTATGGCTACCGCTGGACTGATGTAACCCGACAGAGGTGACATGAGGATCAGACCTACCAATATTCCATTAATTGCATACAAATATCCCGGATCCTTCTTTGTAATTAGGAATCTGAAAAAAACGGTTGAAATCAAAGCCGACGCTGCCCCGAGGAAGGTGTTGAGACCTACTATAATTGTTTCACCGTTGAACGCAAGGACGCTCCCCGCGTTGAAACCAAACCAGCCCACCCACAACAATAGAATAGATAACGTCAACCAAGCTGGATTTATTGAGATAACTGCTTGTGGACTCTCAGAGTGTCCTTGTCTCCTCTCTTCTCTCCAGATTTTAAGCACTATGGCGAGGCCGGCGAACCCTGCTGCCGCGTGAACTACTAGTCCTCCACCAAAATCTCTAACTCCTAGCTGATAAAGCCAACCAGTAGGATTCCAAATCCATGCCGCAGGTAGTGTCCAGATCAGTGTATAATATACGACTGAATAGGCAAGAAAGGCACTGAGTTTCATTTTTCTCAGTGCGACAACTCCTACTATGGCAAGCGTAACAGATGCAAATGCTGTCTCGTAAAGGAAGTATGTTCCTGTAGTCAAACCGGTATCAAAGTAACGAGACGTCATAGACCACCATGTCCCTTCAATTATAGCCGAAGTACTAGACGAAAAACTGCCAAAGAAAAAGTTGTTATATGTTGGAATACCAATAATTCCATAATATGTTGGGGCAAACGCCAAATTAAAACCAACGAGAGCCATTAAAAAAATGGCAGTACCCATTATCAAAATTGTTTTTATTAGACTATTAGAGTAATGTTTCCCAAGCTCGCCATATTCCAGAAAACCAATCGCAACAGTCATCAGGAAAACTAAAAGGGCTGAGAATATCATCCATAGATTGTTAAATAGAATCGCATCGGTCAATATAGATCACCAAATTTCAGATGCGTAATTTCCTCCAGATAATTAAGTTCTACGAATATTATATTTCATCAAAATTTAAAATATTTAGATTAATAACATTATTAAATTTTCAATGACTTCAATTAATGTCGGTTTGTCCGTAATTTAGTCGACCTTTGGACCTTATATTGGACTCCTGTAGGCCATTCCAGGTGCCTCACTAGAAATGATCGCTTGGAACTTGGAAGAACTTTTCTATGGAATTTATAATTGCCAATTTGCTAGAAAGCGAACTTGACGACATTAGGCTTCACAAAGGTAGATTTAGCTCGAATTATTGCCACTCCTTTTAAATGTACCTGTATTTTTGTAGTTCGGTCATTATCCCTTTCAAAGGTACTTAATCTTCCCGTTGAAGTGATTATTCTTGCTTTTCTCGTTCATCTGATTAGTTTGATCGACTCAATTGAGTTTTCAGCTATTAATCTTAATTTTGAGACACTTTTCTTGATTGTTTTTTGGCCCAAAAAAGTTTGAGATTTCCCAAATCAGTCCGAAAACTTGATATTACGTTCACGGTTAAGCTATAGTGACATATTTTGGACATTGGTGTCCAAATAACAACATTAATGTAATAGTCTTGCCTCTCTATCTATGGCACTAATGGACAGGGCAATATTCCTCGACCAGGAAGATATCCCAACAAGATGGTACAACATCCAAGCAGACCTACCCGAAAGACTTCCTCCTCCGCTAGATCCTGAGACATTAAAGCCTGTCAATTCTGAAAAACTTCAGAGGGTTTTTGCAAAGGAACTTGTAATGCAGGAAGTATCCACGGAAAGATACATTAAGATTCCAGAAGAAGTACTTGAGGCATATAGGTGGCTTCCTAGGCCCACTCCACTATATCGAGCCAAAAAACTGGAGGAATACCTTAAGACGCCAGCAAGAATATATTATAAATGGGAAGGTACCAACCCAGCAGGAAGTCACAAACCGAACACTGCTTTAGCACAGGCATATTACAATGCGAAACAAGGAATTGAAAACCTGACTACAGAAACTGGAGCTGGACAGTGGGGGTCTGCATTGGCAATGGCTGCCGCCTATTTTGGAATCCGTGCTCGTGTATACATGGTTTCAGCGAGCTACGATCAAAAGCCAGGAAGGAGGGTGATGATGGAAACATGGGGAGCAAAGTGTTTCTCCTCCCCTAGCGACCAAACTAGCTATGGTAAAAAGCTCTTGCAAGAAGACCCCAATAATCCCGGATCCTTAGGTATAGCGATTTCAGAAGCAGTTGAAGATGCAGTCACCCATGAAAATACCAGGTATACCTTGGGATCAGTCTTAAATCACGTCCTCATGCACCAAACGGTTATAGGGCAAGAAGTTGAAAAACAGCTGGAAATACTTGATGAAACACCTGACCTGCTAGTAGGAAACATCGGCGGTGGTTCTAACTTCGGAGGTTTCTGTTTGCCATTTATGGGAAAGAAGCTTAAAGGGAAGTTGGATTCAAAATTCGTTGCCTGCGAATCGTCCGCTGTTCCACACACAACCAAGGGGAAATACACTTATGACTACGGAGACACTGGCCATTTAACTCCTCTTCTTAAGATGCTCACACTGGGAAGTGAATACAGAAATCCACCGATCCATGCAGGCGGTTTAAGATATCACGGGATGGCACCAATCATTTCCTATCTAATTCAGAGGGGGTACATGGAATCACATGCCTATTCTCAAACAGCAATTTTTGATGCAGCAACAACTTTCGCGAGAACGGAAGGTATCATACCTGCTCCTGAATCAGCACACGAAATCAGGTACGTAATCGACGAGGCCATAAGGTGCAAAAAGGAGAACAAGGAAGAGGTTATCGTCTTCAACAACTCGGGCCACGGTCTTCTCGATCTTTCTGCGTATGAACTTTACAATTCCGGTAAGCTTAAGGATTACCAAGCAACTGAATTCAACTATCCATCAATAGTTGAAGAAGGGGAAAGGCAGTGAAAGTAAAGTGCCTACGCAAGATAATAAGAGTAAACTGCGGAAAGAAACAAAAATGTTGCTAATCTTCAAGCCATCCGCGCCGTATATCTTTGTTGGGAACATTTCTGAATTTGTCTTCCCACCAATTGATATTATTGACATAACACCTGTCAACTCCACTTAAGAGTAGTATAACCTTCTTAAGCTGATAATGAGTGAATAAGAGAATGCTAGCCTAGATTACGTGTTGTGTTATGGACTGGTCACGAGTGGAAAACCTTATTTGTATACTTGCCAAGAAATTTAAAAAATAGATTATGGAGTATTTGTAACTTTTAGTCAATTTCATTAAACTTCTTGCAGAGTGCAGGTGCCGGGATTTGGACCCGGGCTAAAGGCTTGGAAGGCCTTTGTGCTACCAGGCTACACAACACCTGCAGTGGCAGACCGTGAATTATCGTCTTTGTAATAAAGGTTTTCAAGAGCAGACATGCTGATGCTGTCAGTGCGAGCAAAGAAATTTGAACATATTTGTTTGTTTCTATCGTCAGCGAGACTCAAGGAAAAATTGTTATATTTTTTCGAACTGAGTTAACGTGAGAAAGGATTTACTATACTTGGGAATCATCTTACTTGTAATTGGTGTCGTCATTGCGGGAATTGCAGGGGTTGAGGCTGGCGGTAGGACTGAAATCGTTGGAACTTCCCTAAATATAAGTCCAAGCGGAGTTTATTACTCAAATGAATTAACTGTTGGTTCAAATGGTAGCGTATTCGTTACTGGTAATACGACAACTTATCTTATTCCCTCCCAAGATCTGAACACCGTGAATTCTACAAACGTTGGAAACTATGCAATCCAACCCACTACACCATCTGGGAATTCCATAATTTATGATGGGTTGAGTGGAACCTACTACTTAGTAGCTTTCGGTAAGCATCCACCTTTGATTACCTATGCCATCCTGGAATCTAATCTTTCCCAGTTGGTAGTGTATGGACTTCTTATCATTGTAGGCGCTGCAATAGCTGTCATCGGCTTGATACTCGCAATCTTAGGCGCCATTATAAGGTCTAAATTCACTCCGGTTCATCAATTCTAATTTTTTTCTTTCTTAATCTCCTGATATAAAGCATCTAACTCTTTCCGAGTTCCAAAAAAAGTAAAATAAGGAAGACGTATCAATACGGGATGAGAGAGTCGTTTAGGGACGATGAGTTAAGATCGCTATGGAGCACAGTCCTTGAGTCTCATACTGCAGATATGTTCAGGATAAATTCAAAGGACTCAAAGGACAAGGTGTTGCCGATCAATTATGAAGAGATGGATAAGGTCAATACGGATTTCGCTCTTAATTTTCTGAAGTACCCCGAAGATCATCTCGTTCGTCTGAAAGAGGTTCTATATGGTTGGGAAGAGGGAAACAGCACTCATGAAGGACTCTTGTCTGATGATTTCAAGACAGAAAAGAAAAATAGGGTACGGATTTCGATCTCTTCCAAATTACCTGATATTAAGAGAGATATAAGGGAACTTCGAAGCGAAGATCTCAACACCTTCCTTCAGGTTGATGGAGTTGTGAAGCGAGTATCGGAAGTGGTGCCTACAGTTGTGAGTGCAGCATTTCAGTGTGGCTATTGCAGAGAGGTCCACCTTTATCCACAATCTGGCAGCAGAATTCTTGACCCACCAAGATGCAACCACTGCGGTAAGACAAAGGAAGAAACAAAATTTAGATTCATTGCGGAAAAGTCTCTCTATTATGATACCCAGTTAATCACTATCGAAGAGAAACCAGAATTTCTCAAGGGAGCGGCACAACCAGCCAAACTCGTCGTTCACCTAGAAGAAGAGCTATGCGGAAAGAACAACCCTGGTGATAGAGTTTCCATCAATGGAATCTTCAAAGGAAAGCAGAAGGTGCAAAGTGCTCAGGGCGCATCGAGGCAATTCGATGTATTCTTGGAAGCTATGTTCATAGAGAGGGAATCTTCGGAATACGAAGAAGTCACGCTTGAGGACGAAGACATCGCCGCGATAAAAAGAGCGGCAAGGGACCCCGAGATTTATTCAAAATTGGTTGGAAGCGTAGCCCCTGCAGTGTTTGGAAATGAGATGGTCAAGGAAGCTATAATCCTTCAACTTTTTGGCGGAGAAAGGAAGGCTTTTCCTGACGGAACTTACATTAGGGGGGACGCACACGTACTTCTCCTAGGCGATCCTGGAGTTGCGAAGTCACAGATCCTTACTTATGTTGCGAATATCGCACCCAAGGCTGTCTACACTTCGGGCAAAGGAAGTTCAGCCGCAGGACTTACCGCCGCAGCAGTTAAGGACGAGCTATCAGAAGGCAGGTGGACTCTGGAGGCCGGGACCTTAGTACTCGCAGATGGTGGATTGGCCGCAGTCGACGAGCTAGACAAGATGAACAGGGAGGATAGTGGTGCAATGCATCAAGCAATGGAACAGCAGACCATCTCTATCTCCAAAGCGGGTATAAATGCCACTTTAATGTCAAGATGCGCCGTCTTGGCAGCGGCAAACCCTAAATACGGAAGATTTGAAGAAGACGAGCCTTTTACTAGCCAGACAGATTTGCCAATCACCCTGCTTTCAAGATTTGATCTTATTTTTATGATCGTCGATAGACCGGGGAAGATGGACGATAAAATGGCTGATTACATTTTGAAAGTTCATAAGTCTGGTGAAACAATTGCGAGCGGAAGAAGTGTTGAAAAGGTGCAGATATTTCCAACTTTTGAACGCGATTTCCTTAAGAAATACATTGTTTACGCGAGGAAAAATTCATTTCCGATTATGTCACCGAAGGCTGAGGAGAAAATAAAGAAGTTCTACGTTGAGAAAAGGGCAACTAGTGTAAAACAGGGTTCAGTTACAATTACACCGAGACAGCTAGAAGCATTGATAAGACTTTCCGAAGCTTCCGCGCGGGTAAGACTTTCTGACAGAGTTGAAGTGGATGATGTTGAGAGGGCTACGAGGTTAATGGAAGCGTTCTTGAATCAAGCAACTGTGATAAATGGGATCCAAGATATAGACGTAATAATGTCAGGGTATAGTTCAAAAGATCGTAAGGGGGCTTTCTCTATTTTGGAAATCATTAAGCAGTTACAAGATACAAGTACTGGGAGACGAGCGTCTCTTCGCGAAATTCGCGAGGAAGCCAAGAAGCACGGTATTGAGGAAAGGCAAGTTGATAGGGAACTGAAGATTTTGAATGACAAGGGAGAAGTTATCGAAGTAGTGACCGGTTTCTATCGCGCACTGGAGAAGTGAGAAATTAGCAGTCCTACTAATACTTGATATATACTGTTACGATTTCTTCTACCAAACCAACTGAGAAGGAAGATGAATTTGATCTGGATTCGAGTATTTAGAACACCGGCTGATACGCTCCTTGCCGCAGCAGACGAGGAGCTCTTAGGGAAGGTCCTTAAAGAAGGTAAATACAAGCTCAGTGTTTCCGAGAAATTCTATAAGGAAACGCTAGTCGACGATGTTGCACTAAAAGACCTTTTGCAAATCTGTTCTATTGCCAATCTGGTTGGGGACCGATCAGTCGGTATTGCAATCGAGTCGGGATTTATATCAACGGAGAATGTCGTATACATTCAGGGAGTCCCTCATGCGCAATTCACAACCTTGGAGTGAAGGAACATACTTCAGGTTTAATCCGACAGCCATTTCTAGAGAGTACAACATCCCACTATCTGAAGTGAACAGTTTTCCCGCCTTCTTGATATCCTCCCAAAGCCTAGATCTTAACACAACCGAACTGGTCTCTGGTTTAACCCACGTCTACCCACTTCAATACAAAGACATAAAAGATTTGACAATTAAATTCTTTCCACTCCTGAAAAATGACTTCTGGGAAAAGGAATATTCGTTGAAAATTAAGGATAAAAATTGTCCTTTTAATTTTCCTGAAGTAATGGCAATAATCAACATGACTCCCGATTCGTTCTATCCAGAAAGCAGGATTTCTGAGGATGAAATAGAACTTAAACTGGATGAAATAAAAAATGCAGGAGGCAACTTGGTCGACATCGGAGGGCAGAGTACAAGACCAGGTAGCAATCCGATTTCAGCAGTTGAAGAACTTAAAAGAATTTCTAGAGCAGTAGAAGCGGCTTTGAACAGGAAATTTATAGTTTCAATAGATTCGTTCAAACCTGAGGTTCTTAGAGAATGTCTAGAGATGGGAGCGCACATTATTAATGATGTGACAGGTTTGGAAAATTCGGAAATCGGAAAACTTGCCAATAGATACGGAGTGCCGTTGATTGTGATGCATAAGAAGGGAGACTTTAAAACAATGCAGGACTCTCCTCATTACGATAACGTTATCAACGAGATTATTACGTTCTTTCTAAGGAAAATTTCATTGGCGAATGATCTGGGTATCGGAGATAACGTAATTCTAGATCCAGGTATAGGATTTGGAAAGAGACTGGAAGATAACCTTACAATTATCAACAATCTAAGAGACATCAAACTTGGGTATCCGCTTTTGTTAGGTATTTCGAGGAAAAGCTTTATCGGACAAGTAACGTCTGAGAAGGTGGAAGAAAGGGGGACTTCGTCCTTGACATTCAATACGATATCGATATTGAAGGGAGCTGATATTATCAGAGTTCACGACATAAAGGAAAATTTAGAAATGGTAAAAATAATTAAAAAATTAAGAGAAGTTTAGATGTGGATGAGGTAGTGATACATTATTATGGTGACAAAGAGAATCGATATTGTGTTGACCACTTTGATTAGTGGATTTATTGCAGGGCCGGCTGTGTCCTTTGTCGCGTCTCCTACCGTATCTCCAACCACTGCTGCTTTGTGAGCTTCGGATCCCTTGCCTCCGTAATTCCCCTGTTCAATGTATTTCTTTGCATTGTCCCATGCGCCTCCACCTACAGTCATCATGATCGCAAGTGGGAATCCAGCAATTATCACACCCATTAATAAGCCGCTGACCGCAAGTGGTCCGAGAACGAACCCAATTACGATTGGTGTCAATACCGCTATTAGGGCAGGTACCATGAGTTGTCTGAGCGCCTCTTTCGTGACTATGTCCACTGCCTTCCCATAATCTGGCTCATCTTCTCCCGTTAGAATCTTAGGTTTGAGTTTAAATTGTGTCCTGACTTCCTCTACAATTGCGGAGGCTGCCTTTCCTACAGCATTCATTAGGTATGAAGTGAAGAAGAATGGAAGCGATCCTCCAATTATAAGGCCCGCGACTACTATAGGGTCAGTGAGTTGAATCGTGTTGAACTTAGCAATCTTATCTATAGAAAATTGGTATGCTGCAAATAGTGTCAGTGCGGCTAGCGCAGCGCTTCCAATAGCATAGCCTTTCGTAACAGCCTTGGTCGTGTTACCGACCGCGTCCAGCGGATCAGTCACTTCGTCTCTCGTCTTCTTATCGAAACCTGACATTTCTGCGATTCCACCCGCATTATCAGTTATCGGTCCGTACGAGTCGATCGATATTATCATCCCAGTTGCAGACAGCATACTGGCGGCAGCGATTGCTATACCATAGAGGCCCATGTAAGAGTTGTTTCCAAAAGACGTAAATGTAATATAGTATGAAACCACGATACCTCCGACGATCACAACCGCAGGAATGAAAACAGCCTGGAGACCGTATGAGAGACCCGTGATTATGTTCGTTCCGGTTCCGGTGACTGATGACTTTGCAATCTTTGCAACCGGGGAGAACCGTTCAGAAGTATAATACTCGGTCACATAGACTATTGCCCCCATAATAATCATACCTATGATTGCATCTAAATAGATTGCAAGATTTCCATTCATAAGATAGTAATCTATTGCGTAGAATCCTATCGCAGATAGTACTACCGTCACTATAAGACCCTTGTAAAGTGCGGTCATTATTCGCTGCTTCGGACCTTTTTTGACGAAGAAAGACCCAACTATAGTCGCTAAAATTCCAGTTCCTCCTATAGCCAGAGGCAAGATAACTAAGCTTTGTGACACGTTTGCACTCAGACTGTTAATGTAAATGAAGTATCCAACAAGCATTGCGGATAGAGCAGTAACAACATAAGTCTCGAACAAATCTGCCCCCATTCCGGCGCAGTCCCCAACATTGTCTCCCACATTATCGGCTATTACCGCGGGATTTCTTGGATCATCTTCTGGTATTCCTGCTTCAATCTTTCCTACTAGATCTGCACCAACGTCTGCACCCTTCGTGTAAATCCCTCCACCAACTCTGGCAAAGAGGCTAACGAGGGAAGCTCCAAATATGTAACCTATCATCGGAATGGGACTTCCAAACCACATGTAAAATAGAACTAGTCCAAGGAGAGCAAGAGAAGCTACCATTAATCCAGTTACAGTTCCACCCCTGAACGCAAGTTTCAGAGCAGGATTCAACCCTTTCTTTGCTTCAATTGCAGTTCTGACATTGGCTCTTACAGATATACTCATTCCTATCAGACCTGCAACGGCCGATCCAATAGCACCTACCAGGAAACCAATAGTCAACTTCCAGGCATCGCTCAAGCCAGATGCAAAATAGAATGCAACGAATATTATTACTGCTAAAATTGCCGCAAATATGAATATGTTCGTGTACTGCCTCCGCATGAATGCATTGGCGCCCTGTCTTATGGACAGAGAAATTTTCTCTGGTTTCTGTTCAGTAACTGGAATTCTTAGAAGCAAGAAGCTCTGCAAGGCGGCATAGGCTAAGCCGATCAGTGCAGTAGCCAGTATGAACAGCTCCCAGCTAAATAGATTTGATGCCATCTCCCCCGAATTTTCATATCGTTATTAATGTTTACTTCATCTTTTTCTCAAAAAAAATGGCTATAAGCCGAGTCAACCAGCAATATAGCTAAGTTGGGAACCTGAAAAAAATTAAGAAGAGGGTTGAAAAACTACAGAGAAGAAGGTGCTCTTACCTTATTTCTATCGATCTTCATTCCCCTCGGAGTGACAATGAGGTATCTATTCCCAAGAGCCACTACGTCTCCTCCATTGTCTCCAGCTGTTCTCTTCAGCTCGCTCACTATTCGCCTCATCTGAAGTTCATCGGATTGAATGGCAGCGTAATCCAGTATCAGTAAATCTCCGTTCAACACTATCTCTGAAAACTGAGGAACTTCTTCAAATTTTACTAATTCTCCTACCTTAACAGACGTTCCAGCTCCCGGCTCATCTGTGTATTGATATTCATTGAGATCTATGAACTTTCGTGGCTCTTTAGGAGGTCTATCCGTTCTGATAACGGTCTTTTTCCTGAATGTCATTGGCATCGGTGTTCACCTGCAAATAAATATATTTCGCCTTAATTAATATTTTCCTAACAATTTCGTGCTCTCGGAGCGCACTAATGTATAACTCTTACAGATTTGAGATTCATTGAGTTTATCTTATTTCTACCAATCAGCCTGAAATTCTTTGGCCTGACCACCAATAGAAAAATATTTTTGTCTGCAGGGATAACCCTTTACCCGGCTTAGCTCAGTTGGTAGAGCGGTGGACTGTAGAGGGATAGCGCTGTGGCGCAACCGCCGCCATCCACAGGTCGCTGGTTCAAATCCGGCAGCCGGGATCC
>JAJSLL010000018.1 GCA_026127935.1 Thermoplasmatales archaeon | reverse complement strand
TTGCCAAGAGAACCGTAAGTACAGTGAATACTGAAGAAAATGATACGAAAATTGCCAGTTTCAATGTACCCGTAGACATTCCTAATTGAATTGAAATATTTATTAAAAATTTTCCCAGATGCGAGCTTGCTGGAGAATTGAGCTCAGTCAACTAACTAATCGACTCCTAATTTTCTTAATAATTGTCCAGTGATCTTGAAGAACGACTCTTCGCTGTCAAAATGGAAGAGAATTTATATAGAGTGCTGATTACGAACGAATGCCTTTCAAGGAAGCGACCGACAGACTATTCAATAAGAAAATATGCATGAACTGCTATGCGTCCAACCCAGTTAGATCTACCACCTGCAGGAAGTGCAGCAGCCACGAACTTAGAATGAAGGCTAAGGAAAAGAGAGGCGGCCAGTAGGCTATATCGTCTTCTGAATAACCATTTCAATAGATTTTATCATATTGTCTATGCTCATGGTAGGGTATCTTCCATCGAGCGAACTCTCCGAATCTAGCGGAAAATGAATGAACCCCGCCTTCACCTTTGTGTAATATAGAGAATAATAGAAAATCTTGTTGCAGACGAACGTGCCCGCTGAGAATGATAGCTCGGATGGAATCTTTGCCGACCTCAGAGAGTGCAAAATTTCCTCCGTCTGTAGCCTGGAAAAGAGGCCATCCGGCGCATCCTTCACAATTCGCCCCACTCTTGCAGAGAGACCGTCCTCATCCTTCATATCGTCCTGCCAGTTTAAGGCAATTTTCTCAACACCGATCGCATTCCTGCCTGGTGATATTCCAGTGTTGATTATTGTGTCGTAATCCTTCTTGATTTCCTCAAGATATTCTTTATCTAAGTCAGAGTGCTTTACTTCCAGATTCAAACCAACTACTTCCCTTCCTTTGAAATAAGAACCGTCCAGAAGTTCTGCTATCTCTCCTGAGGGATTTCTCTTGAATTTCGAATAAGGCTTAAATCCAGAAACTAGGATAATTCAAACCACCCTAGCTGCTTTAAGACGTACTCTCTGCTCTCCCTCAGTTTTTCCGTGTAGACCACTTTTCCTTTATCAACAATTTTCTCAAAGACGCTCTCCATGCTAGACCCGTCTTTTTGGCATTTTTCTTCGGCATTAACGGATACTAGGAAAGAGTGGCATTTCTTGCATCTGAATACGTTTTTGCTTCCGGAATACTTACCCTTCTTTGTCTTATCTTTTTTCTCTATTTTGACTATGTCCATCGCAAAATCTATCGCAGCCGCGCTTGAGATTGCTGTTCCGATTCCGAATCCTGAAACCCCGGCTTTCTTGAGTTCCTCGATATCATCTTCCTTAATTCCACCTGACACTATGATACCGACATTCCTCTTTCCGTGTCTGTCAAGCTCCCACCTCACTTCTCTGATTATATCTGCGAAATTTCCCCTTCTAGAAGATGGGGTATCCAACCTTACTGCATTTAGCCCCTTTATGGCTTCAGCAGCTCGTAGAGAAGACTCTTTCTCATCACCGTATGTGTCTACCAAAGCTACTCTGATCGCTCCAATCTCTATAACTTCGTCATAGAGCTTCCACCCCCTTTCCTCTCCTACGAGGAGAAGTAGGGAATGAGGCATTGTCCCCTCTGGCTTTAGCCCAATCCTTTGTGCACCAATTATGCTTGATACCTTGTCGCACCCCCCAAGATACGAGTTCCTGTCTATCAGAGGTGCGAGTGCAGGATGCATCCTTCTCACTCCAAAAGATAGGAGAGGGATGTTGCCTATTCTCTTCTTGAAATATGATGCCTTGGTCGCGATACCTGATGCCTGCGAAAGAGCACCTAACATTGGAGTCTCGAGCATTCCAAAATCAAGGTACTTTCCAACAATCTTCACCGCGGGTATGGGTATACCGTTAACGTCCCTAGAAGGAAAGACAGTTCCCTCTGGAAGGGCATAAACATCGACCTTCTTTCCCTTGAGTAATGAGGTCAGGTCATCCAGACCTGACAGCGCTATCCACGGCAGCTCCCTTGAGGAACACGTGACCTCCATCACAACCTGAGGATTGAAACCGATCTTCTTCAAGACTTCCCTGGCCCTGATGAAATAAATATCCGTAGTCTTCAGACTTGTGATTTCCTCAGCGGAAGCTATATTTTTCATTTTGGCAGGATATCCCTGAGAGATATTATTTTTGCTCCGTAATTCTTCCTCATATATTCAAGAACCCTTTTCTTTTCGGTTGGAGAGTATGCGTCCGTACATTCCTCAACAATTATGGGACGGAATCCTCTGAAGAAAGCTGAAGCTACTGAGTGAACGATGCATATATCGGTAACAACTCCGCAGAATATTGCTCTCTTCACACCATGTTTAACTAGGACTTCCTCTAGATTCGTATTGAAGAAAGCATCGTAGGTATGCTTCTTTATCACCTGCGCGATCCCCTTCAGTTCTGGGACAGTCTCAGAACCCTTCTTTCCCTCCATGGCATGATTTCCCCAGACCCTGATTTCCGGATCACCCCTTGAATGTGAGTCCTGCACAAGAACAGTGAACTTTCTGCTCCCTTCTATCAACTCCCTAGTTGCCTTCACCACTTTCTTGAATTTAGGACGCCCAAGTTTTCCAGTGACAAAATCATTGATCAGGTCTATTGAAACAATGACGTCAAATTCTACCACCATAGATAACTCCCTTCTGCTGTATCCTCTATATGAATTCCGAGAGATTTAAGCGAGTCCCTTATCCTGTCGGCAGATCCGTAATCTCCCCCCTTCCTCAGCTCGTTCCTCAGGTCCAACAGAACTTGCATCGATTTCTCGGGAAGTGGCGGAAGATGGACGATTCCTATAACCTTCTCAATCTCCCCAAGAATAAATTTTATTTCACCCTTTTCCTCTTCGTCTAGGTGTGGCTTTGCAAGAGAATCTTTTACAAAGCTGACTATCCTCACCATCGATTCAGGGACGTTCATGTCGTCCTCCATCGGCTCAAACAGTCTTCCAACGATCTCACTTGAATGTTGTGACTTTCTTGCATCTGAGCCGTTGACCCTGTGCTGAAGTATGGAAATCTTCTCCGCAATCCCTTGCGCGTCAATTATTGATTTTTCATCGAAGTTCACTGCAGAATTATAGCGTATCGAGAGCATCATTATCCTTATCGCTTCCGGCCAGTATGTCTTTAGAGATTCCTCAATAGTGATGAAATTCTTGAGACTCTTGCTCATCTTGATGTCGTCAACGTTCAGGTGACCCGTATGAATCCAGTACTTCACAATTGGTTTCTTGCGGGATATGACTTCCATCTGAGCTATCTCTGACTCGTGGTGCGGGAAAATGAGGTCCTTTGCACCGCCATGAATGTCATACCTGGGACCGAAAATGGATTCTGTTATTGCTGTATCCTCTATGTGCCATCCCGGTCTTCCTTCCCCCCAGGGACTGGACCAGAAAGGCTCCCCTACCTTCTTCTTTTTCCACAATGCAAAATCTAGTGGATCTTCTTTTTCTTCGTTGATCTCCACCCTTGCCCCCGTCATTAGCTGATCCAAATTCTGTTTTGAAAGCTTTCCGTAGTCCTTGAATTTCCTTGCGCGATAGTATACTCCGTCAGAAATCTCATAGGCGTATCCTCTCTTTATAAGTCTTGAAATCTGAGAAATTATCTCCTCTATGTAGTCCGTTGCGAATGCATAGTAGTTGACGGAATTGTTCTTTAACCGTCCCATAATATTGAAGAACTCGGCAGAATTTGTTGCCGTTATCTGTTCCCAACTCTGGCCGGTCTCCTGCATCTTCGTAATTATGTGATCCTCGATGTCTGTTATATTCATGAGATAAAAGAGCCTAACCCCTTTGTACCTTAGATATCTTGCAAGAACATCGTAAAAAATGTAGGTCCTTGCATGACCCATGTGCGGTCTGTCTTGAACTGTTGGTCCGCACACAAACATGTTCATCCTCTTTCCTTCCCTTGTTTCCACAGTTTTCATAGTGGAGGAGAGGGTATCCTTTACTTCCATAGGTAGAAAAGGCGACCAACATTAAATTTTTTATCGTAAATAATATGTAGTCAAGTGCCAAAAAATAGAGTAGAGTTCAATCTAAAAACTTCGCTGCTGAAGGATAAGAAGATTATTTTGGGAGTCACTGGCTCCATCTCAGCAGTTGAATCCGTGCATCTAATACACGAACTTAGACGTCACGGAGCCGAGGTATTTCCTATCATAACTGAATCCGCAAAGAGGATAATTCACCCTTACAGCCTGGAATATGCTTCGGGGAAAAGAGTTGTAGAAGAACTCACAGGGGCGATTGAACACGTTAGACTCGTTGAAGATTCAGATCTTTTTTTGATCGCACCCTCTACTGCGAATACAATCTCTAAGATTTCTCTTGGAATAGATGATTCAACTGTTACTTCAGTTTTTTCTAATGCACTTGGTAAAATTCCAGTAGTAGTCGTTCCAGCGATGCATATCAATATGTATACAAACCCAATAATTAGAAAGAATATTGAGGTTTTAAAGTCATACGGTGTCATGTTCCTTGACCCACAGATCGAGGAGGAGAAGGCGAAAATAGCTGATTATCGGTCAATCGCTGCGAGGGTCATAAGGATGCTAAATACAGAGCTTAAAGGGAAAAAAATCTTCGTCATTGGTGGTTCCAGTTACGAAAACATCGATGATGTGAGGGTGATATCTAACAATTCAACTGGTGAAACATCTATTGACATTGCGACAATGGCTTACTACATGGGAGCTGATGTGAATCTGATACTCGGAAATGTAAGTGTAGAGGTTCCGCCCTTCCTGAAATATGAGAAATTCACAAATCTTGAATCCCTTGTAGGTATGATAGATTTGATAAAGAAAAGTGACGCAGTAATCGTCCCTGCTGCACTGTCGGACTTTACAACTAACAAGACTGGGGGAAAGATACCCACAGACAAACCATTTTCAATGACACTAAAGCCGACACCAAAGTTCCTGAAGCGACTGAGGGAGAAGTACAAAGGGGTGATAGTTGGTTTCAAGGCTGAATACGGCGTATCTAAGAATGATCTTATCTCCCGAGCCAAAAAGAGGATGTCTGAATATTCTCTAGATATGATAGTGGCCAACGACCTGAAGGACGTAAAGGCTGGGCATACAAAGGTAATAGTAATCAGGGGCAGAAAAGAAACTGAAATGGAAGGTGACAAGCTTGAAGTTGCAGGGAGAATCCTCAAGTTACTCTCATAAGGCGTTTTCCCCCGGAAGCGCAACCCTATTCTTCGTACCCAACAAAGAACGGAACGTACTTAGGAAAGGATCAAAGGGTGTTGCGATATGCGTTGAGACGGGAATCACTACGAGAGTTGAGCGGTCAGATTCAATGGACATAAGGTTCAATGGAATACCTATTGACAATTCAGTGCAGGAGGAAGTCGCAAAACTGCTAAAGTTCAATGGAAAGATATTCTCTTATTCCGACCTCCCTCCATCCAGTGGGTTTGGATTGAGTGCAGGAGCAGCCCTGACAGCTGCAGCTGCGATCATTGGGAATGATGCTGTCAGTGGAGAAATATATGAGATGGCTCATCGAATTGAACTTCAACGGGGAACCGGCCTTGGAGATGTTCAGTCACAAATGATGGGTGGATTTCATGTACGGATGAAGGGAGGGAGTTTTCCATATTCTGTAACCGAAAGAATACTTGAAGGACCTTCAGAACTGATCATTTTGCCATTCAAGAAGAAGACCCCAACGGGAGAAATAATAAAGTCACCTTCCAGTCTGGAAGATATCATTACAAATGGAAAAAAAGCCTTCAAGTCTTTCATGAAGAAACCAACACTGAAGAATGCATTTCTCATAGGGCGTAAATTCGCATTTGATTCTGAACTTGTATCTCAGAAGGCAGAGAAGATTTTGAACGATCTTACTGGGAAATACGCTTCTGTTTCACTAATTGGAGATAGCATAATCGCGCTCTACGATCAAGAATCTCTTGACGTTCTTAGAAAATATGGAGACCCCATTAAGACAAAGATATCTTCGACCGGTCTTACTCTGTGTTGATAAAAACTGATAAATTAGTCTGTCTTTTTGAAGACTTTTCAAGTCTGTTTTCCAACTCATCTGCTAGTTTTGGTTCCTGCTTTATACAGTTGTGAATAACATCAAATAAGGATTATGTTCTGCAATCAGGGACAGAGACATACTACGAATGGAATTTCTGAGGTTATCTCAACCATTATAGGAGCCAACAAAAGAACTTCCATTGACAGTATTGTAGGTGTGGAATGAGACATTGAATGCTTTATTGAGGTTTTCAAGGGTCAACGTGGAGTCTGTATCGCCCCAAGCTATTTTCTTCCCATCTCTGAGAATGAGCACTGAATCTGCAAGATTATGAACGGCATCTAGATCATGCATAGTCATAATAATGGTCTTCCCTTCTTCCCTTAATCCCTTCATAAGGTTGTAAATGAGTATCTGATTGTCGATATCTAGGAAGTTAGTGGGTTCATCCATTATCATTATTTCAGAGTCCTGATAAATTGCTGCAGCAAGGGTCACCAATCTTCTCTCTCCTCCACTTAGAACAGAGAAATCTCTGTCTATGAAAGGTGCAAGCCCAACCTTGTCCAGCGCGCCTTCCATCCTGTTTTCGTCGGTACCCCTCTTATAACCGGAAACGTTCATCACGTCCCTGACTGAAAAGCTCATCGGGCTGAATATTTCCTGCCAAACAAAAGATGTCTTCTCTGCAAGCTTTAAACTGCTTAGCGATGATACCTTTGTTCTATCAATCCGCACAGTTCCCGTGTTTGGCTTAAGGTCTCCGTGAATAAGCTTTAATGTAGTGGACTTTCCTGAACCGTTTTTGCCAATTATTGCTGTTATAGTACCTTCTTCAACTGAAAAACCTAAAGGACCAAGCTGGAATGAAGGCACCTGGAACGTCACGTTCTCAATTTCAACCTTCATACCTTCCTCCCGTGAGTTTTCTCATAAAGTACATCAAGAATGGCACACCTATTATGCCTGTAACTATGCCAATTGGAATCACAACTCCTGGAACTATCCCCCTGGCTATATCATCAGCGCAGATTAGGAATATTGCACCTAGTAGCCCAGAGGCAGGTATGACATGCCTGTTTGACCCTCCAAGAAGCATTCTGGAAAGGTGAGGCATTACGAGGCCAACGAACCCTATAAGACCACTAATTGATACCGAAGCGGAAACACCTAGCGCTACCATGAAGATAGTTATTCTCTTCGTCCTTTCTACATTTACTCCCACTGATCTTGCGTGCATGTCGCCCATCTGTATGGCATCTAGTTCCCTGTGTTGAAGATAGATTGCATATGATGTGATCAAGACCACAATCGCAACTGGATACAGAACGGTCCAGTTTATATTCTCAAGGGACCCCAATAGCCAGAAGAAAACTTCTCCCTGCAAGTTTATATTTGTAAACAACAGAAGAGCGACTATTGCTGAAACAAAGAACGATACTGCCACTCCTGTCAAGAGGAGATAAGTGGGATGGATCTTCCCACCCTTTAGAGCAAAGAAATATACGATGAAGACGACGGAAAGACCAAAGACAAAAGCTGTTATCTGTTGAGTATATATTCCGAATATCGTGAATCCTAGAACGATAGATGCCACGGCTCCAAGGGATGCACCACTTGAAAGGCCGATTATGTATGGCTCGGATATAGGGTTCCTGAATATGCTCTGGATCGCAGCTCCTCCGATCCCGAGTGAAGCACCTATCACAACGCCTCCTAGTATCTCTGGTTCTCTGAGCTGAACTATGATCTGCTCCTGGGCTAGGGTATAACCGTGAGGTACGAAATGAGAGAGAAAAGGAATCTGACTTCCATAAATCTCTAATAAACTCTGGATCGGTATTCTCACCGATCCTATAAAATCCGATAGGAGAATTGTTATGATCAGAAGAAAAAAGAGGAAGCCTATCCAAACGTACTTCATTTCCCGGCTTCTTTGAACGAAAGCCGTCACCCTCTCGTTCTCTAATACATTCATGACTTCTAACTTACCCCGTTTGGATTGGGATTGTAGGTCAAGTTGATCGGGAAATTGGGCAACGCAGGATTTTGCCCATATACCATGAATAGGATCCACTGTATTGCGAAAATGTCCCTGAAATTTGGTTCCGAAAACATGTTTTCATTTGTAGTCGTCGTATAAACTTTGCCGTTCATTACTGCAGGGGAAGACTCAAAAGGCGATCCTGACGCATTTAGCGAGCTTGCATTGACAGAGTCGTCAAGTATCACAACTTGCGGACTTTCGTTGACTATATTTTCTGGATTGATTGTATAGAAACCAGAGTCGTAGGGAGCTGCAATGTTAATTATGTCCGCATATTGGAAATAAGAATTTACGAATGTATCGTTTCCCGCAGTCCAGTAACCTCCATATGATGATAGATAGTAGAACCCTCTCAGTGGCGTGCTATTGTATTCAGATTGGTCATAACTTGTAGCATCTGCATGCAGGGCCGATAAGGAAACGTTCATCCATTGATTTATCAATGTTGCGTTTGGGACTGTTCCAGTGAGTTCCCCAAGGAGAGTATTCTGCTTTTCAATAACGCTAAAATTTACTCCAGCATCAGCGCTCAAAAATACATAGTTTATCCCGTTGTTGAGAAGCTGAGAAACTTGTGCCCTAGAATAGTTGCTAAATGATATCACAGCGTCTGCAGACAGATTAAAAACCTGTTCTAGATCCATACTTGGGTAATCAGTTACGTTCGGTAAATTTTCATTTGGTGGATAGAAATCATATGAGTTACCTCCAACAAGGTATTTATAAGCTCCTATTGCATAGAGAGTGGCAGTAGCTGCTGGGTCCAGTGACACGATCCTTGTAAGCTTATATGGAAGGTTATCTCCTGTAGTTATTGTAATGATCTCGCCTTTTGCCTTACCTGTAGCATCTTCGTGGTAAATAACAAACCCTCCTACCACAACTGCTAAGACAACAACCACTGCTATTACAATTTTCAAGTGATTATTCATTTAGTTTCCTCTAAATAAAATTAATTTGAATTATTTAAAGTTTATTTGAAAAAAGTAACTTGAATAACGTAACGAACTACTTCTATCCTCTCAAAAGCTTGAGAATAAATTTCTCTGAGCCTTTCCAAATTCTAAACCTACAGATAAGCGTTTTACCTGGAGGACTGTCTCCAGCCTGAATTTTTTCGCATTTCAGGTAGTCCATTCGGAAATTGCCTTAATACTGATCAGATGGTAAGTAACATCTCTGCTTCTATGAGAAGATGTCAGAAACAATTCATTTTCTTGGTTGTTGACTGCTCAAAAAATGTATAGAATAAAATAATCAGTATGACCACCAACTAACTATATTTTAGTACCCTAAACGAATCATTAATCCGTATGAATAAGACGATTTATCATTAAAATATATGACTTATAATTTTCCAAAAAGGCATAGGTAGGAAATTTAATGAAGGCAGAGACTACAGATTAGAGGTTTGTTACAACCATCTTGACCGTTCGTTATTCTTTTAGATATTAGTTTGTGCTATGAATTTACCTAGTCCCGGAAACATAATATGCGAATACAGTGCCAGTACATTGTTATAGTATACTCCGTCGCTCCCATCTCCAAGTCCCTTTCCTCTCAGGTTGGTAAATACCCTTTTTTCGTTGATATCGTCTACTTTTGATTTGTGAAACTCATGTCCTTTAATTTTTGACCCTGTGTTCGAAATCAAGGTAGCTTGCCTTGCTTTCAATTCAGTATACCCTATGGTCAATTTGGACGACATTGAAATGTTTACATCAAAAATTCCAACCATGCTATGATCCTTATCTGTTTTCAAGTCTGACGACAGATACATCAACCCTCCACACTCCCCCAAGATTGGGGTACCTTTGTCTGCTTCCTTCCTAATCCAATTCTTGGTTTTATTGTTTCCTTCCAATTTATCGGCAAATATTTCAGGATACCCTCCTCCTAGATATATAAAGGAAGGATCATTCACAATATCATCTGCGAGGGGGCTGAAGAATTCTAGATCAAACATTCCTCGCAGATATTCAATGTTCTCCTTGTAGTAGAATAGGAATGCATTATCGAGAGCTAGAGCTGCCTTTCCTGATTTCTTTGACCGTTTTCTATCGATATTTTCCTTCGGAATTTCTACATTCGTGATATCGAGGATTCTATCTAGGTCGATCCTTTCTGAGACTATCTGGCCAGCTGCTTTCACAAATTCTTTACTCTTTATATCAGGGGTTAATAGTCCTAAATGACGGGAACCAACAGAAAGACTACTATCGTGCGGAATCCATCCTAGGGGAACCACTCCTTCTGGGAGGTTCCTGGTACAGTCCCTGTAATGGTTGTCCGAAGCAACATTGTTAAAAATTACTCCCTTGATATTGTTCCTTTTGAATTTCTTTAGACCTGTTACAACTGCAGATGAGGTTGTGGAATTTTTTGAACAATCTATAACAAGAATGACTGGAGTATTCAGAATTTGTGAAAGTTCCCAAGTGCTATATCTACCGTTCATACCATCGTAGAACCCCATGACCCCTTCAATAATTGATACATTTGAGTTAGTTGAATATTTATTGAACGACCGTTTGACACCCTTCTTGCCCATTAACCAGAGGTCTAGATTTACGGACTCCCCACCGGTGGCTATTTTATGGTACATGGGGTCAATGAAATCCGGGCCAGCTTTGAATGGAGATACTTTCACCGATTTAGAAAGCGCATTCATCAGTCCTAGACTGATTGTTGTTTTGCCTGAGTCGCTTCTATCTGAAGATATGGTCAGAGCACTCACACGTACATTTTCTGGCTTTTCACACTTCATTGGGATAGCAGAAAACATGAATATCTATAATTTTCCTGTTATGTGATCCCTGTTGAAATTTGTTCTGAGCTTCCCCCTTCTGCTTTCCCTGTTTATGAAATAGACAATAATTCCTGACGCAATTATCACTACGGACAGAGCAACTGAAATATTAAATGGATAGAGATAGTTGTTCTTGGCTATTGTTACAATGGCATAGATTAGAACCATGGAGGCAATGCCGGGGATAAGTAAATTGCTTATAAACCTTAATCTTCCTATCTTGTAGCTATAGGTCGCTAGGGAAATCGAGACAATTATGTGAGACGAATAACTGAGAATGGCGGCCATAACAAGCAAAAAAATACTGCCTTCAAACGGGCCGAAGATCGTACCCGCAAGAAGCGCAACCGATAAGCCGGTTACTGCCCCCAGTACGGCCGGAGCCCTTGGAATACCATTGGAATTAACCTGTGGCTGTCTCCCTGATCCGAAATGTCCTTCTCTGGATATTCCATAGAACATCCTAGTGTAATTGTTTGACGTTGCAATGAGTGAAGAGTTAAAACTGTTCAAAATAAGTACGAGAAGAATTACTGAAAAGAATATTCCCAGATATCTTCCGTAAATCCAGTTACCAGGGTCGTTGATGACAGAGTAGAGATAAAACCCCTTTGGGCCTAGGACAATACTTTGTGCAAACGAGCTGAGAATGATAACACAACCTATCAGCAAAAGGGAAATAAGTAGAGAAAGGGGTACACTACGAGTTGGACTTTTTGTCTCGGAGGACAGTGGCGTGAGCCCACTTATCCCACCAAATGCCCCCAGACCAAGGATGAGAGCAAGTGGCTTGATAGAAGATATGTTCATAGAACTGGCATAATGTAAATTGGTTCGGAACACCCACAACAGGATTAGGGAAGTAACTACCAAGAAAGAGATTTCTACCAGCCCTGTAACTATAAAGTATCGCGTTGACAGTTCAACCCTCTTTAACACAATAATCAATGCTTCCACAGTCATTACAATTGCTACAACGTACCATAGCCACCGGTATTGCATAACTCCCCCCAGAGAGTTAAGAAACGCAGAAACCCCGAGCAGGCCGAACCCTCCAAATCCTACAATATAGTATATCCAGTAAATCCACCCTGAAACAAACCCTACCCCATTTCCGAGGCCCATTGATGCATATTTCATCCAAGGTGCAGGCGAGTCAACAATCTTCGACCATTGGTAAATAACATAAGTGATGGCGACGTAGATTATGAAGGAAACGAGGAGAACAAATGTCATATTGAAACCTGAAAAGGATGCAAGTGCCACAAGGTACAGTGATACCGTAGCTGCCGGACCATTCATCGCTATCGATTGGCCGACTGTATCAAATATGCCGAGTGTTCCCTTCCTAAGGTCGGACTGGGCCATTTATTCACCGATAAGATCTGAATAAAGATTGTCTATCTTATCCACTATTTCCTTATTGGTAAATCCCGTGGTTGACGCCAGATAATAAGCTCCTCCTGCTCCAACTCCTTCCTTCACTATCCCTTTCTCGTACTCTCTTATTCCAGGGTACCTTGAAATGAACAGGTTTACTTTTGCCTCAACGAAGGTTGTGCCTATCTCATTCGCAGTCCGCGAAAACGTAGCAGTTTTATCTGCTACCACGTATTTTGTAGTCACAATTGTACCATAATTTAACCCGTCCAATTTTAATAGTGCTGTAACTGCAAGCATCTGTGTCCCACCAGCTAAATAGACTTTCCCCCTAAACCTTCTGGTGAAACCATAGAGGAATGCCAGAACGGGATCACCAAGCTCCCTAAGTACTTCATTCCGTCCTAAATTACCCACCCTTTGTAGGGCATCTTCCACCACTTTCAATTTGAGTGCGACAGGATTTTGAGACATAGACGAAGAGGAGACTGAGATATAGCCAAGGTCGCGTAAGATTGCCATGGCGGTAGTAGTTCCTCCAGGGATACTTTCTGCTAACATAACCTCATCATCCATCCTGAATATCTCATCCGCAATGATGCTGCTCTTTTCAAGAATTTCTTTTATATCTGGAACACCAGACTCTGTTCTTATATCTTTTCCAGGTGAGTCTGAAATAAAAAAATACGGAAGAGAAGGGCCAACGATAGACCCAGCCCTAGCCACTAGGATGGGGAAGCCAACAAGTATCTTAGAGGCTTTTGTCATAATTGCCGGAGTTGGGTTACCAGACGGCGTAACGGGTATGGCGTTAATGCATCTTGGTCTGTTGTAAAACAAATATTCAGCGTCTGCAGGGGGAGTAAATTTTATTAATTCCTCAGTTTCTCCCGCGGCTGTTATTCCATTTATCTGCGATACCTCCGTGTTGCCTATTGCCAATATGAATATCATGTAAAGCAAATTTGATAAAATTAAAGTTTATTTAATCCTTTTGAATTTACCAGTAAGTATTATGGAAGTACCAAGATCTGACAGACCACAAACTCGTGTATTGGGACATATCTGCTTATTCCAGGCATTTCAGACCATAGTTTTTCAGGTTATCCGAACTGACGGTGCACTTCCATTACTCGAGGCCCAGAGAGGAGCGGAGAATTGAAAAATATGAAGTCGCTCCTATCTTTCTTCACAAGAATTCCAGTGCACGATGTAAGGCAGGAGCCGGATCACCTCTATCTTTTGGTTGTTGTTTCGGCCTTGATAGCTTTATTTCCATTGACGGTATTCTTGATAACATTCAGGTTCCTTCCCAGGATTCTCGTCTCCATTCTATCCCTCATTTCCATATATGCCGTGACCGGCCTCTTACACATTGATGGATTGTCAGATTTTGCTGATGGGATTATGAAGAAAGGTGCAAAGGATGAGAAAATCAAAGCCATGAAAGACGTGAATACAGGCGCCGCAGGATTATTCTCATTGATAATGGTTATACTTGCAGAATTTTATGCAATAAACAGTTTCGGAATTCAAACATACACAATCATTTTATTCTTCTTAGTTTCAGAAATTTCTTCAAAGTTTTCGATGCTTGTTGGTCTTACATTCTTTCCATCTCCGAGCTCTGGTCTGGCAAATTTTTTCAAAGGAAAGGTAAAGAAATACGACATTCCGATTTTTCTTGTAATCTCGCTCCCCATTATTTTAATATCCTGGAAGATTTGGCTGGATATTTTAGCAGGAGGTGTCATATCAATTGCAGTGGGCCTCATTTCCATGCAGAACTTTTCTTTCGTTAACGGAGACTCCCTAGGTGCAATGAATGAAATCAGCAGGGCGGTGACAATGTGGTTAATATGCTTGGGGTTGTGATGGCCGGTGGAAAATCCTCCAGATATGGAAGGGAAAAGCTCTTGGAAACAATACATGGCAAAAAAGTAATAGACATTGTAGTAGAAAATTTGTCTCTGTCAATTGTAAAGAGATTCTTCATTGCTGTGTCTTGGAATGCACCGAGAACCCTGGACTATTGCAAGAGATACGATTCTATAATTACACCGGGAATCAGCTATCCGGATGACGTTAAATTTCTCCTTGAAAAGTTTTCTAGACCGTTGTTGATTATTAACGGTGATGCTGTATTCGTTGACCCTAAAACCATCAATTTATTCGCCTCTAGTTATCATGGTAAAAGCATGACAGCTTTAGTAAATTCCTCTGGGAGAAAGGTCTACATAGGTCTTAACATGGCAGTACCTGGAGATGAGAGAGACGAAGTAGTGGAATTCAAAAATCATATCCTTTCATTGAACATAAACACACCAGAGGATCTCAGGAGGGCGGAGACTATTGCTTATAAGTGGTAGGGAACTGTGGATTTTAATTATCCTAGCCGCTCTCATAATAGATTTTATTTTTGAATACCCCAATAAAATTCATCCAGTTGCGTGGATCGGGAAATTGCTTGGATTCTTTGACAATCACAGATTTTCATCTACCCATACAGGAGAATTCATAAACGGAATGGTATCTGTACTGGTAACGATTTTGATCTGGATAACACTTCTTTATTTTATAGGATATTTGCCGATTTTAATCAGAATGGTTGTTGAAATTTACATACTAAAGTCCACATTTTCTATAGGTGGGTTGATTAAATCCATAAGAGGATGCGAAACTGATGATATAGAAACACTGAGAAGAAACACTTCTCAAATAGTATCAAGGGACGTAGCAGGTTTAGACAAGAATCATTTGTATTCAGCTGCATTCGAGTCTGGGTCGGAAAATCTTGTGGATTCAGTAGTCTCACCACTGTTTTATTTGGCTCTATTTGGAATTTGGGGTGCAGTCATTTTCAGAATAGTCAACACTGCAGATGCAATGATAGGTTACAGAAATGACAGATATAAGTTCTACGGTAAATTCGCTGCAAGAGCTGACGATGCCCTGAATTTTATACCTTCAAGACTTTTCGCACTGTTAGTGCTGACAGGGAGCCCTAGACGAGTTTATAGGAACCTGAAAAATTACAGGAGGTTAAAGATAAATGGCATGTATTCTATGGCAACGATGGCCGCGTTATTCAACGTTAAAATAGAAAAAATAGGATACTATTTCGTGGATGGGGAATCATTCCCAAATCAGGAAACACTTTGGAGTCTTGAATATGCGATACGCTTAATATCATATTCGCTGTTTTTCATATTAATGGCGGTGGTTTATTTCCATGGAGCATGGTGGAGCTAGAGAGGGAGAGGAAAAATTGAAGGATTTTTCTTATTCAGCAAATCCATATAGGCCACCGTTTGTCAAGAGAGTCTTAGAGAGGGCAAAAATTGAAAGGTATCCTTATTGCAATGATAGACTTGAGAATGGCATTAAGAATAAATTAGGTATCCAGCAGGATGTCGTAATAACTGCAGGCATTACAGAACAGATACAGATAATAATAACCTATTTCAGGAAAAGAAGATTCGTTTCGCTGAGAAGCACCTACGGAGAGTATGTACGAACGGCCAGACTTTTAGGTTCCGAGATTAGAATCATTAATAATCCTGATCCAGGCATATCAGAGCTGACTCCAAAGAGAGGAGATGTTTTGTTCTTTGCCAATCCTAACAACCCCTCAGGGAAGTATTACAGATATGTCAATGAGCTGGCAGAGCAGGCTGAAGCGAAGAATTTCATGCTCGTACTGGATGAAGCATTCATAGACTTTGTTGATTCAATAGTTCCGTTAGAAATTAACGATAATGTGGTAGTGATGAGGTCTTTCAGCAAGGCTTACAATCTCTCAGGAATGAGGATCGGTTATGCAATAACCTCGAAACCACTGGCGGAGAAATTCAGAGAAATGAGACTCCCCTGGGGAATAGGTACGATTGGTTGTGAGTTAATAGAGTATATACTTAGGAATAGGAAATTTCTATCAACCACTCTGGAGAAAATACGCAACGAGAGAAGAAGGATATCGGAGACTACCGGACTTAGAACAGATGCAAATTACTTTCTGGCTTCGGTTGGAAGCGCAACAATAGCAGGGAAGAGGTTTAAGGAGAATGGAATACTTGTGAGGGACTGCTCATCTTTTGGACTTACCGATGCAATAAGGTTTTCCATAAAGAGCAAGAAAGACAACGATCTACTTCTGTCCTTACTAGGGGAAATCGAGGTGAAGGTCCCTGAGTACCTATCATTCCAGTAGGTACAAACCATTAATGGTTTTGGGTACATCCTCGGGAGCTGGGAAATCCCTAATAGTGACAGCACTGTGTAAAATATTCTCTGATATGGGCATTAAAGTTGCACCATTCAAGGTACAGAACATGTCACTGAATGCAGGGGTTGCAAACGGAGGAGAGATGGCGTACGCGCAGATAGTTCAATCTTTGGCGGCTGGTATTGAACCGTCAGTTCACATGAACCCAATACTCCTTAAGCCAGAAGGTGGAAAAACACATGTGATAGTTCAGGGAAAACACATCGGCACATATGATTCAGGTAGTTATTTCAGTGCAAGAAGCGAGTCTTTTCTCGATAAAGCATTGGAATCTTTCAATATACTAAAAAGGAGATATGACCTAATAGTCATTGAGGGGGCAGGTTCTCCTGCAGAAATAAATCTTAGTGGAGATATAGCAAATACCCGGTTCTCAAAACTCATTGGAGCTAGTGAAGTCCTAGTAGTTGACATAGAGAGAGGAGGTGCGTTTGCCAGTGCCGTTGGAACGCTTGATCTAGTATCCTTCAATGACTTGATTGGGATAATAGTGAACAAATTTAGGGGTGATGAGAACCTCCTAAAACCTGGATTCGATTACATAGAGAGAAGATTCTCAACCAAGATCCTCGGCACTGTCCCATTCTTTGCCAATAGCATCCCCGAAGAAGATTCCCTTAGAACATACCAGGAGAGAGAGGGAAAGCCGATGGTCGGGATAGTGAAAACCCCAAATATGGCGAATGCCACTGATTTCGAAATCTTGGAGAGATATCAAGGCATAGGCTTTCAGTACATAACAAAACCAGAACTGATTGAGAAGTGCGATATTATTGTCATACCGGGATCCAAGCTTACCACAGTTGACCTTGATTATCTTAGGAATGAAGGCTACATTGACATTCTTAGAAAGATTCCGGGCGAAAGGTATGTGGTAGGCATTTGCGGAGGCCTCCAGATGCTAGGTAAATGGGTAGATGATGTGGATGAAACCGGCAGAGGAAAGATTGAGGGTGTAGGATTGTTGGATATAACTACCCGTCTAAAGGGCAGAAAGGTGGTCAGGCAGGTCAAATCGAGGATCCTGTATCCTGAAATGAGAGGAATGATTGTAGGTGGTTATGAAATACACAACGGCAAGTCAGTGGGGAGACAGCACTTCTCCAATATAATATCTGAAAATGGCAAGGACACAAATTTAATGGAAGGATCCTATAAGTCGAGAGTCATTGGCACTTATATACATGGCATATTTGATAATACATCGTTCACTCAAACCCTTATGAATCTTGTAAGGAAGGACCTCGGTATGGAGCCATTGAAATTATTATCAGTAGTAACCACAGATTACGAAATACAAAGATTTGCAGAGGTAGTGAAAAAAAGCATTGACCTGGATTATATCCTAAGTGCTGTGAATAGTAGGTAGCCATTATACTTCCTCCTTGGTGAAGGATTCCGTAATGGATAATGATTCCATCACGATGGTTGTGAGGTGGAGTCACCTAGAGGGTGTCACGGGTATTCCTGCTATATCGAAGATAACCTATTCTCCCTACAAGTACTTAGGAATGATGCAATCATCAGATTTCATTTTTATTAACGAGTTGTGAAGGAGTATTGTGACTGATAATGATCGTACTTCTTTCTCAGCTTGATATTTTGAAACTTCATTCTAAGGTTGTAGCGGACGGGAACATTTCACCAAGTAGGAGGCATACTGGAATGGCAAGTAGTTACTGTGAGTGTAATCAAAATATAATATATTCGGGTCACAGACAGGTGTCTCTACCTATTTCATGACTGCAATTTCAGTGTAACAGTAAATATTTGAACGTCCTGTTTATCGGGTACCAATGCAGGTTAATGTCAGGTTTTACGGGATCGTCCAGGGGGTTGGTTTCAGGGATCGAACACGCAGGATGGCAAAGGGGTTAAACCTGAAGGGATGGGTCAAGAATTTGAGGGACGGTTCCGTGGAAGCTATGATCCAGGGAGACCCAGACACGGTCGACAGACTCATTCAGTACTGTACGTCTGAGATTCCAAATGCCCTAGTGACAGACATGAAAAAGAGATATGTCCAAGAAGACGACATGGATAATTTTAAAATATTAAAATGAGAAAAGATTAGACTTTCAGTGTTGCCTCTCCTGGTTCCCAGTTGACCGGGCAAAGACCCCCACTCTGGAGAGCTGCAAGGACTCTGAATGTTTCTTCGGTGCTCCTACCTACATTGTCATCAGTGATGACCACGTATTTCGTGATCCCTTCTGGATTGATAATGAACAGCCCTCTGTGTGAATTCCCGGATACATCATCGAGTACGCCGTAGTCCCTCGATATTTCTCCTTTTCTGTCCTCCACCATTGCGTACTTCACCTTTGCAACTCTATCGTCGTTTTCAACCCATGCCTTGTGGACAAAAACGGTGTCTCTGCTGACTGAAACCACTTCGGCTCCAAGTTTCTTGAAGTCTGCTAGTCTGTCTGCAAATCCCTCTAGCTCTGTGGGGCACACAAAAGTGAAGTCGGCAGGGTAGAAAAAGAGCACGACCCACTTTCCTCTCAACTTGGATAGTCTAAAGTCTTCAAACTTTCCGTCCACGAATGCTTTCGCGTCAAAATCTGGTGCTTTCTTACCTATCATTTCATACCCCTTCAATTCATTTAGAGTAGTTAATCCTCTAATATAAATCTTAATGGTCGCGAAGTTTAAAAATATATCGACAGGAGCGCATTATTTCCTCAATTACTGGTCAGAGTCTTTCCTAGTAGTAGCTACGATACCTGACGCCATAGTTGTCCACCGAGATCCCATGGCCAGTTGCTACAACTCCGAGATCCGTTGGATTGAATTTGTCTAATTCTTGGATTATTGAATCCTGATCCTTTTTGGACGATATAATCATCATTCCTATTCCCATGTTGAAAACTTGGAACGCTTCCTGGTTGGGTATCTCTCCGTCTCTTTTTATTTTCTGAAACAGGGGAGGTATTTCCGGGTAGGTGAGTTTGTATCTTGCCTCCTTGAGTCTCAGCAGGTTTCTAACTCCGCCGCCCGTAATGTGAGAAATTCCGTGAAGGTCAAATTCTTGGATAAGTTCAAACAGCTTCTTTGAATAAATTCTTGTCCCCTTTAGCAAACTCTCCCAGAATGGCTTTCCTTGGAAATCTTCCTCCAGCATCTCCGGTTTGTTTTCATAAATCTTCCTGATTAGGGAAAAACCGTTCGAGTGAATTCCGTTAGAGGCAAGACCTGTAACCTTATCTTTCTCTTTGATGCGGATTCCTGTTATCTCTTTCCCCTTCTGAAGGTGCCCAATCACAGTTCCTGAGATGTCAATCCCGTTCACCAGATCTGGGACGGAGGCGGTCTCTCCGCCCACCATTGTTATTCCTGCTTCCACACAAGCATTGTTTATGCTCGTCCCTATCGTGGTCCCCGCGCTGTCGTCGAGCATCGATCCAGCTATGTAATTTACCATTGCAATGGGCTCTGCCCCCATACAGATGATATCATTCACATTCATCCCGACTAAGTCGTAGCCGATTTCATTGAAGTGATTGTACTTCAGAGCAGTCATAGTCTTGGTGCCCACATTGTCAGTGTGTATTGCGAGGAAATTCCCAAGGAACGAAACCAGACCAGAGTAATGCCCGATCTTCGCTGCCCTCCTATATTTTCCTCCTTCGTATGAAAGTTGACTAATTATAGCATTCCTGAATTTTCCAACAGAGTCAAAATCGACTCCACTCTCTTTGTATATCGGCATGCTAAGCAGAAATGTCAAACTTGGTTATAACATCGCTGTTTTCATTTACTGCTATGCAATTCTCCATTGTTGAAACTAGTGTCTGAATTCCTTGGCGATCTTCGAGACATTTCCAGAGCCGAAATATCAGGACTTCTTGCAAGCTATGGAGGTAAAATAGAACATGAAACTGACAAATTACTGTTCTTTTCTACCAACCAACCGGAGAAGCTGACTTCTCGGGTCGCTTTCTCGAAGCGGATAGGTAGAGTCCTGGAAGACCCTGAGGATTACGATATTTCACCGAGAAAGACATATGCAATAAGGGAAAAAAGAGAGGCAGGGAGAGCTTCCCTGATTGACTCTACCGCGAAGAGTGTAACAGGAAGGGTAGATCTAGACAACCCGGAAGTGACCTTCTACATATACAATTCGAAGGTGCCGATCATCACGGAAACCATCTACGAACGTAGCATGAGCAAGCTGCTTGATCCAAGGTATAAGACAAGACCGATGAATCATCCTTCTAGCATAACTCCCGTTCTGGCAAGGGGAATGATAAACATTGTTGGAGTGAAGGAAGGAGAGAGCTTCATTGATCCATTCGCTGGTACTGGTACATATCTTATTGAAGGATTCAGGATGGGAATCAATGCATATGGAATTGACAGAAACTGGAGGATTGTTGAAGGTGGAAATTTGAATCTCAGGCACTTTGGTTTCCCCGAAAATATCAAGCATGGAGACTTTTCTGAACTTGTTTCTGTAGACGGAATGTCAGCAATAGTGACTGACCCTCCTTATGGCAGAGGTGCAAAGATTTTTTCCCAGTCAAGGGAGTCTCTCTATTCTAGGTTCTTTTCACTAATCTCTTCAACTAAGGGGAAGAAAGTCTTTTGCACCCCTACCGAAGAACTAGTGTCGGTTGCAAAAGAGTATGGTCAGGCGGAGTTAGTCGGCAAAATCAGAGTTCACACTTCATTGACAAGATACATCGTAAAATGCGAATGAATTGAAACGTCCTGAGCCTTAGCAAATTTATAATATAATTTGACATATAGTCCTCAATGAGCGACAATCCTTTCTTCAATAATTTTGCAAAGCACTACTCTAAGAGCGATTCCCACAAGTCTGGCAACGATCTTAGAATTTTGATGAGTCTCCTGCCCGAGCGGATTGGAAGAGCATTGGATGTTGCTACTGGAACCGGTTTTGTTGCATTTGAACTCTCAAAGAGAAGTGAACATGTTGTGGCCCTGGATTTGACAGAAGCAATGTTGAATGAAGCAAAGAAACTGATTACTTCTAATAAGATCGCAAACGTCGAGTTTGAAAAGTCGGATTATTACTCTTATAGCACCTTCATGAAATTCGACGCAATAACGAACAGGAGGGCTCTGCACCATTTTGATAACAAGGAGTTGTTCTTCAAAAAGTCTAGAGAGTTGCTGAATACGGATGGAATTCTTGCGATTAGCGATATGCTGGTTCCAGACACGGACAAGGGCGATTTGCTGAACAAACTCGAAAGGAAGAGAGATAATACTCACGTTGCTGCGCTGAACGAAGGGGAATTCATGTTCTCCCTCAAATCTGCGGGATTCAGAATCATAAAATCTGTCATCGACAAAGAACAGATAAGTTTCGAGAAATGGCTGTCTCCGGTCGAAACCAATTCCTTGAACGGAATAGAGTGCAAGAAGTTCATAAATAGTCTCTCTGATGATGAACTGAAATCAATGTTGTATGACCGCAGCACTCACACGATGACTAAACAGAGGATAATCGTCGCAGCGGCACCGACGATTTCTTGACATGCACGCTTAAGTGCTCTAAAATAAAGAATAAATATGATATGGTGATTTGAGGTTAATGGTCAAGAGAACTTACCTATCGATAATCTTCAACACAGAGGGAGAAAGGCCCTCTGAAATAATAACAAGGCTGCAATCTCTTGGCTTCAATCCAATCACGGGAACAAGGGACCTGGTTTACGAATGGGGAGATCATGCAACGGTTTCAGATGCTATCTCTTTGATAGACAAGGTGCATGCGACCCTAGGCGGATACAACGTTCTGTTCACTGCAGAGACGATTGACGAGAGATAGGGATCCTTCTCACATAACCACAGTTGTTACAGCTGATAGTAATAGTTGACCTGTTTATTCTGACTCTCCCCCCTCCGGAATATATTCCCTTTTTGCATTTCTTGCAGACCCACGTCTTGGACTCTTCCGGAACTTTCGTCTTGTACTTCGTCGAGTAGAGGTAGATGAGCTCATATTTCCTGTCAGCTTGTTCAGGTTTTTTATCGTTGATGGCGAGCTTGAAGAGTTCCTTCATCCTCTCCTCCGCTACCCTCTTCTCACTGTTTTTTGCCATTCAGAAACTCTCCAGATGAAGAGGATACAACGTCCCCTTCTTGAAGTATCATTTCTCCCCTCAGATAGACATAATCAGGGAAGATTCCTCCGAATTTCTCGAACGGGGTCCATCCACACTTCGAGTGCAGCTCTTCACCCTTGATTTCTGATATATTCTTGAGGTCCACAGAAATGAAATCGGCATCGTAGCCTTCGGCTATGAATCCCTTATTGATCGCACATATCTGCGCAGGTTTTTCCATCAATGCCGAAACTGTTTTTTCCAAGCTTATCACTCCTTTCCTATGTGCTGCAAGTATCAAAGGTACTCGTGTTTCGACGCCAGGAATGCCAGAGGGGGCATCTCCGAATATCTCCTTTTCGAGAAGTGTGTGAGGCGCGTGATCGGAAGCAATAACATCAATTGATTTTGAATTGAGGCTCTTTAGCAACTCCTCTTGCACACCCTTCTTCCTGAGAGGAGGATTCACCTTTCCCAGCGAGCCTAATGCTAGAGCGTTGTTCAACAATAGGTGATGCGGTGTGACTTCGGTCGTGAAGCCAAGGGACTTCGCAAACTCGAGAGATCTCACTGAGGTGATATGCGCTATGTGAGTTCGAGAAAGATTGTACTTGAAAATGTGTTCGATGGCTTGCATCTCGCACTCCAGAGGCCTGTTCATGTCGTGGGATAGCAGGTCATTGTTTTCCCTTTTATTGTTGTCTATGCACTCCTGAAATTCTGCGTGCACAACTTTGACCTTGTCCTCCCATTTGCTGGTATTGAGATCCGTTAGGAGTCCTCCTGTCGACTTACCGAGAAATATCTTTTGCCCGATTGCTTCGGGAACGGTCTCAGAGGATGCAGCTTGATATAGACCAAAGTCTACGTAACTTCTCTTGGCGACAGAGTGAAGCTTGGAATTGAATGTGATTGAATCAGTTATCGGAGTTCTGTTGTTTGGCATGTCACAAACAGTAGTGGTCCCACCAAACATCGCTGATAGGGAACCAGAGTGGAAGTCCTCTTTTTCTGTCTCTCCTGGGTCCCTGAAGTGGACGTGCATATCCACACCGCCAGGGAGGATGTGGCCTTTGATTCTTATGACATTCATTCCTGATAGCTCGCTCTTCACTTCCTTGATTACCCCTCGGTCCACGACGACATATTTCTCTCTAAACTCTCCGCTAATGAAGAATAGACCGTGAAAGGCTTCCATTACTATTTCTCCGCTGACAGAACTTTCCTGAATACTGGTCCTCTCGGTTCAACTTCGTAGAAGACTTCTGCGTTGAATGTTGAGATTGAGGTGTCGCCATCCTTCCAGCAGTCCGGCTCCATTCCTGCCTTCCAGCAAACTGCTTTGAGGAATGCCTTCTGATCCATCTTTTCCTCAACCGCCACCTGCGGAAGCAGGAGACCTGAAAATGAGTCCCTTTCCGCAATGAGTCCGTCCCTCCCGACGGCAATCATGGACGGCAGGTCCTTCCTGTTCTTTGCGTCAAGCGCAACCGGCTTGCTCAGCATTGAAACTTCGACAGTGATATCGTCCATCTCCTCCTTAGTGACAGGAGGAAACCTCGGATCGCTCGAAGCAGCGGATATCGCACTCTTTATGACTGCCTCTCCTAGCGGGAATACGGGTTCCGGAAATCCTATGCAACCCCTTAGTTTTCCTGAAGAATTTGTCAGGGTAGTGAATACTCCCCTCTTCTCGACAAACTTCCCTCCGTAACTGTTCTTTACAATTAACTTGATGTCAATATATTCCTCAATGGCCCTCCTGGCCATCTTGGTCGCGTTTTCCCCATCTTCATCAGTGTATTCCTGCCCCATCATACTCCTCGCCTGTCTCCCCAAATTAACTTGTGCAATTGTGGCAGTACTCTGACATTCAATCTTTCTTTTAATACTTTTTCGGTAAGTTCCTTCAAATTTTTTCCGCCCTCAGGTTGAAAAATCACTTCACCGTCAAAGGGATACTTCTCAACTATTGACTTTGAGAATGAATAATCCTTTTCGTCCGAAATAACGAACTTAACGTAATCCTTCTCCGCTAGCAACTCAATGTTCTCGTATATGTTGTGCTGCACCATATTGGAAGATGGTGTCTTTATGTCCATTGAAATAATCAAGTTATCGTCTGTTGGAACGTCCTCTACAGAGATCGAGCCGCTCGTTTCAAGTATTACCTTGTATTCCTTATCCAGGAGCTTGTACATTAGTGGATAAACTTCCTTCTGAATGAGAGGCTCACCTCCGGTGATGCAAACAAACTTCGGCCTATATTCAGATGCTTCGTCTACCAAACTTTCGATGGTCCTTTTTTCCCCTCCAGAGTATGTGTACTTGGAGTCACACCATTCGCATCTCAGGTTGCAGCCAGAGAGTCGTATGAAGAATGTGGGAACTCCGATGAGGGGTCCCTCCCCCTCTATAGAATAAAAGGTTTCGATCACCGTCAGCATTTCTTACGGTTAAGTACGAGAAGGCAATAAAACTTTGCCACTATGCTTTTGAGAGCGTTATTTCGCAGTCGAACTTGTCCTTGGAAATTGGATCTTTTTTGATCACCTTATAAGAAGGTAGCATCGTTTCTATGAGTGCGTCTTCAAACGTTCCGCAGAAAGCGTTGTTTGTGTCAAGGGCCAGTGAATAGTATATGCAGTTATTCCTCTTGATCACTATGTTCCCGTCCTTTTCAACGGCTGTGGCCATGCAACCCAGATTGTTGTAAAATGTCAATAGGTCGCTAATGTCTTTTGTCTTAGAACCATCTTCCTTGACTATCCTCTCTCCCGCTCTCTTGAGGAAGTCCTTTACCCATAGTGTGCCGTTTTCTGAAGTGAGTTCGTCCAGCAGTATCTTTAACAAAAGATCGTATTTCTTTGGGAACAGTTTCATTCCGTCCGCAGATATGCTGTAAATTTTCTTCGGTCTTCCAACTTTTGTCCTCTCAAACTTGGATTCTACATAACCCATGCCTTCAAGCATGATCAGGTGTTCCCTTATGGCATTGCTCCTGATGTTTAGCGAATCGGATAATTCATAGACAACTCTAGGTTTCTCCAGAAGTTCTTCCAGAATTTTCTGCTTGCTTTCACCTAAAGTGGCTATTTCTTCCATATTATATGCTTGAGTTAAATACTCTATTTAACTTTTATTGCTTTAGTCAGGAAAAAATGTTTAAATATCATTATTTCATACAATATCACAATGGATTCTAACATTCTCTCTATAAAGAACCTAAATGTCTCTATTGGAGACAAGGAGATACTCAAAGACGTGACGATCACCGTAAAGTCGGGAGAGGTTCATGCGCTAATGGGACCAAACGGCACGGGGAAGAGCACCCTAGCTCATACGGTCGTTGGAAGTGTTAGGTACAAGGTCAATAGTGGTGAACTACAGATTAACGGTAAAAAACTGAACGATCTGCAGGTCTATGAAAGAGCAAGAGAGGGTCTATTCGTTGCTTTCCAGGAGCCGGTTTCTGTACAGGGACTTAGGTTCATAAACTACCTGAGAACTGCCTACTCTTCACTTCACCCGGACGAGAAACTGGAGTACAAGAAATTCGTGGAAGAAGTTAAAGAGCTTCTCAAGTACTTTGGTCTCGACAGTTCGTTCGTCGACAGGGGGTTGAATGAGGGTCTTTCGGGTGGAGAAAAGAAGAGGATGGAAGCACTCCAGATGCTGATATTGAAACCAAAATTCATAATTCTTGACGAGATAGATTCTGGGCTGGATGTAGATGCCCTAAAGGTCGTTTCAAAAGCCATTTCCAGAGCGAAGGAGAACGGGGCTGGAATAATCATCATCACCCACTATCAGAGAATTCTGGATTACATAAAACCAGATTTCGTCCATGTCCTGATTAACGGTCGGATTGCCGAGAGTGGTAAGGGGGATCTGGCCAAGTTGATTGAAGAGAGGGGCTATGAATATTATAAAGGGGGTGAGGTGGATGCAAAAATTAACTGATGAAGATGTTGATTTGAAGAAGTTAAACGAGATAAAGTACGATTTCACAACAAATACAAAACCGGTCTATCAGACGGAGAAGGGTATCAGCAGGGCAGTAGTGGAAGAGATCTCAAAGGCGAAGAATGAACCTGACTGGATGAGGAACATCAGGCTCAAGGCGCTCGACATATTTCTTTCGAAACCTGTTCCTACTTGGGGTCCAGATCTGTCAGAACTGAATTTCGATGAGCTTACATACTTCATAAGACCTGAGGACAGGAAGTCGAACAGCTGGGAGGATGTGCCCAAGGAGATAAAGGATACTTTTGACAAGCTCGGAGTACCGGAGATGGAGAAGAAATACCTCGCGGGATCTGTTGCGCAGTTGCAGTCTGAAGGGGTTTATTCGAGGTTGAGGAAGCAGTGGGAGGATAGAGGTGTAATTTTCATGGATATGGACAGCGCCGTCAAGACGCACCCAGACATAGTCAGGGAACACTTCGGTAAGATCGTCCCACCTTCAGATAACAAATTCGCCGCTTTGAACACAGCGGTCTGGTCGGGAGGCTCTTTCCTTTACGTCCCAAGTGGGGTTCACCTGGATCTCCCAGTTCAGGCGTACTTCAGGATGAATGGAGCACTCGAGGGTCAGTTCGAAAGGACACTTATAATCACAGAGCCAGATGCTTCTGTGCACTACATAGAAGGCTGCCTTCCTGCGGAGGAGCTCATAAGTAGGGGTGACTCATTTGTTCCCATAAGCTCGGTGAATATGTCGGAAGATGTGATGACTCATTCTGGGGAGAATTCCAAGGTGATCAGAACATTCGAAAGACCATATGATGGAACCATGATGACGTTTACTCCCCTCTCAAGTGGGAATGCATTCAAGCTCACTGTGGAACATCCAGTGCTTGCGATCAAGAGAAAATCTGTCGCAGCTTCGAGAAAGTTGCGCAATGGGTGGAGATCAGAAGTATCTACCAAGAAACTCATTTCTGCGAAACCTGAATACATAAGGGCTGAGGAGCTTGCAGAAGGCGACTTCATAGTTTATGTTGCGCCCACGGGTTCCAAAGATAGTAAAGAGATGACCCCACAAGTGCTCAAAGTGCTGGGCCTCTACACGGCCAAGGGATCCGTTTCCTTCAATAAGGCATTAAAAACGAATGTTCTTGTCTTCAGCTTTGGAAAGTCGAAAAAGGAAAAAGAGCTGGCTACGGATCTTAACGAAACGATCAAATCTCTTGGAGAGCAAGTCAATATCACGAAAGTCCGCAGCGGATACTACACAGTCGTCTCATATTCAAAGAAGTTAATTGAACTCTGCGAGACACATGTCGGGAAAGGAGCTGTTCAGAAGAAACTTTCGAAAGTTTTGATGGAACTTCCGCCAGAGAAACAGAAGATCCTTCTTGATAATTATCTCAAAGGGGAGGGCAACGTCTACGTGAAGAAACCATTCAAGTCTGTGATGGTCAGGGCGTCGACTACCAGTAAGATGCTTGCGTTCCAGTTACAGGAAATCATAGCGAGAAATGGAATCTTTGCAAATTTATCGATCAGAAAGGGCGGAGAGGATACTATTCTTGGAAGGATGATGAAGAGAAGAGACCGGTATATCTTAGAATACTCAGAAAACAAAAGATTCTCGCAGGTCAGGAAGGTTGGCAACAATTTCTACGTCCCAATAAGGAAAATTGTCAGAGAGAAGTTCAAGGATAAGGTGTACAATCTTGAAGTGAAGGACCAGAACTCCTACCTAGTAAAGGGATTCGCTGTCCACAACTGTACCGCACCCACTTACAGTCAGTATTCTCTTCACGCGGCCATTGTGGAAGTCTACGTCAAGAAGGGTGGAAAGATGAGGTACACATCAATCCAGAATTGGTCCGACAACATCATCAACGGACCCACAAAGAGATCGTGGGTAGAAGAGAACGGAAAAATGGAATGGGTACAGGGTTCCCTCGGCTCAAAGATAACAATGACCTATCCTTCATCCATACTGAGAGGACCGTATGCAAGCACGTCAAACCTGAACGTGGCACTCGGAATCGGACCCGTCTGGAAGGACAGCGGGGCGAAGGTCGTTCACGCAGCGCCAAACACAAGTTCAAAAGTGGTAGCGAAGAGCATATCTGGAAGAGGAGGTATGTCGGTCTACAGGGGCCAACTCAGAATAAACCCAGGGGCATACAATTCGAAGGCATCGGTACAGTGCGATGCACTTATACTTGATAACATATCAAAGAGCAACACGTATCCCCACAACGAAATACTGGAAGAGAGTGCTTCGTTCTCACACGAAGCTTCGGTAGGGAAGATATCAGAGGATCAGGTAGACTACCTGATGAGCAGGGGAATCAGGGAAGAGGATGCGAGGTCACTCATAGTGCTTGGCTTCCTTGATGACGTCCTCAAGGAGATTCCTCTCGAATACTCCATAGAATTCAATAAGTTAGTAAAACTGGAAATGAACAAGTATGGTGCTGTAGGGTGAGCATCGAGGACATAACGGAAGAAAAGAAGAAGGTGGCTGATAGCCTTCCTATCTTCGCAGAACACGACTCTCCATCGGTTAGGAGCTATACTGCCCTCAAGGATAACGATCTTCTGCCGCTGTTGAGATCTGTTAAGTCTGGCTGTGCAGGAATGCAGCGGAATATTACAACGAATAACGGGTCTCCGTGCAGATTGTTTGGCGGAGGATCCATAAGATTTCTCCCTTTGAGCGATGCCATCTCACAGGGACTGATGAAACCAGAGGACATTTTCAGTGAAAACTATGACAAGCTAAGCGCCATCAATCAGGGTTACTTCAACGACGGATTCTACCTGGGAGTGCCTGAAAATTATCAGTCGGACAAGATGATCAACGTCCTTCATACTGGAGACAGGGACTTCAATGTTCGGAATCTCTATTCTATAGGCAACAATTCTTCTGCAAAGATCCTAGAAAATTTTGTGGTAACTGGTAACAGTTCAGTTTCACACGGAACGGTGATAAAGGTAGGGGAGAATTCGTCGCTGGATTACTTCTTACTCGAGGACGAAGAGAACACCGAACTCAGTTATCTTGAAAGGACCATCGTAATGGACAGATATTCCACGCTAAGGATTCACCATCTTTCTCTCCCGGGAAAGAAGAGCATTTCGAGATTCAGGACTATCCAGGTTGGAGAACATGCTGAGTCGTGGTATTACGGAGCGGCGCTTGGGAAAAAGAAGGAACACCTTGACCTCGAAGTCTATACCGATCATAGGGCAATCCACGGAAAGAACAATACCGCATTCAAAGGTATCCTTGGAGGGAGTTCTTCACTTATTCTCAGGGGATTCATCAAGATTGGAGAAAAAGCGTTCAAGGTTGAGTCAATGCTTCTTGCGAACCTGCTATTGTTAACCAAGGAAGCCGCAGGCAATGCGCTTCCCGTGCTCGAGATTTTAAACGGTGAGGTGAAGGCGAAACACGGTGAATCTGTGTCCAATATTTCTGAGGAAGAATTGACTTATCTGATGAGCAGGGGCCTCGACCTCAGAACGGCCAAAAAGGCCGTCATAGAAGGCTTTATTAGTCCCATTATCTATCCTCTTCCAGAAGATATTTCCAGGAAGTATCTTCAAATTGTGGAAGAAGTGATTGGTAATGATTAGCGACTTCTGTAAGAAGGAAGATTTTCCGATTTTCAAAAAGAAGTTCAATGGCAAGAGCATGGTTTATCTTGACTCGACTGCCACGACTCAAAAACCAAAACAAGTTCTAGATGCCATAGTCAATTATTATGAGGGTTCGAACGCGAACGTCCACCGTTCGGTCTACAAACTTGCCGATGATGCCACCGAACTCTACGAAAATTCAAGGTCGAACGTTGCCGAATTCATAGGAGCAAGAAGCAACGAGATCGTCTTCACCAGGAACACGACGGAGAGTCTGAATCTGCTTTCGTTCACCATAGGCGAATCCTTGAGAAAGGGAGATCGGATACTGATTACATCGATGGAACATCACAGCAATATACTGCCGTGGATGAGACTCGAGGAGAGAGGAATTTACCTCGACTACGTTGGATTCGATAAAGAAGGACATCTAGATATCGAAGACCTGAAGTCCAAACTTAAACGGGAAACGAAGATCGTCTCGGTAACCCACCAGTCCAATGTCTTGGGAACAATAAATCCCATCGAGGAGATCGGAAAGGCGGCAAAGGAGAATGGCTCAACTTTCATAATTGATGCAGCCCAGTCTGTTCCTCATATGCCGTTCAAGATGAAGGAACAGTATGATTTTGTTGCATTTTCTGGTCACAAGATGCTTGGACCCATGGGCATAGGCGTCCTATACGGAAAATATCATCTCCTGGAAGAAATGCCTCCTTTCAACAGGGGTGGAGAAATGATTAAAGACGTTGACTTCCACTCTGCAATATTCGAGGATCCGCCGATCAAATTCGAAGCTGGCACTCCAAACGTGGAGGGCGCGGTAGGACTCGCAGCGGCGGTTTATTACCTGAAAAAGATAGGTATGGAAGAAGTCAGAAGACACGAAAAACATCTGACTTCAATGACACTCAAGAAATTGGAAGATTTGAAAAATGTCAAGTATTATGGCCCCAGAAACGCCGAAGAAAGAGGAGGGGTTATCGCTTTCAATGTTGAGGATTCTTCTAACTTGAAGAATGACCTCGAAAGCAAGAATGTGAAGGTTGACAGGCTATATCATTCGCACGACATTGCGACTTTCCTTGATGAAAGAAATGTGTACGTTCGATCGGGCCATCACTGCGCCGAGCCGCTAATGAGATCACTCCACCTGCCCGGCACTGCAAGAGCATCATTCTATGTGTACAATGGAGAAGAGGATGTCGAAGCGTTCGTGAGTTCGCTCGGTGAATTGTAGATGTACAATGATGAGGTGATGGACAGATACCAGAACCCTGCAAAGAATGGGAAGATGGAAGATTTCGAAATAAAGATAGATGAGGCATCCAGTACCTGCGGTGACAGAGTCGTGCTCTACATCAAGACCGATGGGAATGGGAGAATAAGTAATATGATGTGGCAGGGTGAGGGGTGCATCCTCTCCGTAGTCTCGACTGATATATTTTGCGAGAATGCAATCGGGAAAGAGATCAATTCGTTGAGAGGACAAGACGACCTTGCCTTTGTAGAGAACTTCCCCATCAAGATATCTCCCGGTAGGATAAACTGCGTGATGCTTCCACTAAGAGCGTTCAGACGGGGAACCAAAGAAAAGTAATTTACCGTTGAAGAAATAGGAATGGGATGTCAAAGTTGTCAGAGCTCATTTCGTCTGCGGAAAGCGGCAACAGGAGGGACATCGGAAAATTAGTTACTGTAATGGAGAACCGCAGCGACGGTTATTCGAGCCTGATAAAGAGGATCAGTCACAAGAAGAAAAACACCTTTGTAGTTGGCATAACAGGGCCACCAGGTGTGGGGAAAAGTTCACTCATATCAAGACTTGCTGCTGAGTTTTCAAAGAGAGAGAAACTCGCGATTGTGATGATAGATGCAACTTCTCCGTTTAGCGGTGGATCTCTACTTGGCAACAGGTTAAGGTTAGAAAACACAGAGAACATTTACGTGAGAAGCATGGCGACGAGAGGGTCCACCGGCGGACTCAATCTGGCACTTGGAGATTCACTGGACCTGATGTCGTACCTGGGTTTTACGATGACCTTGGTGGAATCGGTTGGTACCGGTCAGGATGAAACGGATATACTGCACTTTGCAGACAGAATAATCGTGGTCCTTTCACCGGGAATGGGTGACCAGGTGCAAGCGCTCAAAGCGGGACAGATGGAGATAGGGGACTATGTGGTGCTGAACAAGGCCGACAAGCCAGATGCAATAATAGCAGAAAAGGAGCTCATGGAGACGCTGAGCATTCCTGACCTTTCTAAGAAACACAGCCTTGTGAAGGTCTCTGCACTGACGGGAGAAGGAATAAAAGAACTGGTGAAATTGATTGATTCTGAGAGGAGCTCCAAGGCGAAAGACGAGTCCGTGATTTTGAGAGAGAAAGAAAGAATCCGAAGAGAGATCCTTGAAGCACTGAAATCCAAGGACGATGTCATTGAGATGTTTGCGAAAAAGGTAGTAAGCGACGACCTCACTAGGGAAGAGGCTGTCCTGGAAGTGCTTAAGAAAATACTCAAATGAAATGCAACAACATATTTAGAAGAAGTAAATCCCGTAATTGGGAATGGGAAGCGATTGAATGCGAGCAATAAAGTTGAGATTCTTAGTGATGGGTGTTATACTTTTCGTTCTGGGTTTGTATCTATATCTTGATCGGGGACACACCTACTTTGACTTGGGAATCTCTGGAATTGGAATATTTTTCTTGTTCCTAGGATTAGTCGTGAAATAGTTAAAATTTTACTCTACGAAGAGATAATAGTAACGATGTACAGAGAAGCGCTTGAAAGTACAGGTTATATGATAAAGTATGACTCAGTAAATAAAGCAACCTTCAACATAAAAAGGAGGTTTGATTAAATGTACCTGCAGGCGTTTGTTTCTACCATCGTCATTTTCTTGCTCAGTGCGATATTGGCTATCCTGCTCTCGGCAAATTACGTCAAGAAAAAAACGAACAGCACATTGCTCTGGTCATCAGGAATGTGGCTCTTTTCAATAAGCGTTGGTCTTGAGATCATTTTTTCTGTTGGAATTTTCAGTGAGGGCCTGATAAGGTTTTACACGTTCCTCGTAGCTGTACTTGTAAGCTTGTTGGCGCTCGGCTCCACTACCCTGCTAAAGGGAAAGATGACGTTCTATGCATATACACTCTATATTACGGCTTCAACTATCTTCTTACTCGTATCTTTGTTGGTGACTAATATAAGTAACATAGTGTTGAACGGAATAGTGTACGGTACGCTCCCACTTTTAGTGGTACTGTCCTCTTCCTTCGTTACGTTTCCTGCCGCTGTTATATTGATTGTGATCTCATTGATTTCATTTAGGAAATCTAGGCAGCCTAAACTCCTCAGCATTGTGGCTGGAGTTTTGGTGGTAAGTGCGGCAGGGACACTCTACATCGCCTCTTTTCCGTCCTTCCTGTACATTGCAGAATTTATAGGGATACTGTTGCTATGGATTGGGTTCGTGGACTTTGGTTCGTTGTTCAAGACGAAAGAGGTTGTGAGCGAAAATGTCAGTGGAAACGTTTGATCGAGCACTCTTTGCGTTCACAATTGGCTCCCACATAATCATAGTTTCAGTGAGCATCTCGATTATTCTATTCATAACCATACTTGAGGGACTGTTCCTCTTCAGAAGAGAACACCGTTATTCTGAACTAATATACAGGTTGAAGCGTGTATTCGTGATTTCCTTCGGAGTGGGAACAGCCAGCGGTATTGTAATGGCAGTTGAACTCGTCAATCTCTTTCCTGGTTTCATGACGCTGGTGTCCGAGACAGGAGCCATCAATCTCTTTTATGCAGAGGTATTCGCATTCTTCTTGGAAACAATTGTGTTGGTCGTTTATGTTTACTTCGAAGGGGCTTATAAGTGGAAATATTCCAATTTGGTCTTCTCTTCCCTCATACTACTTGGAACTCTTCTCTCTGCTGTTTTCATAACTCTGGTGAATGCGTGGATGAACACGCCAAATGGATTCAACATTTCAGTCTATGAGGCCACAGGAAAAGTCACGGGAGTCAGCCCGTGGGCTCCGTTCCTTACTTCTTCCGGATTTAGTGAGGTGGTCCACGTAACTACTACAACGGTCTTTGCAGGGGTAATGGTCTGGTGTGCTTACTTTTCTTACAAATACTTGAGAGAAAGAGATTCGGCAAACAAGATTCTATATGGTGTGATGGTGAAAATAACAAGCATCTCTTCAATAGTTGCCATAATTCTTGCGGGTGTGACAGGTTCGGGCGAGATGTCAACGCTTCTATCAAATCAGCAACTGAAATACGCTGCACTTGATGCAAACTATTTCCCGGGCACGAACGTCCCAGAGAGATTGTTTGGGTCGCTCGTAAATGGCCTCTTTGTAGGAGGCATACAAATTCCCGGACTTCAATCACTCCTCGCTACCGTCGAAACCGGGATTAAAGTTCTTCCGGGGCTTTCGCAGTTCCCATCGGCCGATTGGCCCCCTCTGTGGGTTCATACTACTTTCGACATTATGGTGACTGGTGGTCTTTTGCTGGGGCTTTTCTTGTTCATATTATTTATCTTATTCCTGACGAAGAGAAATTTGCTGAAATATAGATGGTTGTTGTGGACCCAAGTAGCAGCTGGGCTGTCTGCGCTGGTCGTTTACGAAATAGGATGGGTAACAGATGAAGTCGGGAGGCAACCCTGGATAGTTTACAATGTTATGACAGTGAGTAAGGCAGCTAATTACTCGTCGGGTCAGCTAGCTCCAGGTTATTTTATTATTGCGTTTTACCTGGTTCTCATTCCTGCAACGTTCTACTTCTACGATAGAATATTCCATACAATTCCAGAATCATCACTTCACAATAGGAAGAGAGGTGTTGAACATTAACTTCCTATTCTATGCCAATTTTGCAATCTTCTCAATCTTTGCTGCAATGATCCTAACTGAACTCATGGGAAGCATTCTCCTCCTTTTGAACTGGAAAAAATACAGGGGACCGGTACTTGAGTACGTGGTTCCTGTCTGGGAGATCACAGGAACATTCGGGGCATTTTGGGTAGTAACTGCGGACTTCGCTTATCCTCCAATCCTCATACCCGTTGCGAGCATATTCTCTTTTGCTATCATGGTATTTCTCATCCTCTTCGTAGCAAGGAACTCGACAATTTCATTTGCAGAGTTCATCAGAAAGAGGGGTTGGTTGGACGAGAGGAAGCTGTATGTTGGGTACGCACTCTCCTCAATTTTTCTTGGACTAGTACTCCTAGTTATACTGAGCGGAATAATTGGCGGAAATGGCGTCAATCTTTCTGCTTTTAGATTCAGCAGTCTGAACTGGTTATACCTGCCTTCTGGATACCTTTTCATTGTTGGTGCCTTGTTGCTGATAGTGGGATTTGCGCCTGTTTTCTACAGGGTCCCAAGTCTGTCCAAGCTATCCCTCTTATTTGTGGCATTTGGGATAATTGTGTCAACGCTTTCATTCGCTATGTTCAGAAACTGGACTCTCTCTCCCTATGTGCTGGTATCGGATGTTATTGCGATACTTATCCCAGTCCTCTACAACGTCAATAACGTTGCAGCTATAGTTAGCAATAAGATCGTGTTCATATCTTTGCTCTCCGTGGATATATTCTCCCTGAATTTCATGGTGTATCCCACTGCTTTCGGAGGGGTTCTCAGAGTGGATTCCATAACAAATACCGGTCTCTTGGAGTCTTCTTTCATCGTGTTGACTGTAGTGGGTAGTATCATCGTGGTAGCTTTGATCGCTTTGTATGCAATAGCAGTCGCTAGAAAGGTGAAAGAACCATCCTCCATAAGATTCTAAATGCAACGACGTTAAAATAAGAAAACATTGATCAAATTATCTGAAAGAATTTTCATCAAAGTGTTCCATCAGCATTGATTTTCAGAAACTATTTGTAAGTGTATAGTGATATACTGTGGCAAGTGTGATGTACAAATGAAGATAACTATTAGTTTGATTAAAGCGGACGTAGGAGGACTTGCAGGGCATTCACGAGTTCATCCT